>DATAZV010000167.1:0-2725 GCA_036271855.1 Burkholderiales bacterium
TTTACTGTGGTTTTGGAGGCATGGAAGATCTCGCCACCACACTTGTAGTAGCTGCCGGATCAGGCTAACCAGCGCAACCGGCCCACCCGCTCCACCCCGAGAAACTCGCGCAGGCTTTCAATTTCGGTTTCCAGTTCGCGCTTGAACTCGCGCGGCCGGCCCTTGAGTGTCGCCAGCCCGGCCTCGATCTCCAGCTTGCCCGAGCCGGCTTCGGCCTTGGCGTTGGCCCAGCCGACCACCTCGTGCCCCCAGAGGATAGGCAGGGCGTAGTAGCCCAGGCGGCGCTTGGCTGGCGGCGTATAGGCTTCGAAGCGGTAGTTCCAGCCCCACAGGTGGGTGAAGCGGCGCCGGTCCCACACCACCGGGTCGAAGGGGGCCAGCAGGCGGACCTTGCGCGGCGGTTCGGCACCACCCAGGCGCTCGTTTGCCGGCCAGGCGTAATCCACGCCCTCGACTTTCGCTTCGCGGATCAGCCCCTGCTCGCGCAGGCGCAGCAGCAGCTCGGGAAATTTGCGCAGCTGCGGCACCAGTTGCGGCGCGCCGTAGCGCAGCATGGTGACCAACTGGCGCCAGCTCGATACCGGCAGCGGCGCATACAGGCGCAGCAGAGTCATGGCCGCGCCCTCGAGCTGATGCTCGGCAGCCGGCGGGCTGGCGTAGATGGCATGCAGGTGCGAGGACGTCTCGTACAGGCGGATGCCCTGCTGGCGCCCCGCGACCCGCAGGCGCCCCTGGTAGTGCAGGTGGTCGAGGGCACGGGTGGTTCTGGAACTCCTGCTGCCCCAGACGGTGGCGACGGCGCCGATGCCGAAATGCGCATCCACCTCGCGCGGATGAGTGGGGCCGCGCCCGGCCATGAAGGCAAACACCTGCTCTTCCAGGGCCGGCTGCGAGCGGCGCCAGCGGATGCCGACGCGCGGGTGCAGCCAGGCCTGCGCCGAGCGCGGCACGAATCCGTAGTTGTGCAGCACGTCTTCCTCGGCGCCGACCTGGTGATAGCGGCGCTCGAGGTCGCCGTCGCGGTAGCCGCGGGCGCGGTGGCGCAGGATCAGGTCTTGCGCGCGGGCGGGGGCGCGGATCGGGTCGGCCTGCACATAGCCCAGGCGCTCAATCGCCGCGGCCAGGCCGACAGGGGCGAACAGGGAGCGGCGCACAGCGGCGATACGCAGGCTTTCGAGGGTGGGAGCAAGCTTGGTCATGGAGGCGGATTTTGACATGCGGCGGTCACGCAGGGGTCACATCATCCCCACGCGTTTCGCAAATCGCGGGCCGCAGGCTTGATAAGATGCGCCCCATCGAATCGACCTCCAGCAAAAAAAACCATGGACGAGAGCAAAAGCGAATTCAAAAGCACCGACGGCTTCGGGCGCCTGGCCAAGGCCCTCAAGTACTCGACCCAGGGCTTGAACCACATGGTGCGCCACGAGGCGGCCTTTCGCCAGGAATTGATCGCCGCCTGCGTGCTGGTGCCGGTGGCGCTGTGGCTGCCTCTGGGAACGATGGAAAAGCTCTGGTTGCTGGGCTCGGTGGTGCTGATGCTGATCACCGAGATCGTCAATTCCGCCATCGAGGCGGTGGTGGACCGGGTTTCGCTGGAGCGCCACCCGCTCGCCGGACGCGCCAAGGACATGGGCTCGGCGGCGGTGTTCATTTCCGTGATCTGGATCGTGGTGGTCTGGCTTTCGCTTGCCGGGCCGGTGCTCTGGCGCATGCTGCATTGACCCTAGCGTATGCTACGGGCAGTCACCGACATCGTTGCATCCATTTCAGGGAGAAGAATATGAACCACGAACAACTCGCCGAACTGCTGGCCGGCATTGCCAAGGCGCAAAACGCGGTGCTCGATGCGGTGGACCGCGCCCTGCCCGGCTTCAAGGCGACCCATCTGACCTCGGTGCTCAACGTGGCGGCAAACATCCGCACCCCCGACCCGCGCCTGATCGACCTGCCCTCGCGCATCCTGATGCGCTACCAGGGCCGCGCGGCGGTCGATACCGCGGCGATCGTCGCCGACCTCGACCGGCTGCTGGCGGAGTAACAGCGGGTGGCGGTGCCGGTCCGGCTGGTGCTGGATACCAATGTGTGGCTGGACTGGCTGGTGTTCGACGACCCGCAGATCACGCCTCTGCGTGCGGCGCAGGGCGCGGGTGAAGTGGTGATATTCATCGACGCTGCCTGCGCGGAAGAACTGCGGCGGGTGCTGGATTACTCACTGCGCAAACAGGTGCTGGCACCGGAAGCCCAGGCGCGGGCGCTGGCCGAATGCCTGCGGGTGGCGCAGCCTGTCGCGGCCGGTGCGGCGGATGGTGCCGCCCTGCCGCCGCTGCCGCTGTGCCGCGATGCGGACGACCAGAAGTTTCTTGAACTGGCGCGCGCGGCGCGGGCCGATTACCTGCTGACCAAGGACCGCGCACTATTGGACCTGGCGCGGCGCAAGTATGCGCACGTCGGCTTTCGGATCATGACGCCGGCGGCCTACCAGGCGCAGGGCGAAGTGAAAGCCTAAAGGGCGGACCAGCCCGGCTCGTCGCGGTCCAGCATGCGCTTGACCGAGTCGAAGAACAAGTCACTCTGCTGGCGCTCACCGGCGATTTGCTCGGCGACGCGGGCGCAGATTTCGTCTGGCACCCGGCGCAATGGTTTGCCGGCGGCGCCCTGCACCGCCAGCACCTGGTGCATGCAGGCGCGCTCCAGGTAATAGAGGTCGTCGAAGGCCCAGGCGACG
>DATAZV010000168.1:0-17254 GCA_036271855.1 Burkholderiales bacterium
CAGCCCAGGGTCTCGCCGATGTCCTCCGCCAGCGTGCGCACGTAGGTGCCTTTGCTGCAGGTGACGCGAAAGCTCACGCTGTCGCCGTCGCGCGCGACCAGGTCCAGCGCGTGGATCATTACCTGGCGCGGCTCGCGCTCCAGCGTCTCGCCGGCGCGCGCGTATTCGTACAACGGCTTGCCGTCGCGCTTGAGCGCGGAATACATCGGCGGAATCTGGCTGATGGCGCCGGTGTGGGCGGTGAGCGCCGCGGCGAGCTGGGCATCGCTGACCTTGACCGGCCGGGTCTGGCGCACTTCGCCTTCGAGGTCGGCGGTGGTGGTGGTCACCCCCAGGCGCATGGTGGCCAGGTAGGTCTTGTCGGCGTCCAGCAAATGCCCGGAGAACTTGGTGGCTTCGCCCAGGGCGACCGGCAGCAGGCCGGTGGCAAACGGGTCGAGGGTGCCGGTGTGGCCGGCCTTGTCGGCGTTGTACAGGCGCTTGATCACGCCCAGCACGCCATTCGAAGTCAGGCCCACCGGCTTGTCGATGAACAGCACACCGTCGATGCGCTGGCGGGGAGGGCGTTTGGGCGTCTGATTCACGCTTGGCTCGTCGCTTTTTATTTTGAAATCGTCCGGCTTTGCCGGCGATTTCAAACTGATTTATCCCAGGTAAAGGTAGGTTTTTACTTTTACCTGAACGACCTTAATCTTCTTTGGCGCGCACGGAGTTGGCTTGTTCGATCAGCTGCGAAAGCTCGATGCCACGCTCCAGGCTTTCGTCGAACTTGAAATGCAGTTCGGGAATCTGGTGGATCTTGATGCGCTTGCCCAGCATCAGGCGCAAAAAACCCGAGGCCTTTTTCAGGCCGGCGAGAATGCTCGGCACCGCCGTGCGGTCCGTCATGGTGGTGAAATAGACGGTGGCGTGCGCGTAGTCCGCCGTCACCTCCACCGCGGTCAGGCTGATCATGCCGATGCGCGGGTCTTTCAGTTCGGTGCGGATCAGGTCGGCCAGGTCACGGCGAATCTGCTCGTTGACGCGATCGGCGCGGGCAAAGCCCTTGTTCTGGTGGCGCATAGGTTTTCCTTCGCCGCAACATCGGGTCCGGCTTGCGCCGGACCCGAAATCGTTCAGGCCAAAGTTCTTGCCACTTCCTGGACTTCGAAGATCTCGAGCTGGTCGCCCACTTCGATGTCGTTGTAGTTCTTCAGCGACAGGCCGCATTCGAAGCCGGCCTTGACCTCGCGCACGTCGTCCTTGAAGCGCTTGAGCGAGTCGAGTTCGCCGGTCCAGATCACCACGTTGGCGCGCAGCAGGCGCGCCGAAGAGCCACGCTTGACCAGGCCGTCGAGCACATAGCAGCCCGCTACGGTGCCGATCTTGGTGATCTTGAAGACGTTGCGGATTTCCACCATGCCGAGGATCTGCTCGCGCTTTTCCGGCGACAGCATGCCCGACATCGCCGCCTTGATCTCGTCGACCGCGTCGTAAATGATGTTGTAGTAGCGAATGTCGACGCCGTTGTTCTCGGCCAGCTTTTTCGCCGAGGCGTCGGCGCGGGCGTTGAAGCCGATGATCACCGCCTTGGAGGCGATCGCCAGGTTGACGTCCGACTCCGAGATGCCGCCCACCGCCGCATGCACCACCTGCACCTTCACTTCGGAGGTGGAAAGCTTGGTCAGCGCCTGCACCAAAGCTTCCTGCGAACCCTGCACGTCGGTCTTGACGATAAGGGGAAGGACCTTGGCCTCTTCCTCGCCCATCGACTCCAGGATGTTCTCCAGCTTGGAGGCCGACTGGCGCGCCAGCTTGACGTCGCGGAACTTGCCCTGGCGGAACATGGCGATTTCACGCGCCTTGCGCTCGTCGGGGATCATCGCCACTTCTTCACCGGCCGCCGGCACGTCCGACAGGCCCTGGATCTCGACCGGGATCGAGGGACCGGCTTCGGTCAGGTTATGGCCGAGTTCATCCAGCATCGCGCGCACTTTGCCGAAGGCGGCGCCCGCCAGCAGCATGTCGCCGCGCTTCAGGGTGCCACTCAATACCAGCACGGTGGAGACCGGGCCCTTGCCCTTGTCCAGGCGCGATTCGATCACCAGGCCGCGCGCCGGCGCATCCTTGATCGCGGTCAGTTGCAGCACTTCGGCCTGCAGCAGCACGGCGTCGAGCAACTCGTCGATGCCCTGGCCGGTGCGCGCCGAGACTTCGACGAACTGGGTGTCGCCGCCGAAGGCTTCGGGAATCACCGACTCGGACACCAGTTCCTGCGTCACACGCTCCGGATTGGCGTCCGGCTTGTCGATCTTGTTGATGGCGACCACGATCGGCACGCCCGCCGCCTTTGCGTGGGCAATCGCTTCCTTGGTCTGCGGCATCACGCCATCGTCGGCCGCCACCACCAGGATGACGATGTCGGTGGCCTTGGCGCCGCGGGCACGCATGGCGGTGAACGCCTCGTGGCCCGGGGTGTCGAGGAAGGTGATCATGCCCTTGGCGGTCTCGACGTGATACGCGCCGATATGCTGGGTGATGCCGCCGGCCTCGCCATGGGCGACGCGGGAGGAACGGATGTAGTCCAGCAGCGAGGTCTTGCCGTGGTCGACGTGGCCCATCACCGTCACCACCGGGGCGCGCGGCTCCGGCACGGCGTCGGGGTGGATTTCGGCCGGGTCGACCAGGTAGGCTTCCGGATCGTCCAGCTTGGCGGCGACGGCCTCGTGGCCGAGCTCCTGCACCACGATCATCGCGGTGTCCTGGTCCAGTACCTGGTTGATGGTCACCATCTGGCCCATCTTCATCAGCGACTTGATCACCTCGGCCGCCTTCACCGACATCTTGTGGGCGAGGTCGCCCACGGTGATGGTTTCGGGCACGTGCACTTCACGGGTCTGCGGCTCGGCCGGCGCCTGGAAGGCGGAGGCTTCGTCGTGCGAAGACTTGTGGTGGCGCTGCTTGGGGCCGCGCCAGCCGGAAGCGCCGCCGACATCGCCGCGCGTCTTGATGACTTTTTTCTTCGCCGCGTCGTCGCCCTGCCAGGCGACAGCGCCCAGCACGGCTTGCGTCTTGGCCGGCTTCTTGACCGCTTTCTTGTCGTCGCCCGGCTTGGCGGCGGGCTTGTGCAGGGTACCGGTGGAAAGCGCGACCCGCGCCTTCTCGGCGTCGATCTTCGCCTGGACGGCACGCGCTTCGCGCTCGGCCGTTTCGCGGCGTTCGCGTTCCTGCTTGGCCGCCAGTTCGCTGGTCTGGCGCTCGCGCAGGGCCAGCGAGCGGCGTTCTTCGTCCTCGCGGATCTTGCGCTGGGCTTCGTCGATCACCGATACGCGCACGCGCGTGGGCGCGCCGCTGCGCGGGGCGGCGGGCGCCGCACCGGCAGCTTCCGGCTCCGGCTTGGCCTCGGCCACCACCTCGGGTTCCGGCTCGGCTATCGGTTCGGGTTCCGGTTCGGGCTCCGGCGCGACAGCGACCACGGGTTCCGGCTCCGGCAGCGGTTCCGGCACGGCGACAGGAATCTGCGCCTCGATCACCGGTTCCGGCTCGGGAGCGGCTTCAGGGGCCGGGGTCGCTTCGGCGAGCGCGGCGGCGGCAGCGGCGGCTTCGGCCTGCGGGTCGCGCTGCACCAGGACGCGCTTCTTGCGCACCTCGACCTGGATGGTGCGCGCCTTGCCGCTGGAGTCGGCCTGCTTGATTTCGGAGGTCGACTTGCGCGTCAGGGTGATCTTCTTCTTGTCGGCGCCGGCGGCGCCGTGGCTCTTGCGCAGGTGGTCGAGCAACTTGGCCTTGTCCGTCTCGGTGACGGTCTCGGTGCCGTTTTGCTTGCTCACGCCGGCGGCCGCCAGCTGCTCGACGAGCACGGCGACTGGCATTTTCAATTCATCAGCAAATTGGGCAACGGTATTAGTGGCCATGGATGTCTTTCATAAGGGTAAAAAGGAGAAATGCAAGCCCGAGGCTGCGCTAGGCAGCGTCAGCACTTACGCAGCTTTCTCCCCTTCACCGTCGAACCAGTGGGCGCGCGCCTTCATGATCAGCGCCTTGGCGGCGTCGTCGCCCAATGCCGGTTCGATTTCCTGCAATTCGTCCACCGCCAGTTCGGCCAGGTCGTCGCGGGTCTTGATCGCGGCACCGGCCAGCTTGGCGGCCAGTTCGCGGTTCATCCCTTCGAGCGACAGCAGGTCGTCCTGCACGCCGGAGAGCGATTCCTCGGAAGCAATCGCCGCGTTCAGCAGGGCGTTGCGGGCGCGGTCGCGCAACTCGTTGACCGTGTCTTCGTCGAAGCTTTCGATTTCCAGCATTTCGGTGATCGGCACGTAGGCCACTTCTTCCAGCGTGGAAAAGCCTTCCTCGATCAGGATGTTGGCGACTTCCTCGTCCACGTCGAGCTTTTCCATGAACAGGGCGCGGGTGGCGGCGGTCTCGATTTCCTGCTTTTTCTGCGACGCTTCCATCGTCATCAGGTTGATTTCCCAACCTGTGAGCTCAGACGCCAGGCGCACGTTCTGCCCGCCTCGGCCGATGGCGATGGCCAGGTTTTCCTCGTCCACCACCACGTCCATGCTGTGTTTTTCTTCGTCCACCACGATGGAGGAGACTTGCGCCGGCGCCAGGGCGCCGATGACGAATTGGGCGGGATCGGGCGACCAGATGATGATGTCGACGCGCTCGCCGGCCAGCTCATTGGTGACGGCCTGCACGCGCGAGCCGCGCATGCCGACGCAGGTGCCGATCGGGTCGATGCGGCGGTCGGTGGTGAAGACGGCGATCTTCGCGCGCACGCCAGCGTCGCGGGCGGCCGACTTGATTTCCAGCAGGCCTTCCTCGATTTCCGGCACTTCCAGCTCGAACAGCGCCTTGATGAAGTCGGGCGTGGTGCGCGAGACGACGACGGCCGGGCCGCGCTGGGTACGGTCGATCTTGTAGATGAAGGCGCGGATGCGGTCGCCGACGCGGAACACTTCCTTCGGGATCATCTGGTCGCGCGGCAGGGCGGCTTCGACCCGGCCCGATTCGATCAGGATGCGATGGTTTTCGACCCGCTTGACGGTGCCGTTGATCAGCTTCTCGTTGCGGTCGAGGAAGTCGTTGAGGATCTGGTCGCGCTCGGCGTCGCGGATTTTTTGCAGGATGGTCTGCTTCGCCGCTTGCGCGCCGATGCGGCCGAATTCGATCGGCTCGAGCTGCTCTTCGATGAAGTCGCCGATCTGTACTTCCGGGTCTTCGTCGCGGGCGTCGGTGATGCCGATCTGGTTGTCTTCGTTTTCGAGGTCGGGCTCGTAGACCACCTGCCAGCGGCGGAAGGCCTCATGGTCGCCGGTTTCGCGGTCGATCGCCACGCGCACGTCGGCCTCGCCCTTGAAGCGCTTCTTGGTGGCGGAGGCGATCGCCTGCTCCAGCGCGGTGAACACGACGTCCTTGTCCACGCTCTTTTCGCGCGCCAGCGCGTCTGCCAACAGCAAAATATCCCGGCTCATACCAAACTCCTGAATTCTCGTCTTAAGGTCTTTGCGTAAAAAACGCCCAACCCGTCAAAACTCATAACGCGGCACCAGCCGCGCCCTGTCCAGCAGGGTGAAATCGATGTCCACCAGCTGGCCTTCCACTTCCAGCATCGCCTTGCCATCGGCGTACCGCGCAATGCCCTGGAAGTTCTTGCGTATGCCAAAGGCGCCACCCGGCGCCTTGCGCATCTTCAACGCCACTTCCTCACCGGCAAAACGCTCGAAATCAGCCGGCTTTTTCAGCGGCCGGTCCAGCCCCGGCGAAGACACTTCCAGGCGGTCGTACTCGATGTTTTCCACCGTGAAGGCATAAGTGAGCTGGCGGCTCACCTTTTCGCAGTCTTCGACGCTGATCATCGCGCCCATCTTCTTTTTGCCGGGCCGCTTGTCCGCCGCCTTTGCAGCCTGCTCGGGCATCAAATCGATGAACACCCGCAGCAACTGGGACCGATTGCTCCGTTCGACGTCCACCAGCTCGTAGCCCAGGCCGGTGACCGTGGTTTCAATCAGTTCCGCCAAATCCATGTTTCACCGCCGGATGAGAAAAAATGCGTGTCCGGCGCCACAAACAAAAAATGGGCACACTTGCCCATTTAACAAACAAACTTCCGACCCGCAGAGCCGGAAAAACAAAGCCCGGCCTGGGGGCTGGGCAGCGGCAACCGAACAACGACTGTCGAAATACGAACAAAGCCACCTTTTAACTCTGCAAGTATAGCAGATTATTGCCAAACTTGCCAGCCGGGAAGGCGGCGTTTCCGGCCCAGGGCGGCCCGGCTTGCGCCTGGGCGGATCAGGCCCCCGGCACCAGGCGCAACAGGGTGATTTCCGAGGGCGCGCCGAACCGTTGCGGCGGACCCCAATAGCCGGTGCCGCGGCTGGTATAGACCCACAGATCGTGCAAACGGTTCAGCCCGGCGGTGAACGGCTGCTGGAAGCGCACAAAGAAATTCCACGGCAAAAACTGCCCGCCGTGGGTGTGGCCGGACAATTGCAGGTGAAACCCCGCCGCGGCGGCGGCCGGCGCGCTGCGCGGCTGGTGCGCCAGCAGCAGCTTCACCGCATGCCCCGGGGCGCCGGCAATCGCCGCCTGCGGGCTGCTCGCCTGGGCCGGGTCGAAATGGCCGGCGCCGAAATCGGTCACCCCTGCCACGGCAAGCGCGCCCGCGCCGTGTTCCAGCACCACGTGCTGGTTCATCAGCACGTTCAGCCCGAGGCGGCGCAATTCGGCCACCCAGGCATGCGCGCCGGAATAGTATTCATGGTTGCCGGTGACGAAAAAGGTGCCGTGGCGCGACTTCAACTGGGCCAGGGGTGCCACGTGCGCCTTGAGTTGCGCCACCGTGCCGTCGACCAGGTCGCCGGTGATCGCCACCATGTCGGCACCGAGGCGGTTCACCGCGCCGACGATGGACTCGACATAAGGTCCCTTGATGGTCGGTCCGACGTGCACGTCGCTGATTTGCGCGATCAAAAAACCATGCAACCCCGCCGGCAGCCCGGCGATCGGCACGTCCACCCGCACCACCGGCGCGGTGCGCCGGGCGTTGAAAAAGCCGACCAGGCTGATGAAAAACGAGGCCAGCGGCACCGCCAGGGCGGAATCGGCCTGCCAGTTGCCCCAGTCGAGATTGGGCAGCAGCCACTGCAGGCTGATGTAGGCCACGAGCATGGCATCGCGCAGCACGGTGAGCACAAACAGCGACGAAAACACGCCCATGCACAACATGCCGGCCCAGGCCAGCGCGTCGCCGCTGGCGCCGGCCTCCGCGCGCCGCAGCATCAGGCTCAGGGGCATCAGGGCGGCGGAAAACACCAGCCAGGACAGCAGCAGCAAATTGGCCGGCGCCCAGGTGCCGAGGTCGGGCACCAGGCGCAGGCCGATGTAGGCATGCAGCAGGGCGGAGACACCGAATAGTGCGAATCGGTTCATCAGCGGTATTTCAGGGCGGCGACAGGCCAGGGCATCCGCTATTAGTAGGGGTATTCGGGCGGATTTTCAAGGGGGACGCGGTGACGCCCTGGACCGGGCGCATGACCGGTGCGCCGGTTGCCTCCCGCTGATTGCCCGATTCCTCCGCCACCGCGACCTCGGCACAGCCGTGTGCAGCCCGCCGCGGAAGGCGTATGCTCGGGCACGCACCTGAACCCCGGAAACAGCCACCGCCCCAATAGATGATCGAACCCCTGCCGCTCACCGCCGCGCGCCTGTGCACTTTCCTCGGCACGCGCCTGCTGACCAATGCCAGCAGCTTTTTTTTCGAGCGTGACGAACGCCTGTATCTGGTGACCAGCGGTCACGTATTGAGCGACGAAAAAAGCAAGCACTACCCCGACCGCATCGAGATCGAGCTGCACATCGACCCGGACAATCTGGCGCTTTCCACCGGCTTTTCGATGCCCCTGTACCGCGACCGCAAGAGCGTCTGGCGCGAGGGTCTGGACGCGGCCGGGGATATCGACGTCGCGGTGCTTGAAATCGAGCGCGATGCCTTGCCCAAGGGCGCGTTGTACCGCGCCTTCACGCCGGCCCACTTGCCCGGCGCGGACGACGCCATCGAGCTCGGCACCTCGCTGCTGGTGGTCGGCTTTCCGCTCGGCTTTCACGACAACCTGCATCACATGCCGGTGGCGCGCCAGGCGATCGTCGCCTCTTCCTTCGGCCTGCGCTTCCAGGGCAACGGCTATTTCCTCACCGACGCGCGCACCCATCGCGGCACCAGCGGCGCGCCGGTGGTGTGCCGCATCGCCAAGCCGACGCCGGCGCAGGCGGATTTGCCGTGGATGTTGCTGGGCGTGCACTCCGGGCGCCTGGACGTCGGCTCGCGCGACCTTGAGCTCGACGAGGCGCTGGGCCTGAACTGCGCCTGGTACGCCGACATCCTGCTCAAGCTGACCGAGGAAAAGGGCGCGCGCGACGCGCCGCCGCGTGCTGCCGCCAAATCGGCGTAGCATGCGGATTCAAATCACTCTGAAAGCATCATCATGGCAGCGACCCGCGTCAAAGAACTGGCCGCGCTCATCTACGTCGACATGGTGAGCCGCATCGCGCTTTCGCCGGGCGAACCGGACAAGGCCAAGCCGACTCCGGAGACCATCGCCAAGCTGAGCTTCAAGCTGGCCGAGGCCTTCATGAAGGTCGACGAGGACAGCGAGGAAAACGCCCAGCCGAAGGAGAAATACGAAGTCCAGCTGTCCGACATCGGCGGCTGAGCTTCAATACAGGCGAGGGCAAGGCGGTGCATCAGGATGCACCGCCTGCCCACCACCTGACTAGCGGTCCGTCACCGCGCCCTTGTTGGCGGGCGACACCAGCTTGATGTACTTGCCCATCAGGCCGCGGGTGTACTTCGGCGCCGGCTGCTTCCACGCCGCGCGGCGCTTGGCGATGACGTCGTCCGGCACGTTCAGCTGCAGCAGCAGCTTGTCGGCGTCGATGGTGATGGAGTCGCCTTCCTCGATCAGGCCGATCAGGCCGCCCTCATAGGCTTCCGGCGTGACGTGGCCGACCACCATGCCCCAGGTGCCGCCGGAAAAGCGGCCGTCGGTAATGAGACCGACGGAGTCGCCGAGGCCCTGGCCGATCAAGGCCGAGGTCGGAGCCAGCATCTCCTGCATCCCCGGGCCGCCCTTCGGGCCTTCGTAGCGGATCACCAGCACGTCGCCGGGCTTGACCTTGCCCGCGGTGATCAAGGCCATCGACTCGTTTTCCGAATTGCAAATCCGCGCCGGGCCGGTGATGTGGTGGCTCTTCAGGCCGGTGATTTTCGCCACGCAGCCGAACGGCGCCAGGTTGCCCTTGAGGATGGCCAGGTGGCCCTGCGCGTACATCGGGTTTTCCCATTGGCGCACCACGTCCTGGTCCTTGTCCGGGCGGGCCTTCCACTTCTTCAGCTCGTCTGCCAGGGTCTTGCCGGTGATGGTCATGCAGTCGCCGTGGATCAGCCCGCGTTCCAGCAGCATGTTCAACACCAGGGGCACCCCGCCGACGCGGTGCAGGTCGGTCATCATGTACTTGCCGGAGGGCTTGAGGTCGCACAACACCGGGGTCAGCTTGCGGATACGCTCGAAGTCGTCGATGGTCCACTCAACATCGGCGGCGTCGGCGATCGCCAGGTAGTGCAGCACCGCGTTGGTCGAGCCGCCGGTGGCCATGATCAGCGTCGCGGCATTTTCGATCGACTTCTTGGTGATGATGTCGCGCGGGCGCAGGTTGTTGCGCACGGCGTTCACCAGCACCCGTGCGGAGTCGGCGGCGGAGTCGGCCTTTTCGCCGTCCGGGTTGGCCATCGAGGAAGAGCCCAGCAGGCTCATGCCCAGCGCCTCGAAGGAGGAACTCATGGTATTGGCGGTGTACATGCCGCCGCAGGCGCCGTGGGTCGGGCAGGCGTTGCGCTCGATGCCGTCGTAGTCTTCCTGGCTCATCTTGCCGGCGGTGATGCCGCCGACCGCCTCGAAGGCCGACACCAGGTTAACCGGCTGGCCTTTCCACGTTCCGGGTTTTATCGTCCCTCCATACACATAGATGCCGGGCACGTTCATGCGGGCGAGAGCCATCATGCCGCCGGGCATGTTCTTGTCGCAGGCGCCGACCACCAGGGCGCCGTCCATCATCTGGCCGTTGATCGAGGTCTCGATGGCGTCGGCGATCACCTCGCGCGAGATCAGCGAATACTTCATGCCCTCGGTGCCCATGCCGATACCGTCGGTCACGGTGGGCACGCCGAACACCTGCGGCTTGGCGCCGGCTTCCTCGAGCGCCGCCATCGCCGAATCGACCAGCGGCTGGATGCCGGCATTGCACGGGTTCATGTTGGAGTGGCCGTTGGCCACGCCTATTATTGCTTTATCAAAATCCCCGTCCTTGAAGCCGACGGCGCGCAGCATGGCGCGGTTGGGCGAGCGGTTGACGCCGCCGGTGATGAGTTTGGAACGCCAGTTGTCGGCCATGGTGGGAGTCTCCGTTTAGTCGTGGTGAAACAGGAAGCAATTGGAAAGGGCGCGATTCTAGCGCACGGGTTCGGGCGCCATCAGTGCCTGGTTACGGGTGAAATATGCCGCCCAGGCGAGTCCCGCGAGGATCAGCGCGAAGCCCGCCAGGTGATAGGCGCGGATCGGCTCGTCCAGCAACAGCGCGCCGAGCAGGGCGGCGAATACCGGCACCAGGTGCACGCCCTGGCTGGCGCGCGACGCGCCCAGGCTGTCGACGGCGCGGTTGTACAGTGCAGTGGCCAGCATCGAAGGAAATACCGCGAGATACACCACGCCGCCCCAGGCCGCGGCGGGCAGCCACAAGCTGGCACCGCTCGCCAGGCTATAGGCCAGCCAGGGCGAGAGCATCACCAGGCCGAAGGCGCCTGTCACCCACAGGTAGGCGAAAGCCGAAAGGCCCGCCGGGCGCTGGCGCAGGCATACCGCGTAAATGCTCCACATGACCATCGCGCCCATCATCAGGGCGTCGCCATGGTTGATGCTTAGCCGTGCCAGGGTGGCGAAGTCGCCGCGGCTCAATATCGTAAACACGCCGACAAAGGACACCGCCAGCCCCAGCGCCTGCGCCGGCGAGGTGCGCTCGCGGGCGATCAGCCAGGCGGCGATCACCGTCCACACCGGAATCGAGGAATTGAGCAGGGCGGCGTTGGCCGCGCTGGTGTAGCGCAGGGCCTCGAAAATCAGCGCGTTGAACACGCTGGTCGACAGCAGGCCGAGCAGTGCCATGGTGCGCCAGGCACGGCGCAGGTCGGCGGCGCGCGCGCGCAGTTCGCCCGCCACCAGCGGCAGCAGCACCAGCAGTACCAGCGCCCAGCGCCAGAAGGCCAGCACCGCCGGCGCCACCGTGGTGTTTAGGGCGCGGCCGGTCAGCACGTTGCCGGACCAGAACAGGGCGGTCAGCGCGAGGGCGAGGTAGGCGTTGGCGGGTTTCAAGGCAAGGCCGGTCAGGGAAAACAGCGAAGCAAACGGCGCGACGAAGGCAGCACGTTAAAACTTTGCCCATATATCTGTCCAATATATTTTTATGTGCCTATTAATATAAAATACGTATTTATCGAAACAACCGATAGGGCAGCGACGACATGCTCAGCCTGAAACGCCTGAACGCCTTTGTCATCCTGGCCGAAGAACTGCACTTCGGCCACGCTGCCGCGCGCCTGAACCTGACCCAGCCCCCGCTCACCCTGGCGATCAAGGAACTGGAACTGGAGATGGGCGCCCTGCTGTTCGAGCGCACCAAGCGCAGCGTGCGCCTGACCGCCGCCGGTGCCGCCTTGCTGCCGGAGGCGCGCGCGCTGCTGGCGCAAGGCGAGCGCCTGCCTTCGATCGCCCAGGCTGCCGCCGCCGGCGTCGCCGGCGAACTCAAGCTGGCCTTTGTTTCCATCGTCGACTACTCCTTCCTGCCGGATCTGCTGCGTGAATACGCCCGCAGCTTCCCCGGCGTGCGGGTGCAATTGCGCGAAGCCACCACCGACGTACAACTGGAAGATTTGCTGCAGCGGCGCATCGACATCGGCATCCTGCTCGGGCCGATAGCCGAAGCCCTGCCGCGCGCCGCCGATGTCGAGCAACTGGAGTACCGCCGCCTGACGGTGGAAGACCTGGCGATCGCGCTGCCCGAGGGCCATCCGAAAGCAGCGGCGAGCGGCCCGCTGGCGCTGGCCGGCCTAGCGCAAGAGCCGCTGGTCTGCATTCCGCGCCAGGTGGCGCCGCGCCTGTACGACGCCATCCTCGGCGCTTGCGCTGCCGCTGGCTTCAGCCCGCGCATCGCCCAGGAGGCGATCCAGATGCAGACCATCATCTCGCTGGTGTCGGCGGGCATTGGCATCGCCCTGGTGCCGCAGTCGATCATGAGCCTGCGCCGCCCGGGCGTGCGCTACCGCAAGTTGCGCGCGCCGGCCGTGTCAAAACGGGCCGGCGCGCGGCCCGCGCTGGAGGTGGGCCTGGCCTGGCGCCGCGACCATGTCACGCCGGTGCTCGAACGCTTTATCGAACTTGCGGCACAATTCCGCACCTGAATCCAACCGGCGCCCCCGCGGCGACCCGCGCAATGCATCCGCTAGTCCATCCGAATTTCGATCCCATTGCCTTTTCCATCGGCCCGCTCTCGGTGCGCTGGTACGGGCTGATGTACCTGCTGGCGTTTCTCGCCTACATCACCTTGTCGCGCTACCGCGCGGCCAAACGCCCCGACCTCGGCTGGAACGCCAAGATGATCGACGATGCGCTGTTCTATGGCGTGCTCGGCGTGATCCTCGGCGGCCGCCTGGGCTACATTCTGTTCTACAAGCCGGCCGAATATTTCGCCCATCCGCTGGACATGATCAAGATCTGGCAGGGCGGCATGTCCTTCCACGGCGGCTTTCTAGGCGTGCTGGTGGCGATGTGGCTGTACGCCCGCGCGCAAAAAATCGGCTTCTGGAGCGTAATGGACTTCATCGCGCCTTCGGTGCCCCTGGGCCTGGCCTTTGGCCGTCTGGGCAACTTCATCAACGGCGAGTTGTGGGGCAGGCCCACCGACGTACCCTGGGGCATGGTGTTTCCGCAGGCGGGTGACGGCATTCCACGCCATCCCTCGCAGCTCTACCAGTTCGCCGGCGAGGGTCTGCTGCTGTTCATCTTTTTGTGGATCTATGCACGCAAGCCGCGCCCGGCCGGGGCGATTGCCGGGTTCTTTCTCGCCGGCTACGGCCTGTTCCGTTTTCTCGCCGAGTTCACCCGCGAGCCGGACAGTTTTCTCGGCCTGCTGGCCCTCGGCCTGTCGATGGGGCAATGGCTGTCGCTGCCGATGGTGATCGGCGGCATCGGCCTGATGGTCTGGGCTTACAAAAAGAATCCGCTGCCGGCATGAAGAGCCGGGCCTGTCAACTCGTGGCGGGCTGCCGCAGGCGCAGGCGCATGCGGTTCTGGTTGACCACGCCGTAATAGCCGCCGGGGCGGCGCCCGGCGGGCGCGAAGCCGCGCGATTCGTAAAGGTGGTGCGCGATGCGGTTGTCCTCGCGCAGCTCGACGTCGATGTTTTCCACCCCCGCCACTTCACCGGTGCGCAGCAGCCAGTCGAGCAACTGCCCGGCAATGCCGCGCCGGCGCTGCGGCGTTGCCACCGCCAGCAGGGCCAGGTAGGCGTCGTTCTCGCCGTAGCCCATGACGGCGAAGCCGGCTAGGCTGCCGTCGGCGACGTCGGCGACGATCACGTTATAGCGCGGCGAGCGCATGAAGCGCAGCATCTCCGGCTCGCGATAGCGCCAGGGCAGGCCTTCCTCGATGGTGTCGCGCGACATCGCCGCCAGCTGTGGGGCGTCGGCGATGCTGGCTAGGCGAATGCGCGCGATCTCGCTCATGGCTTGCTCTTGCGCTTACTCATAGCGGCGACTCAGGACTTCCGCTACGCAGGCGGGCTTGGCTATGCCCTCGATTTCCACGTTCACCAGCATGTTGAGCTGGATGCCGCCTTGCACATCGTCGACCTCCTTCACCGTGAAGCGCCCGCGTACCCGGCTGCCGGAGGGCACGGGATGAGTGTAGCGCACCTTGTTGCTGCCGTAGTTCAGGGCCATTTTCACCGATGGCATGCGGATGCAGCTGTCGGTGAACAGGGGAATTAGCGACAGGGTCAGGAAGCCGTGGGCGACGGTCGACTTGAACGGGGAATTTTTCGCGCGCTCGACATCGACGTGGATCCACTGAAAGTCGCCGGTCGCTTCAGCGAACTGGTTGATCCGCTCTTGCGACATCAGTACCCAGTCACTGACGGCAATCTCCTGGCCGACCATGCCCTTCAGATCGGCTAGCTGCTTGATTTCGGCGATTTTCATGCGGCAGTGCGGGAGCAAGGAAGGATGAAAGCGGCGAGGCGAAAAAGGGGTTGCATCGATTATACTGGCCCGCGTTTCGCGTTTGGCTGTTTGTCTTATTGTGCCCGAATAATCAATTCATGCAGATCATCAGCGCCGCCCGCGCCGCCAGCCTGATCGAGGACGGCTGGACCTTCGCCAGCGCCGGCTTTGTCGGCGCCGGGCATCCCGAGTCTTTGAGCCGGGCACTGGAAAAGCGTTTTCTCGAAACGGGCCAGCCGCGCAACCTCACCTTGATATATGCCGCAGGGCAGGGCGACCGCACCGAGCGCGGTGCCGCGCGCTTTGCCTACGAGGGCTTGCTCAAGCGGGTGATCGGCGGCCACTGGCTGGGCACCGGCCCACGCATGGCCGCGCTGGTCAACGACAACAAGATCGAGGCCTACAACCTGCCACAGGGAGTGATCGCGCATTTGTACCGCGCCATCGCCGGCCACAAGCCGGGTGTCATCACGAAAACTGGGTTGCACACCTTCATCGACCCGCGCCACGACGGCGCGCGCCTGAACGCGGCGGCGCAGGAAGACATCATCGAGCTGGTGCGCCTGCGCGGCGAAGACTATCTGCTGTATCACGCCTTCCCGATCCACTGCGCCTTTATCCGCGCCACCAGCGCCGACAGCGACGGCAACCTGTCGATGGAAGACGAGGCCCTGACGCAGGACGTGCTGGCGCTGGCGCAGGCGGCGCGCAATTCCGGCGGCATCGTTATCGCCCAGGTCAAGCGCGTCGTCGAAAAGCACAGCGTGCCGCTGTCGCAGGTCAAGGTGCCGGGCATCCTGGTGGACTACGTGGTGGTGGCCGAAGACGCCACCGACCACTGGATGACCTACGGTGAGGAGCACAACACCGCCTACTGCGGCCAGAGCATCGAGCCGGCGCACGAGTTCAAGCCCGACGCGCTGTCGCTGCGCAAGATCATCCAGCGCCGCGCCTTTCTCGAACTGCATCGCCTGGCGACTGCCTCGAGCCGCTCGCTCGTGGTCAACGTCGGCACCGGCATGCCGGCCGGCGTGGGCAAGATCGCGCGCGAAGAAGGCTTCTCGAAGTTCACCATGACAATAGAGAGCGGCCCGATCGGCGGCACGCCGATGGACTCGCCTTCCTTCGGCGCGGCGCTCAATCCCGAATGCATCGTCTCGCATGCCGACCAGTTCGACTTTTACGACGGCGGCGGCATCGACGTCAGCTTTCTCGGCCTGGCCGAGGTGGATGGGCAAGGCAACGTCAACGTCAGCAAATTCGGCTCGAAGGTGGCCGGTGTCGGCGGCTTTGTCAACATCACGCAGTCGGCGCGCCACCTGGTGTTCATGGGCGCGCTCACCGCCGGGGGACTTGAAATTTCCACCGCCGGCGGCAAATTGAAGATTGTCAAAGAGGGCGGCGTGCGCAAGTTTGTCGAGCGCGTCGGCCACCTGAGTTTCAACGGCCCCTATACCGAAAGCCTGGGCATCACGGTGCGCTACGTCACCGAGCGCGCGGTGTTCGAAATGCGCGAGGGCAGGCTCACCCTGATCGAGACGGCGCCGGGCATCGACCTGGAACGCGACGTGCTTGCGCAACTGGGCACGCCGGTGCGCATCGCCGATCAACTGCAGCAGATGGACGCGCGCGTGTTCCGCGACGCGCCCATGGGCATGACTACATACTGAAGCGGACCGCGCGCCCGCAAACACGAAACAAATTCCATGAGCGATATCCTGCTGCCCTTCATGTTCGAGTCCGGCGACGTCCGCGGCGCGGTGGTCGACCTCGACCGCACCTGGCGCGAGGTGCTGTCGCGCCGCGACTACCCGCTGCCGGTGCGCACCCTGCTGGGCCAGGCGATGGCGGCTTCGGCCCTGCTGTCGTCGACGCTGAAGTTCGACGGCACCATGGTGCTGCAGGCGCAGGCGGAAGACGCAGCCGCGCCGGTGCGCATGCTGGTGGTCGAATGCAATGCCGACCTGTCGCTGCGAGCCACCGCCAAGATCAACGAGGACAGCCGGCCTGACCAGTCCGACTCCCTGCACGAACTGGTGGGTGCCGGCCGCCTGGTGATCACGCTGGACCCGAAAGACGGCCAGTCCGCCTACCAGGGCGTGGTGCCGCTGGAAGGCACGCAACTTTCGACCGCGCTGGAAAGCTACATGCTGCGCTCCGAGCAGGTGGAGACCCGCCTCTGGCTGGCGGCCGACGAGAACCGCGCCTGCGGGTTGATGTTGCAAAAAATGCCCGAGGCCGGCGGCAAGTCCAAGGCCACCGACGCGCAATCCACCAGCGAAGAGGCGGCCGACCGCTGGCACACCGCGCAGACCCTGGGGGCCACCGTCGCGTCGCAGGAGTTGCTGACCCTGGCGCCGCGCGAAGTGCTGCGCCGCCTGTTCCACGAATTCGACCTGCGCCTGTTCAACGAGCGCCACGCGGTGTTCCGCTGCAGTTGCAGCCGCGAGCGCGTCGCCGACATGCTGCGCATGCTCGGGCAGGAGGAGGTCGAAAGCATCCTCGCCGAGCGCGGCCTGGTTTCGGTCGACTGCGAGTTTTGCCACAAGGCTTACGCTTTTGATCCGATCGACGCCGCGCAATTGTTCATGCCCAAGGCGTGGCAGGAGAGCGGCAGCCGGCACTAAGGGCTGCGCGCCGGCGCCGAGCGCCGCACTGGGGTTACTCCGACGTAGCGCTACGGAAACAAGGCCTTGCCACAGGCATCGGCCGCCTTCAGCAGTATCTCCACCAGTTCCTTTTGGCGCGTGCGCTGCATGCGCCGGTCGATCGCCGCCAGGGCGAGCGCCGCCACCGGCTCGCGCCGTGAATCGAGAATCGCCACGCCCAGCGCGCTGGCGCCTTCCACGCCTACCGCTGGTGTCGCCGCGTAGCCGAGCCGGCGCGCACCGGCGGCCGCTTTCAGCACCGCATCCGGCGCCGTGCCGAAGGCGGGGAAGCGGC
>DATAZV010000169.1:0-8986 GCA_036271855.1 Burkholderiales bacterium
GCATCTGCCTGTTCATCGGCGCCATGGGCAAGTCGGCACAGGTGCCGCTGCATGTCTGGCTGCCCGATTCGATGGAAGGCCCGACCCCGATCTCCGCGCTGATCCACGCCGCCACCATGGTGACGGCCGGCATTTTCATGGTCGCGCGCATGTCGCCGCTGTTCGAGCTAACCGATGCCGCGCTTTCTTTCGTCCTGATCATCGGCGCCATCACCGCGCTGTTCATGGGCTTTCTCGGCATCATCCAGAACGACATCAAGCGGGTGGTGGCGTATTCCACGCTTTCGCAACTGGGTTACATGACGGTGGCCTTGGGCTGCTCGGCCTACTCGGTGGCGATTTTCCACCTGATGACCCACGCCTTTTTCAAGGCACTGCTGTTCCTCGGCGCCGGTTCGGTGATCATGGGCTGCCATCACAACCAGGACATGCGCTACATGGGCGGCTTGCGCAAGTACATGCCGATCACCTGGATCACTTCGCTGATCGGCTCCCTGGCTTTGATCGGCACGCCGTTTTTCTCCGGTTTTTATTCGAAGGACTCGATCATCGATGCCACAGCGGAGAGCCATCTCACCGGTGCCGGCTTCGCCCATTTCGCCGTGCTGGCGGGCGTGTTCATCACTGCCTTCTACTCCTTCCGCATGTACTTCCTGGTGTTCCACGGCAAGGAGCGTTACGACCAGGCACCGCCGGATGAGCATCACGCCGCCGCCGCGCATGACGATCACGGCGACCACGCCAGCCACGCGGAGCCGGACGCACATCATGATGACCATGGCCACGGCGGCAAGCCGCACGAATCGCCTTGGGTCGTCACAGTGCCCCTGATCCTGCTGGCGATCCCCTCGGTGATCATCGGCTACCTGACCATCGACAAGATGCTCTACGGCAAATTCTTCGACGGTGTCATCACGGTGCTCAAGGAGCACGAGGCGATGGCCGAGCTGGCGAAGGAGTTCGAAGAGAATGGCGGCGCCGTCGGTATGGCCATGCATGCCTTCACTCACGCGCCGTTCTGGCTGGCGCTCGCCGGCGTGGTGGCGGCCTACGTGTTCTACATGGTCAAGACCGACTGGCCGGCGGCTTGGCAAAAGGCGCTGGCACCGGTCTACACCCTGCTGGACAACAAGTATTTCTTCGACCGCTTCAACGAGATATTTTTCGCCGGTGGTGCGCGCCTGCTGGGCACCGGCCTGTGGAAGGGCGGCGACGTCGGCATCATCGACACCCTGATCATCAACGGCAGCGCCAAATTCGTCGGCTGGATGGCGCGCCTGACCGGCTGGTTCCAGACCGGCGCGCTATACCAATACGCCGTGGTGATGATGATCGCCGTGTTCTTTTCACTGAGCCTGATCTTCCACCACGTGGTGGCGAAGTAAGCGACCCAATAAGCGACGACCCATGCAGTCATCCCCTCCCATCCTCACCTTCTGTATCTGGGTACCGATCATCGCCGGCCTGCTGGTGATGGCCACCGGCGGCGACCGCAATGCCAAGCTGGCGCGCAACCTGGCGCTGCTCGGCGCGCTCGCCGGCCTGGCCGTCACCTACCCGCTGCTGGCCGATTTCAACAATGCCTCAGCGGGCTTCCAGTTCGTCGAGAAATACTCCTGGGTGGAACGCTTCAACATCCAGTACTACCTGGGTGTCGACGGCATCTCGATGCTGTTCGTGCCGCTTACCGCCTTCATCACCGTGCTGGTGGTCATCGCCGGCTGGGAAGTGATCGAAACCCGGGTGGCACAGTACATGGGCGCCTTCCTGATTCTCTCGGGCCTGATGATCGGCGTGTTCTGCGCCCTGGACGGCGCCTTGTTCTACTTCTTCTTCGAAGCCACGCTGATCCCGATGTACGTGATCATCGGCGTATGGGGCGGGCAAAACAGGGTCTACGCCGCCTTCAAGTTCTTTTTGTACACCCTGGCCGGCTCGCTCCTGACCCTGGTGGCCATCATCTACCTGTACACCCAGTCGAAGAGTTTCGACATCACCACCTGGCACAACCTGCCGCTGTCGCTCTCCGCGCAAAAATACATATTCGTCGCCTTCCTGCTCGCCTTCGCCGCCAAGGTGCCGATGTGGCCGGTGCACACCTGGCTGCCGGACGCCCACGTGCAGGCGCCTACCGGCGGCTCGGTGGTGCTGGCGGCGATCATGCTGAAGCTCGGCGCGTATGGTTTTCTGCGGTTCTCATTGCCGATCGCGCCCGACGCCAGCCGTGACTTGGCCGGGCTGATGATCGCGCTGTCACTCATCGCGGTGGTCTACATCGGCCTGGTGGCCCTGGTGCAGACCGACATGAAAAAGCTGGTGGCCTATTCGTCGATCGCCCACATGGGCTTTGTCACCCTGAGCTTTTTCATGTTCCGCGACGGCTCGTTGATGGGCCTGGCGGTGGAGGGCGGCATCGTGCAGATGATCTCGCACGGCTTCATCTCCGGCGCCATGTTCCTGTGCATCGGCGTGCTGTACGACCGCATGCATACCCGTGAGATTGCCGACTACGGCGGAGTAGTCAATGTAATGCCCAAGTTCGCCGCCTTCGCCGTGTTCTTCGCCATGGCCAACAGCGGCTTGCCGGCGACTTCCGGTTTCGTCGGCGAATTCATGGTAATCCTGGCCGCGGTCAAGTTCAACTTCTGGGTTGCCTTCGCGGCCGCCACCACGCTGATCTTCGGCGCCGCCTATTCGCTGTGGATGGTCAAGCGGGTCTACTTCGGCGACATCGCCAACGACCACGTGCGGCATTTGAAGGACATCGGCGCGCGCGAATTCTCCATCCTGGCGCTGCTGGCCGCCGCCGTGCTCTACATGGGCGTCAATCCCAAGCCGTTCACCGACGTCATGCATGCCTCGGTCAACGAGCTGGCGCGCCACGTGGCCAAGAGCAAGATCTGACGGGCCGATCATGACTCCGAATACCTACAACCTGATTCCCGCCTATCCCGAGCTGCTGCTGTTCGCCATGATCTCGCTGATCATGGTGGTCGACGCCTTCTGGCCGAAGCCCGCCACCCCCGACAACGCCAGTTCCGGCAAGGCGCGCATGCTGTTCTGGCTATCCATCGCCTCGCTGGTGATGTGCGCCAGCCTGTCGACGGCCATGCTGGGCCTGCCCGACCGCAGCTACGCCTTTACCAACATGTTCGTCGCCGACCAGATGGCGAACCTGCTCAAGCTCGGCGCCTATCTGGCCGTCGGCGTTTCCTTTGTCTACTCGCGCCGCTACATGGCCGAGCGCGCGCTGCTCTCCGGCGAGTTCTATCACCTGTCGCTGTTCGCCTTGCTGGGCAGCATGATCATGATCTCGGCGAATCACTTCCTCACCCTTTATCTGGGCCTGGAATTGCTGTCGTTGTCGCTCTACGCCATGGTGGCGCTGAACCGCGATTCCGTGGTCTCCACCGAAGCGGCGATCAAGTATTTCGTCCTCGGCGCACTCGCCTCGGGCCTGCTGCTCTACGGCATGTCGATGATGTACGGCGCCTCGGGTACGCTCGACATCAACGAGATCGCCAAGGCCCTGGCCAACGGCGTGGCCAAGCGCAACATGATCCTGTTCGGCCTGGTGTTCGCCGTCGCCGGCCTGGCCTTCAAGCTCGGCGTGGTGCCCTTCCACATGTGGATTCCCGATGTGTATCACGGCGCGCCCACCCCGGTCACCCTGATGGTCGGCGCCGCGCCCAAGCTGGCCGCCTTCGCCATCATGGTGCGCCTGCTGGTCAATGGGCTGTCGAGCGTCGCCGCCGACTGGCAGCAGATGCTGGTGATCATGGCGGTGCTGTCGCTGGCCATCGGCAACCTCGGGGCGATCGCGCAGGTCAACATGAAGCGCATGCTGGCCTACTCGACCATCTCGCACATGGGTTACGTGCTGCTGGGTCTTGCCTCCGGCGTGGTCGACGGCAACCGGCTGAATGCGGCGGACGCCTACGGCTCGGCGCTGTTCTACATCATCACCTACACCCTCACCACCCTGGCCTCCTTCGGCATGGTGCTGCTGCTGGCGCGCCAGGGTTTCGAGGCCGACAGCCTGGAAGACTTCAAGGGCCTGAACACGCGCAGCCCGTGGTTTGCCGCGATGATGCTGATCATCATGTTCTCCCTGGCCGGCATTCCGCCCACCGTCGGCTTCTACGCCAAGCTGGCCGTGCTGCAGGCGGCTGTCGGCGCCCACATGTCCTGGCTTGCCGTCATCGCCGTGCTGTGCTCCCTGATCGGCGCCTTCTACTACCTGCGCGTGGTCAAGCTGATGTACTTCGACGAGCCGCTCGACACCAAGCCGCTGACGGCGGACGCCGCCAGCCACACGCTGCTCTCGCTCAATGGCATGCTGCTGCTGCTGCTGGGCCTCTTGCCCGGCGCGCTGATGGGCTTGTGCGTGGTGGCGATGGGCAACTCGCTTTGAGGCCGGTCCGGGTGCGCGCGGTCAAGTGACAGGTTTTCAGCCCGCGGTCTGGTTTTTGCTGGCGGTGGCGGTGGTTGCCGCCAACCTGCCGTTCGTCCTGACGCGCCTGTTCGGCTTCGGTTTCGTCAAGACCGGTTTCCCCGGTTTTGCCTGGCGCTTGCTCGAACTGGCAGTGCTTTACCTCCTGGTCACCGGCCTGGGCCTGGCACTGGAGTCGCGCCAGGGGGATATTTACCCGCAGACCTGGCAGTTCTACTGGATCAACGGCTTGCTGCTGGTGGTCTTCGCCTTTCCGGGTTTCGTCTACAGGTATTTTTGGAAGCACGCCTCAGCATGAGCGCCGACGACTTCACCGAGCATCAGATCGATTCCGAACAGGTCTACGACGGCCGCCTGCTCAAGGTGTTCAAGGACCGCGTGCGTTTGTCCGATGGGCATGAGACCACTCGCGAATACATCAAGCATCCCGGCGCCGTCGCCATCCTCGCGCTGCTGCCCGACGGCAAGTTGCTGATGGAACGCCAGCACCGCTACCCGCACCACCGCGACTTCATCGAGATACCCGCCGGCAAGATCGACCCGGGCGAAGACATCCTCGACACCGCCAAGCGCGAATTGCGCGAAGAGACCGGCTATGCTGCGCAGGAATGGCGCCACCTCACCACCATCCATCCGCTGATCGCCTATTCCGACGAGATCATCGAAATCTTCCTGGCGCGCGGCCTCACCGGCGGTGAACGCAAGCTCGATCCAGGCGAGTTTCTCGAGGTGCTGGAAGTCGAACCGCAACAGGCGCTGCAATGGGTACGCGAAGGCAAGGTCAGCGACGTCAAGACCGTGATCGGCCTGTTCTGGCTGGAGAAGATCAGCCGCGGCGAGTGGAAGTAAAAGCAGGCCAGGGCAGGGCGCCGGCACCCGCCGGCAAGCGTGTTTTTGCGTCAGTAGTTGAACGAACAAGAGCCAAACATGGTCACAAACACATGCCCCGCCGCGCCGCCACCGGCCTTTCCCGCCCCTTCACTACGCCGCTGCACGGCACCCGGATAGGTTAGCATCAGCCCCATGCAGATTTCCCGGCTGCCCTTTGAGCTGCTCGTCGGCCTGCGCTATGTACGCGCCAGGCGCACCGCCAACAAGAACGGCTTCATCTCCTTCATCTCCCTGGCCTCGGTGATCGGCATTGCCCTGGGCGTGGCCGCGCTGATCATCGTGCTTTCGGTGATGAACGGCTTCCAGAAGGAAGTGCGCGACCGCATGCTCTCGGTGGTCTCGCACATCGAGGTATTCGGCGGCAACGGCACCGTGGACGACTGGCAAAAGCTGCTGGTCGAGGCAAAGCAGAACAAACGCGTCGTCGCCGGCGCACCCTACGTGGAAGCGCAGGCCATGCTGGTCAATGGCGACGCCGTGCGCGGCGCGGTGATCCGCGGCATCAGGCCCGACCTCGAAGCGCAGGTCGCCACCCTGCAGATGAAGGCCGGGCAGCTTTCGGACCTCAAGCCCGAAGCTTTCAACGTCATGCTGGGCATCGAGCTGGCGCGCGCCCTGGGCGTGCGCCTCGGCGACAAGGTGACTTTGATCGCACCGCAGGGCAACCTCACGCCGGCCGGCGTGATTCCTCGCCTGAAGCAGTTCAACGTCAGCGGCGTGTTCGAGTCCGGCCATTTCGAATACGACTCCGCGCTCGCCCTGGTGGCGATGGAAGACGCGCAAAAGCTGTTTCGCGTCGAAGGCGCCACCGGCGTGCGCCTGAAGACCACCAATCTGTACGACGCGCCGCAGATCGCCGAGGAACTCTCGCATACGCTCACCGGCGACCTGCTGATCCGCGACTGGGGCCGCATCAACCGCAGCTGGTTCGCCGCGGTGCAGGTAGAAAAGCGCATGATGTTCATCATCCTGACGCTGATCGTCGCGGTGGCGGCCTTCAATCTCGTCTCCATGCTGGTGATGATGGTCACCGACAAGCGCGCCGACATCGCCATCCTGCGGACCCTGGGCGCCAGCCCCCGATCGATCCAGAAGATCTTCATGATCGCCGGCAGTGTCTCCGGCTCGCTCGGTACCCTGGTGGGCGCGCTGGTCGGCATCGTTACCGCGCTGAACATTCCGACCTGGGTGCCGGCGATCGAACACCTGTTCGGCATCCAGTTTCTCGCCAAGGACATCTATTTCATCAACTCCCTGCCGTCCGACCCGCAGTTGCCGGACATCGCGTTCATCGTCGTCACCTCGCTGGTGCTGAGCCTGCTTGCCACCATTTATCCGAGCTGGCGCGCCGCGCGCATCCAGCCGGCGGAGGCCTTGCGCTATGAGTGAAGCCGCGGTCAACATCATCAGCGCGCGCGGCCTGGCCAAGACCTTTCGCGAAGGGCCGCAGGCGCTCACCGTGCTGAAAAGCATCGACATCGACGTCGCGGCGGGCGAGAGCGTGGCCATCATCGGCGCCTCCGGCTCGGGCAAGAGCACCTTGCTGCACCTGCTGGGTGGCCTGGACAGCGCCTCGGCCGGCACCGTCAGCGTCGCCGGCCGCCCGCTGGGTGCGATGAACGAGGCCGAGCGCGGCCGCCTGCGCAACGCGGCGCTGGGCTTCGTCTACCAGTTCCATCACCTGTTGCCGGACTTCACTGCCCTGGAAAACGTCGCCATGCCGCTGATCATCCGCGGCGGCGACCGCGCCGAGGCCGAGGCCGCGGCCCGTGCCGTACTTGACAGCGTCGGCCTGGCCGGGCGCGTCGACCATACCCCGGGCGAACTCTCCGGCGGCGAGCGCCAGCGCGCCGCCCTGGCGCGCGCCCTGGTGACCCGTCCGCAATGCGTGCTGGCCGACGAGCCCACCGGCAACCTGGACCGCGAAAACGCCGCCAAGGTGTTCGACCTGATGCTGGAACTGAAACAGCGCTTCAACACCGCCTTTGTCGTGGTGACCCACGACCCCGCGCTGGCGGCCCGGCTGGAGCGCAAGTTCGAATTGCACGAAGGCGCCCTGAAACAGCTGTAACGGCTGGGACCGGCCGGCGCAACGCTGGCCGGATGATTTAACCGCCGTTTGACACATTTTGGCAATGTTCTTGCGTCATAAGAAGCATTGCAGTCCGCTCCTCACAAGGCAGTCATGGCCACCGCGATCAAGAACATCAAGAAGAAGGTCAAAATCGATCACGAACACATCGCCCTGGTGCTGCAGGGCGGCGGTGCCCTGGGCGCCTACCAGGCCGGCGTGTTCGAGGAAATCGCCACCATTCCCACCGAGCCGCACTGGGTTGCCGGGGTGTCGATCGGCGCCATCAACGCCGCCCTGATCGTCGGCAACCCGCCGGCGCGCCGGGTCGAGCGCATGCGCGAGTTCTGGGAGCTGGTCTCCTCCGGCAGCAGTGGTGCCGCACCGTTGTGGGATTTTCAGCGCCAGGTGTTTCACCAGGCCAGTGCGGCGATGGCGGCCCTGGCCGGCGTGCCCGGCTTCTACCAGCCGCGGGTGCCGCCGCCGTTTCTGCAGCCCGAGGGTACCGACGCGGCAATCAGTTTCTACGACACCAGCCCCTTGCGCGCCACGCTTGAAAAGCTGGTCGATTTCGACCTGATCAACAGCAAAAGGGTGCGCCTGTCGGTGGGTGCGGCCAATGTGCGCACCGGCAACTCGGTGTATTTCGACAATACCCGCCAACTCATCGGTCCGGAGCACATCATGGCCAGCGGCGCGCTGCCGCCGGCCTTTCCGCCGATGCTGATCGATGGCGAGTACTACTGGGACGGCGGCATCGTCTCCAACACGCCGCTGCAATACGTGCTCGACAACCGTGGCTACAAGAAGATGCTGATCGCCCAGGTCGACCTGTTTCCCGCGCGCGGCGCCTTGCCGCTGAACATGTCGGCCGTACAGTCGCGGCAAAAAGACATCATGTACTCCAGCCGCACTCGCTTCAACACCGACAAGGCAGCCGAATTGCAGCGCGCCAAGCAGGCCCTGCAAAACCTCATCGCCAAGCTGCCGGCGCGCATGCGCAACGACCCCGACGTGAAATACCTGGCCGAGAGCAACCGCGCCGCCCACGTCGACATCGTGCACCTGATCTACCGCCAGAGCCAGTTCGAGCTGGAGTCCAAAGACTACGAATTTTCGCGCCTGGCCGTCAGCGAGCACTGGGCTGCCGGCCGCCGCGACATGGAGCGCACCATCGAGCATCCGGAGTGGCTGACCCGCTCCAGCCTGGAAGACGGTGTGGTGGTCTACGACCTGGCACACGACACGATCAAGACCTGACTCCCTTTTTCAAGGCCCTCAATGGACATCGCCACCGTCAAAGCCACTGCCTTTGCCATGCCGCTCACCAGCCCGGCATTTCCGCGCGGGCCTTACCGTTTCGTCAATCGCGAATACCTGATCATCACCTACGAGACGGACATGGATGCGCTGCGCGCCGTGGTGCCGGAACCGCTGGAGGTGACCGTGCCGCACGTCAAGTACGAGTTCATCAAGATGCCGGACTCGACCGGCTTCGGCGACTATTGCGAGTCCGGCCAGGTGATCCCGGTGCGCTACGACGGCATGGACGGCGGCTATGTGCATTCCAT
>DATAZV010000170.1:0-8961 GCA_036271855.1 Burkholderiales bacterium
ACCGTCGAATAGCGAGCTATGCGTGATGCGCACATTCGCCGGCAGCGTCGCCGGGTCGACCGCGAAGCCGTGGTTCTGCGAAGTAATCAGCACACGGCCGTCGTCCAGGTCTTTCACAGGATGATTGGCGCCGTGGTGGCCGAATTTCATCTTCAGCGTTTTCGCGCCCGAAGCCAGGCCCATCAGCTGGTGCCCCAGGCAGATGCCGAAGGTGGGTACGCCCGCGTTGATGATCTCGGTGATCGCCTCGATCGCGTAATCACAAGGCTCCGGGTCGCCGGGACCGTTGGAAAGAAACACGCCGTCGGGCTTCATGCCCAGGACTTCTTTCGCCGGGGTCTGCGCCGGCACCACGGTAAGCGCGCAGCCGCGCGAGGCCAGCATGCGCAGGATGTTGCGTTTGACGCCGTAGTCGTAAGCCACAACCTTGAAGCGCGTATTTTGCGCGGCGGTATAGCCGGTACCGAGTTGCCACTCCGCTTCGCCCCAAAGGTAGGACTGCTCGGTACTCACCACCTTGGCCAGGTCCATGCCCGCCAGGCCGGCGAAGCCGCGCGCCTGCGCCAGGGCCGCCGCCTCATCGATGTTCGCGCCGGCCATCAGGCAGCCGTTCTGCGCGCCCTTCTCGCGCAAAATGCGCGTCAGGCGGCGGGTGTCGATGCCGGCGATGCCCACCACGTTTTCGCGCCGCAGATATTCGTCCAGCGTTGCGCTGCTGCGAAAACTGGAAACGGCCAGCGGCAGATCGCGGATGATCAGGCCGGCGGCATAGATTTTTGTATTACCCGATTCGACGTCTTCGGCGTTGATGCCGGTATTGCCGATATGCGGGTAGGTGAGCGTAACGATCTGGCGGCAGTAGGAAGGGTCGGTGAGAATTTCCTGGTAACCCGTGATCGCGGTATTGAACACCACCTCGCCGACCGTAGAACCGTCGGCACCGATGGAAATTCCGCGAAAAATACTGCCGTCAGCAAGCGCTAGGAGGGCGGGAGACGGCTTTAGGGACATAAAAAACCTGGAGAACCTTATCGAAATAACCCGCGCGTATCGGATAGCGGCGCTTTGAAAAGGCGCCTGGGAGAAATGCTTAAGCAGCACGCGGGCAAACTTTCGAATTATACCCGATCCACAGATGTAATGCTTTGTTTTTATTGAGTATTCCTGTATACAAATCCGGCCGATCGTGTACACCGGGCTGCGCGAACCACCCCCGAATGCTAGAATTTGCCTATGCATTAAGGACTTGCGATGGGCGCAATCAGGCCTGCGCATTAAAAAAAGATAAAAATACATTTTCAGGGACCGGGATGGAAATCGACTTGTTTGAGCGCATACAGCGCGGGCGGCGCATGGTTTGGCGGAAAATTTCGCCCGCGGCTTTGCTATTGGCGATGTTGTTCAACGCCTGGCCGGCAACCGGTACGGCAGCGCCCTCGTCCCCGGCCGCTGCGCCGGCCGCCGCCTATGACATACGCGCCACCAGCACCGCGCAATTGCTGGCCGGCATACCGCCCGCGCCCGGCGACCCGCTGATCGACCGCCTGGTGGCGACCGAGGCGTGGAAGGCCCACGCGAAAATCATGCAGGCCGACTGGGGCCGCGTGCAGGAGCGCCTGGTCGAGATGGAAAAATGGCGCGACCACGAACTGGTGATACGCGACGCCGGCCGCCGCACCCTGCTCTACCCGTTCAGCGGGCCGGACTTTCTCAACGCCGTGACCCTGTTCCCCACGCATCGGCAATACATGTTCTTCAGCCTGGAGCGCCCGGGCTCGCAGCCGGACCTCGCGGCCTTGAGCGAAAAGCAGTTCGGCCGCCTGCTGGAGAACACGCGCCACGCCATGCGCGACATTTTCCAGCGCAATTATTTCATCACCGACTACATGACCAAGCAGCTCGGCACCGACCTGTTCAAGGGCACGGTGCCGGTGATCACCACCATGATGGCGCTGACGGGCAAGCGCATCGTGCACATCGAAAGCGTCGATCCGTTTCCCGATCTCACCCGGCAATATGCCGAACCCGACACCAATCGGCCGCGCAAGCGCCTGGCCGGCGTGCGCATCGAGTACACCGACATCAAGAGCGGCCTGACGCAGCAGCTCACCTATTACTCCCTGGACGCCACCGACAAGGCGCTGGAGTACTACCCGGCGTTTCTCGACATCGTCAGCCGCAACAAGCCCGCCACCGGCTTCCTGAAATCCGCATCGTATCTGCTGCACGACCACCAGTTCAAGCACACCCGCGAGATGCTGCTCGCCAGCGCCGACATCATCGTGCAGGACGATACCGGCATCCCTTACAGGTATTTTGCCCAGCCCTCGTGGCACGTCAAACTGTATGGCGCCTACGCGCGGCCGATCTCCGGGCTGGCCTACGGCAACCAGCCCGACCTGCAGGCCGCCTACAATGCGCACGACAAACCCAGCCCGGTGAACTTTCCCTTCGGCTATCACTGGAAAAGCGGCAAGTCGGGCCTGATGATCGCCACCCGGCAATGAAGCCGGGCCGGCGCGGATTCCCCCTCGCGCTGGCCGCGCTCTGGTCATTGGCCCAAATGCGGACCGCCGACGCGCAGGAAATACCGGGAATGCAGCGTCGCAGTTTTGTCACCAGCGACGGCGTCACCCTTTCTTATCTTGAGACTGCGCCGGCGCCCGTAAACAAGGCGCCGGTCATCGTGCTGCTGCCCGGCTGGTGCATGCCGGCATCGATCTGGCACGAGCAGTTCGCCGCCCTCGGCGCGCGCTATCGCACCCTCGCGCTGGACCCGCGCGGCCAGGGCGAGTCCGAGGTTCCCGCACAGGGCTATACGGCAGCCCGGCGTGCCGCCGACGTGCATGAATTCATTGCCGCCGCGGTACCCGCGCGTTCGCGCGTGCTGCTGGTGGGCTGGTCGCTGGCGGCACTGGAAGCGCTGGAGTATGTGTCCCGCTACGGCGAAAAGCGCCTGGCCGGCCTGGCGCTGATCGACAGCTCCGTCGGCGAATTGCCGGCGCCGCCGGGCAATAACGACCCCAGCGCCGACAGCCCCTTCAAGCGGCATGTGCGCAACGACCGCCCGCGCTTTCTCGACGAGTTTGTCCATGCGATTTTTGCCAAGCTGCGCCCCGAAGAAGAAATCGCCGCGCTGATTGCCGGTGCGCAACGCATGAAGGTCGAAGACAGCATCGCCCTGCTCTCCTATCCCTTTCCGCGCGAACACTGGAAAGAAGTCGTGCTGAAATACACACACCCGCTGCTCTATGTCGTGACGCCGCAATTTTCCGCCCAGGCCGAGAGCCTGAAACAGCATCGCCCGGCCACCCGCACCGAACTCTTCCGCAAAGCCGGCCATGCCCTGTTCGCCGATGAACCGGAGCGCTTCAACACATTGCTGCTGGAATTCGCCGCCTCGCTGCGCTAGGCCGGCAGGCTGCGGCGATAGCGCCAGAAAATCAGCATGCCCGCCAGGCCCGCCGCCGCGCTCGCGGTGTAGGTCCAGGCCGGGCCGACGCGCTCCCACAACTCGCCGCTGACGGTGGCGCCGATAAAGCCGCCCAGGCCGAAGGTCAGGCTGATGTACAGCGCCTGCCCTCGCGCCAGGCGCGACGGGCCGAAATAGCGGCTTACCAGGGCTACCGCGCTGGAGTGGTAAATAGCGAAGGTGCTGGCATGCAGCAACTGCGCGATGATCAGCAGCCACAAATTGTCCACCGCCCAGGCGATCAGCAAAAATCGTACGGCACAGGCAACGAAGCTGCTGAAATACAGCGTGGTCAGGTCGAAGCGCCGGGTCAGTTGCGGCAAATAGTGGAACACCCCGACCTCGATGATCACCCCCAGGCTCCACATCCAGCCGACCGTCGCCTTGCTATAGCCATGGCGGATCAGGTACAGCGAAAAAAAGGTGTACAGCGCGGCGTGGGCGAACGCGTTGAGCATGCCGGCGGCAAAAAACGCGCGCACCTCTCCACGCCGCAACACCTCGGCCACCGAGCCGCCGTCCTCGTGCCGTGCCACATGCTGGCGCGGCGCCGGCATCAGCCAGGCCATCAGCATCACCGCCGCCAGCAGGCTGGTGACCACCACCAGCACGGCAACTTCGGATACGTGATCCAGCAAGTAACCCAGGCCCAGCACCGAGCAGATGTAGCCGATCGAACCCCACAGGCGGATACGCCCGTAGCGCCCCGGCGCGTCGCGCACGTGGTCCAGGGTGATGGCTTCGACCAGGGGCATTTGCGCGCTGGTGAAAAAGTGCAGCACCACGAAAGCGCAGAACAGCCAGGCGAATGAAGTACCGAACCACACCGCGCCGAAGCCGCCCAGCGCGATCATCGTCGCCAGGCGCAATATCGGCACCGGCGCGCCGGTGCGGTCCGCCAGCTGGCCCCACAGGGTGGGGCCGAAAATCCGCATCACCTGCGGAATCGAATACAAGAAGCCGATTTGCGCGGCGCTGATGCCCAGCGCCTTCAGGTAAAGCGTAATGTAGGGCGAATAGGCGCCGACGTAAGCGCAGTAGGCGAAGTAGTAGCCGGAGAGCGCGGCCGTCGGGTTCACGCGGCGCTCGCGTCAATGCGCCGGACCGGCCCTGCCCTCACTTCGGCGCGCGGGCGGCGATGCGCGGCGTGGAGGTGCTGACGTCGCCGCATTGCGCGCGATGACGCAGCGCATGGTCCATCAGCACAATGGCCAGCGCCGCCTCGGCGATCGGCGCGGCGCGGATACCGACGCAAGGGTCATGGCGCCCATGCGTTTCGAGCGTCACCGGCTGGCCGTCCTTGTCGATCGAATGGCGTTGCAGGCGGATGCTGGACGTGGGCTTGAGCGCGATCGAGGCCACCACATCCTGCCCGGTGGAGATGCCGCCCAGCACGCCGCCGGCATTGTTCGAGGTGAAACCCTGCGGGGTCATCTCGTCGCCGTGCTCGGTGCCTTTTTGGGTGATCGACTTGAAGCCGGCGCCGACTTCCACACCCTTCACCGCATTGATGCCCATCAGCGCGTAGGCAATGTCGGCATCCAGGCGGTCATATAAGGGCTCGCCCAGGCCAACCGGGACGTTTTCCGCAATCACCGTAACTCGGGCGCCTACAGAGTCGCCGGACTTGCGCAGCGCATCCATATAGTCTTCGAGGCGCTCGACGTAGCCGAGGTCGGCGACAAAAAACGGATTCGCCTCGCGATTCTCGACGTCATCCCAGCTCTTGAACGGCACTTCGATCGCGCCCACTTGCGCGAGGTAGGCGCGGATCACTACGCCATGCTTCTCGTGCAGCCATTTGCGCGCCACCGCGCCGGCCGCCACCGTGGGCGCGGTCAGGCGCGCGGAAGAACGGCCGCCGCCGCGATAGTCGCGTATGCCGTATTTCTGCCAGTAGGCGTAATCGGCATGGCCCGGGCGAAAGGTCTGGGCGATGTTGCCGTAGTCCTTGCTGCGCTGGTCTTCATTGCGGATCAGGAAGGCGATCGGCGTTCCGGTGGTCTTGCCTTCGAACACGCCGGAGAGAATTTCCACCGTGTCCGGTTCCTTGCGCTGGGTCACGTGGCGCGACATGCCGGGCTTGCGCCGGTCGAGGTCGCGCTGCACGTCCTCGGCGGAGAGCGCCATGCCGGGCGGGCAACCGTCCACCACGCAACCAATCGCCGGCCCATGCGATTCGCCGAAGTTGGTGACGGTGAAGAGTTTGCCGAGAGTCGAGCCGGACATGGAGAAGGCGGATGCACGCAGGAACGAAGCCTCGATTTTAGCCCATCCCGCCCGCGCCACTCCTGACCCGGTAGCGCTCAGGGCCCGATCGCCTGCTTTTCTGCGTCGCGCACGCCGATCAGCAAGCCTTCGCCCGAGGAAGAAACCCGCAGTTCACCGTAGTGGGCGGCTACAAAGCGCTCGGCCTGCCCTTCCTCGAAGAAATAGGCGTTGGTAACGATGCGTACGCGGCCATCGCGCACTCGGTAGTCGAGCAGGCGTTCATCGGCGGCCAGGGGCTCGCCGGCATACAGGCGCGCGAAGGCGGCGACGCCGTCCGGCGCGCGCCGCAGCACCACCTTACCCTGGCTAGGCCGTGGGTCTTCGCCATGCAGCAGATCGACGGCGACGCGGAAATTCAGCGCCATGTAGTCGCCCTGGATCAGCGAGCGCGGATCGACCGGCGCCAGTTCCAGCAACAGGGTCTCGCCCGAAGCCAGCAGGCGCTCACGCGCCCAGATGGTGTAGTTGACCCCGCCCAGCAACAGCAGCAGGCCGGCGGCCAGGAGCAGCTTGCGCAGGCGCTCGCTCATGGCTTTTTCTCCGGCCAGAATATCGACAGCGCAAAGCGCATGGCCAGCAGCAGCGCGCCGGTGCCCAGCATCACGCCCGACTTCTCCAGCAGTGTCAGTTGCAACTGATAGTAATAGGCGCCCAGATACCAGAGCGCCGCCAACAGCGCCAGGCCGGTGAGGATGCGCTTGCCCGCCGCCTGCCCGAGAATCAGCACCAGCAGGGCCGCGAGCAAGCCGGGCGCCAGCCACGCGGCCGCGCTTGCCAGCAGCGCCGCGGCCACGCAGACAGCCGTCTTTTGCGGCACCAGCCGGCGCGCCAGCACAGCGGCCGCCGCCGCCAGGCACAGGGCATAGGCCGGCGCGGCAAGCCAATGCGGCACGCCCAGCTTTACGCTCTGCTGCCCCCACTCCAGGGTCCAGCTGATGATGGAAAACGGCGCCTCCCAGAACAGCAGGGCCAGCGCAAGTGCGTAGCCGACCGGACGCCAGAGCGTGGCGCGCCTGGCTGCGGTCCAGGCGGCTTCATTCAGCCAAATCCACGTCACCGACGCGGCCAGCAGCGCGGCCCCCAGCGACTCGGCCTGCAAGCGGAACAAAAACCAGTAGGCCGCCAGTGCGGCAAACCAGGCCGACAAAAAGCGGTGCAAGGGGTTCGCCATCAGCAGCGTCAATGCCGCCTGCAGCAGGAACAAAACACCGGCCAGCGGCACGGTACCCAGATTGAACAAGTCTTCTACGCCGAAGCCCAGCGAGAACTGCCCGGCCATCGAGCATGCCAGCGCCAGTTGCTGCAGGGCTTCGCGGTCGCCCGCCGCGCGATAAATCACGTACGCGGCCACCAGTGCGCCGGCGCCCAGTACCATCATGCCGCCGGACGAATGGACCACGGCGGAAAGAATCGCCATTACCGAGCCGAGCAAGAAGAGGCCGCCGAGCCAGGCGCCAAAGCCCGCCATCACGCGCACATACCACGGGGTGCCCAGCGGGCGCACCGGCAAGCCGGGCACCAGCGGGTCCGCCACCAGGCCCTGTTCGTGCAGCACGGCGAATATCTGGGGGACGGTCATCGCGCTCATGCGGGCCCCACCATCGGCGCCGGCGCCTGCACGTTCCACTTGCGATTGAGGTCGCGCAGCCACAGGGTCGCGCCTGCAGAGCTGCCGATCACCAGTACCGCCAGCAGGGTCAGGCTACCGAAGGCGCTGTTCGAACTGAACAGGTGGCGGCCCACCCATCCCGTCACCACAATGATCAGCGACAGCACACCGAAAGCCAGCGGAAACAGGTCGTGACGCCGGTATTGGTAGAACCACGCGCCGCCGGCGATCATCAAAAGGTAGATTCCGCAGCCGGCACCATTGTCTTCGCGCCCATCGTCGAGCACGAACAGCAGCGCCGCGAAAGTGCCGGCAGCCAGCGCCAGCAAACCGCAATAGCGCGGCAGCCAGCGCGTGCGCAATTCGGCGTAGCGCACGCCGGCCCATTCGAAGGCGGCCAGGCCGGTGAGATTGAGCAGGACCAGCGCACCCGGCCGCATGCGCCCGAAAAACAGCAGGCGCAATGGGTCCAGCACCTGAAACAGGTAAAGCGCCAGCGCCAGATTGATCAAGGTCCACCACAAGCCCCATTGCGGCGCCCAGCGCGCGGCCAGCACCCAGGGCAGCGCCACCAATGCCCAGGCCAGAAACAGTTCGTAGTTGTCGGCCCCGGTCTGGTAGGTTTGTCCCAGCAGCGCCAGCAGGCCGCCCTGCGCCAGCACGGCAAACAGCAGCGCCGCCTGCGCGCGCAGCGCGCCCAGGCCCGCCGCCAGCGCATATAAGGTCGATGCCAAAATCAGCGCCTCGAGCATGCCGAAGCGGGCATAGCGCCCGAGCGCCTGCCAGTTGTAGGCGACGAAAAAAATCACACCAGCACCGGCCAGCAACGCGCCGCTGATAATCAGAAGTCGGTCGAAAAAGCGCCGCCAGGCGGCTGCGTCCGGCGTCACGCCCGCCAGGCGCAAGGCGGCCGCCAGCGCGGGCGCGGAGAAGGTTCCGTTTTCGGCGTAGCGAATCAGGTCGCTGCCTGGCTCCTCGCTTGTCACCGGAATCGTCGCCACTACTTCCAGTCCCCGCGCAGCTCCTGGATGATCGCCTGCAGTCCCTCGGGCGTGACGGTCTGCGGCGCCATTTCGGGCGCCACCTTCAGCGCAATGCGCGACAGCAGGCCACGCCGAAACGGCTTGCTCATCGCCGGGCCGCCCTTGCGGCTGAAAAACGAACCCCACAGTCCCTGCAGCGCCATCGGCACCACCGGCACCGGCGTGCGTTCCAGGATGCGCTTGACGCCACCCTTGAACGGGTAGATGTCGCCGGTGTCGGTGATGCGCCCCTCGGGAAAGATGCACACCAGGTCGCCGTCCTTCAGCGCCCGCGCCACATCGTCATAGGCCTTTTCCAGCAGCGCCGCGTTCTCGCGTGCCGGCGCGATCGGAATCGCGCGGTTGGTGCGGAAGATGAAGGAGAGCACCGGCACCTTGAAAATATTGTGGTCCATGACAAAGCGGATCGGCCGCGGCGAACCCGCCGTGACGATCAGCGCGTCGACAAAGCTGACATGGTTGCAGGTGATCAGCGCCGGCCCCTCGGCGGGAATGTTTTCCAGGCCCTGCTTGTTCAGCCGGTAGACGCTGTGCACCAGCAGCCAGCACAGGAAGCGCATCAGGAA
>DATAZV010000171.1:0-4422 GCA_036271855.1 Burkholderiales bacterium
GCACCCGCTCCACCGGCAAAAAATCTACCCCCAGGTCCAGGCTGGAGGTGCAGACCACCGCCTTCAGCCGGCCTTCCTTCAAGCCCAGTTCCACCCAGTCGCGAATCTCGCGGTCCAGCGAGCCGTGGTGCAGGGCGATGATGCCGGCCCAGTCCGGCCGCGCCTCCAGCAAACGCTGGTACCAGATCTCCGCCTGCGAGCGCACATTGGTGAACACCAGCGTGGTGTTGTGCTTGTCGATCTCTTCTACCACCTCCGGCAGCAGCTTGATGCCGATGTGTCCGCCCCAGGGAAAGCGCTCCATCGTCTTCGGGATCAGGGTGTCGATGACGATGTTTTTCGCCTCCGCCCCCTGCACCATCACCGCATTTTTAGCTTGCGCACCGAGCAGCGCATCGCGCGCCACCTGCAGGTTGCCCAGGGTGGCCGAGAGCCCCCACACCATCACCTGCGGCTGCCAGTGCGCCAGGCGGGCCAGCGCCAATTGCGTCTGCACCCCGCGCTTGCTGCCCATCAGCTCATGCCATTCATCGACGATCACGCAGCGCACGTGGCGAAACTGCTCCTGCGCGTCGGCGCGGGTGAGCAGGAGCGTGAGGCTCTCCGGCGTCGTCACCATCGCCGCTGGCGGCTTGGTGATCATTTTTGTTTTCTCGGCGGCGGCGGTGTCACCAGTGCGCGCCGCCACCCGCAAATCCAGCCCAAGGGCGGCCAGGGGCGCCTGCAGGGCGCGCACCGTGTCGGCGGCCAGCGCGCGCATCGGCGTGATCCAGATGACGGTCAGTGGCTTGGCCGCCCCCGGTTGCTCCAGCGGCGCCTCCAGCAGGCCGGGGTAAAGCGCCGCCAGCGCGCCCAGCCACACCGCATAAGTCTTGCCCGAGCCCGTGCTGGCATGCAGCAAACCGCTATTGCCTGCCGCCATCGCCGCCCATACCTCGCGCTGAAAGGAAAACGCCTGCCAGCCGCGCGCGGCAAACCAGCCGGGAATGGAAACCGGCGGTCCCGGCGCCTCAGGCTCTTGCGCGTCCTCAGCGGCAAGCCCAACCGGGCGCAGGCCATGGAAATCCAGGTCGCTTTGCTCGCCCTTGAGCAGCTTTTTCTCGCGCGACTCCTGGCGCCGCTTGCGGTCCAGCTGCTTGCCGAGGTGGTCGGTGGCGGCCAGCGCGGCGGGCAGGCCGCGATGATTGCTGCGGGGCTTGCGCATCAAACGTTGCCCTGCTTACTGTCCCGATTCGCCGAAAATCTTGCGCTTGAAGGCCTCGAAGGCGTCGTCGCGGTCGGTGTAGGTCTCGCGGATCGAATGCTCGTTGCGCGCCTGCTCGGCGCCGACAAAGGCGGCCAGTGCCTCCTTCAGCGCCGAGGTCAGGTTGCGGTCGGCCGAGAGCACCACCTGGGTCACCAGCGCCGGGTCGATATGCTGCGGCCCGGCAAGAAACAGTTTGGCGCGCGCCGGCAGCGACTCGATCAGCCCCAGCAGGGCGCGCTCGCCCTCGTGCGGCGCCAGGTAGGTGGCGTCCGGCAGGCGGGTGATCAGCGGCGGGCCTTCGACAGGTGGCGGCTCCCAGGCGGCGGCGATGTAATGGGCATGCAGCTTTTCGGTTGCCGCCACCGCGCGGAACACGCAGCCGATCCACACGCCGTCGCTCCAGCGCCGGGTCAGGCGCGGCACGACTTCGTGGATGAAGCGCGATTGGTAAGCCTTGTCCATAGGCGCTTTCATTATGCCTGTGAACTTGCCGCCGCGCGAGGTTTCACCGAGTTGTGTTGCATTGCCCGGGCCAACAGGGCTATGATGCCTGCGCGGTACCGTCTATAACCATGCAGCCCCCAGGGAGAGAACGACATGGAAACGCAAGCGAGTAACCCGTACCAGGCACCGCAGGCACCGGTGGCCGATTCCACCGCAGGCGCCGGCGTGAAGATGACGCCCAAGGAAGTTTTCCTTTCGTTCGAAGGCCGCATCCCGCGCAAGGTGTTCTGGCTTTACCACCTGGCGATGTACGTTCCCATCATCATCATCATGGGCATTGCCGGCGCCATCAGCCAGACCCTGATGTGGATTGTCGCGGTGCCGCTGTACATCATCCTCATCTGGGCCGGCCTGGCGCTGCAGGTCAAGCGCTGGCATGACCGCGACAAGTCGGGCTGGTGGTGCCTGATCGCCTTCGTGCCCTTCATCGGCGGGCTGTGGGTGCTGGTCGAAGCCGGCTGCATGCGCGGCACCGCCGGCGGCAACCGCTTCGGCGGCGACCCCACCGGCCTGTACGACGACAAGTTGTTCTAAAGCGGCAGTTCCGGAGCGTCCGTTCAGGGCGCTTCAGTCCACCGCCGGCGGCACCGTCCGGGGCCGCCGCGTCTGGTCGGTGGCGACGTAAGTCAGCGTCGCTTCCGTAACAAACACCGTCTCCAGCACCGCCGGGTTGCGCTGGGCATACACTTTCACGTCCACCGTGATCGAGGTGTTGCCCACCCGCACCACCTCCGCGTAAAACAGCACCAGGTCGCCGATCAATACCGGCTGCTTGAAGGTGAAGGCATTCACCGCGATGGTCGCCACCCGCCCGCGCGCGCGCCGCGCCGCCACCACGCCGCCGGCGATGTCCACCTGGCTCATGATCCAGCCGCCGAAAATGTCGCCATGCTGGTTGGCGTCCGCCGGCATCGGCACCACCGAGAGGATGGGTGTTGTGCCGGGAGGCAGTCCGGTCACGGAGCTCATCGCGGCGCCCTCACTTTTTCACCCACGCACCTTGCGCGTTCTGCACATACCAGCCCGGCTGGGCGCGCTCGATCCAGCGCTGCGAAAAGGTGCTGCGAATCTCGCCTTCCCACTCCGGCTTGCCGTTGGCCACCGCGATCTCCTTGTACAAACTCGTGCGGTCGGCATTCTCCGCCGCCACCAGGCTGTTGGCCGCCGCGCGCTGCGGCAGCGGCACCGCATTGGCGTCGCGCAGGGCTACGCCGCCTTCGCGCGTCAGGCCGATGGCGCCGTTTTCCAGAAAGGGCTTGATTTGCGCATGGCGCTCGCGCATCGATTTTTTCAAAGTCTCGATCGACGGTGTGTTGATCTGCAGGTTGGCCTGCGCCTGCGCCAGCGAGGCAAACAGGGTCAGCAGCAGGGCGGCGAATAGCCGGGGCAAAAGTTGCATGGCGCTTCCTCTCACTTCTTCTCCGCCGGCGTGGTTGCGGGCGGCTTGGCGGCGCCGCCATCCTTGGCGTCGTAAATGTCGTCGATGATGCGGTCGGCCGCCTTCTCGGCGGCGGCCGCCGGGAAGTAGATGTTGATGGTGACGCAGGCGCTGGCGGCCAGGGCCGCCGCCAGCAGCAGTGCGTGGAGATTAAGCCGTTTCATTTGATCACCATCTTCGAGTTGCCGTCGATCACCGCCTTGATGCGCGCCAGCAGCTCATTCCAGCCGACCCGGCGATTGTAACCAACCAGGTTCACCGCCGGCACGCCGCCGCCCTCGATGATGGCAAAGCCGCCGTTGGCCACGTTCTCCACGCCGCCGAGTTCGCAGATGCCGTTGGCCAGTTTGCACGACAGGCCGATCTTGCTGTAGCCGAAACTGCTGAACACGCGCAAAAAGCTGGCCTGGATCGCCGCCCCCGCGCCGGCCCCGCCGATCGACGAAATATTCTGCACCGCGCGCTGGCTGATGCGCTTCTTGTAATCGCCCGGGCTGCTCAGCACGCGCGCATCAAAACTCAAGGGTTGCCAGTTTTCCATTTGCAGGCCTGTCAGGTCCACGTCCATTTTGCCGGTGATGTCGCCGAACTTCACCGCGCCGGTCATCTGTTCCAGGTCCATATTGCGCAGGCGCATGTCCGCCGTCAGGCGCGGCGTGCGCCCGAACGGGTTTTCCAGGCGAATGTTGTCCAGATTCGCATCGCCATCGAACACCTTGAAGAGTAACGCGCCATCCACCTTCAGTGTTGACCTGGCATACGTCATATGCGGAATCACCGCCGAAATCGTGCCCGCCAGCGGAAATAATTCCAGCCCGGTGGTCAGCTTGTCCATCGGCAGCGGGGTGAAGGCGCCGCGCAATTCGGCCGACACGTCGCCGTTGGGCGCAGCAATCGCAATGTCGTTGAGAATGAACACGCCGTCCAGCACCGGCACCAGCAGGCTCGGGATGGTCAGGCGCCCATCGCGAAATTCCCCCACCGTCTTCACCGGCCCCGCCGTCAGCCCCTTCAGGCGCAATTGCGCAATCTCCATCTGGAACGGGCCCGGCTTGTCGTGGCTATAGTCCACCAATACGCTCAAGCCGCGCAGCGCCAGCTTGCGCTCGGCCGCGTCCAGCCCCGCGCCCACCACCTTCAGTTGAAAGCGCTGGATATCGTCGCCGACATAGCGCAGGTCGAGGTCGGCGGTGCCCGCCAGCTTCATGTCTTCGAGGTCGTGCTTTTCCAGCCA
>DATAZV010000172.1:0-14933 GCA_036271855.1 Burkholderiales bacterium
GTCGCCCTGCGCGCAATCGTAGCGCAGGCGCCGCTGTGCCGCGCGGCTGCGCGCCTTCGCCACTTCGGCGCCGTAGGGCAGGCGCCCGGTGAGCATCTGGTAGGCGATCACGCCCAGCGAAAACAGGTCGGAGCGCGGCGAACCGCCCTCGCCGAGAAAATATTCCGGCGCGGTGTACTGGGCCGTTCCCAATATGTCCTCGTCCGTCCCGGGCGGGGCGGTCTCGGCCAGGCCGGCGACGCGGGCGGAGGCGAAGTCGATGATCTTTACCGTGCCGGTGGCGTCGATCAGGATGTTCGCCGGCCGCAAGTCCTGGTGCAGCATTTCCAGCCGGTGAAAGGCGAGCAGGCCGCGGGCAATCTGCTCGACGATGCCGCGCACCGTCTCCAGGGCCGGCGCGGGGTGGTCGATCATCCATTGCGCCAGCGACTGGCCGTCGATGAATTCGCTGGCGACGTAGAGGTAGTTGCGCTTGCGCACCGGGGTGCCGGCCTTGAGCACGTGCGCATTGTCGATGCGCCTTGCCACCCACTCCTCGAGCATGAAGCGCTCCAGGTAGAGGGGATCGCCGCGCAGGTCGATCGATGGAATTTTCAGCGCCACTTTCTCGCCTGTATCGTTGTCGACGGCGAGGTAGACGTGGCTGCGGCTGCTGGCGTGCAGTTCCTTGACGATGCGGTAGCCGTCGAAATCCATCCGCGCTTCCAGCAGCGGCGGCAATTGCAGGCCGGCCAGCTGCTGCTGGATTTCGTCGGCGCCGCGTTCCGGCAGTGCGTCGATGCGGATGATCTGTACCGTGAGGTTATCCGGGCTGCCGCGCCGCGCTGCCTCGGCGACGATCTCCTGCGCGGCGGTGTCGAGATCCACCCCGGGAACGGCGAGGGCGGCGGCAATGGCGCCGGCGACGAAGTCGGCCTCGACGTATTCATGCACCCCGTCGGTGGCGAGCACGAACACGTCGCCGACTTCGACCTGCAGCGCCTGGTAGTCGATTTCCACCCGCGGCCCCACGCCCAGCGCACGGCCGAGATGGCTTTGCCCGGGCGAAACCCAGATGCGGTGGTCGGTGGTCAGTTGCTCCAGGCTTTGGCCGCTGAGGCGAAAAATGCGCGCGTCGCCGACATGGAACAGGTGCGCGGTGGCGGACTTGAGCACCAGCGCGCTGAAGGTGCAGACATAGCCGCGGTCCTTGTCGTAGCGGCCCTGGCTTTGCTGGGTCTGCGCATGCAGCCAGGAATTGACGGCGGCCAGCACGCGCTCGGCGGAGGTCTTGACCGACCAGGCGTCGGAGGTGCAGTAATAGTCTTCGAGAAAACCGCCGACCGCCGCCTGGCTGGCGATGTCGCTGACGGCGCTGCTGCCGATACCGTCGGCCAGCGCGATGGCGATGCCCTTGGTGTCGAGCAGGGGCTGCACGGGGACATACAGGCCGTGGAAGTCCTGGTTGACCTCCTTGCGCCCCCGCTCGGAACACTGTCCCGCCGATATTTTCAGTTCACTGGACATCGCTCGCGCCGGATCGCCCCGCCCCCGGCATTGGGAGCGGGCGCCCTATTCTGACGCGAATCAGGCGGGCGTGCGTTTCGGCGCGGTCCTGATGTGGGTGGCGTAGAGGGTCAGGCCGGTGAAGGCGAGGCCGCCGACCAGGTTGCCCAGCACGGTGGGCAGTTCGTTCCAGATGAAATAGTCCATCCACGAAAACGCGCCGCCCATGAACAATGCCGCGGGGAACAGGAACATGTTGACCACCGAGTGTTCGAAGGCCATGCCGAAGAACAGCATGATCGGCATCCACATGGCGATCACCTTGCCCGACACCGAGGTGGAGATCATCGCGCCGACCACGCCGGTGGAGACCATCCAGTTGCACAGCATGCCGCGGATGAACAGGGTGAGCATGCCGGCGGCGCCGAATTTTTCGTAGCCGAGGGTGCGCGCCACGCCGATGCCGGCGATCACCTTGCCGACCTTGTCGGGTTCCTGCGAAAAGCCGAAGGTGAAGACGATCGACATCAGGATCGCCACCGTCAGGGCGCCGGCGAAGTTGCCGATGAACACAAGGCCCCAGTTCTTCAGCACCCCGCCGATGGTCACGCCGGGGCGCTTGTCGATCAGCGCCAGCGGGGTGAGGACGAAAACGCCGGTGAGCAGGTCGAAGCCCAGCAGGTAGAGCATGCAAAAGCCCACCGGAAAGAGGATGGCGCCGATGATCGGAAAGCCGGTCTGTACCGAAACGCTCACCGCGAACACCGCCGCCAGCGCGAGGATGGCGCCGGCCATGTAGGCACGGATCAGCGTGTCCCGGGTTGCCATGAATATTTTGGATTCGCCCGCATCCACCATCTTGGTGACGAATTCCGCTGGTGCCAGATAAGACATGCTGATCTCCCTTGATTAGCGATTGATAAAAAAATAAGCGCCCACCTTCGCGCCCCCACTATGTGAGGGCCGCGAAGGTGGACGCCGTTATCCTTGAATCTCGATTTGCAATGCGCGTTCTTTCCCGGTGCGAAGGGCCGCCGTTGGCACTCCCTGCGCCGACAAAAGCACATATCGCGCCAACCGGGGCGCATCGGCCGGCGCATGCGGCGGGAGGCGGCGCGCCCGCCCTCGCACCGCGCCCAAAGTAGGGCATGGGCGCGCTCGCCTGATTGCGTTTGGTGCGCGGGCGCGGGAATCTAAGCCGGTGCGCCACCGCCGCTCCATGCACCGTCAGCGCACGCCGGATTTGTATACAGCGCGTGCCATGGCTGCCTCACTTCGCCGCGGCCACGCGAGGCATCACAGGCCAGGGTGCGCCGGGTGCCCGCCCCTCGCCATATAGAAGCACGGCGCCACCACCCACACCAGCTCCACCGATTGCCTGGCTTTGTAAACCCTTTAATGTGCAGCGCATCAAATTGGCATAAGGGTTGCTCCTTGTAGCAACGGCACCTCTCAACGAAGAGAGGTTCTTGAACAAGGGTGTTTTCCCCGCACAAAAGCTGTGCGCGGCTCGCGCCTTTGTTGCTTCCACTCAACCCTGGAAACGTCAGCGCCATGAAACCGCAGAAGCCTGTCACACCTCCCGCAGTAACGGCAGTTGCCAACGAAGGCCGCCGCTCCCTCCTGAAAAATGCCGGGGTTCTCTCCGGCGCCGGCCTGATGGGCATGCTCACGCCGGGCTTGCGCGGCGCGGTCTACGCCGCCGGCAGCGACGCTCCAGAGAAAAAGGAAGTCAAGGTCGGATTCATTCCGCTCACCGATTGCGCCTCCGTGGTGATGGCCTCGGTGATGAAGTTCGACGAGAAATACGGCATCAAGATCATTCCCTCCAAGGAAGCCTCCTGGGCTTCGGTGCGCGACAAGCTGGTGAATGGTGAACTGGACGCGGCCCACGTGCTCTACGGCCTGATCTACGGCGTGCACATGGGCGCCGGCGGCCCGAAGAAGGACATGTCGGTACTGATGGCGATCAACAACAACGGCCAGGCCATCTCCCTTTCGCGCAAGCTCTACGACAAGGGCGTGAAGGACGGCGCCTCGCTGAAAAAGCTGATGGTCACCGAAAAACGCGAATACACCTTCGCGCAGACCTTCCCCACCGGCACCCACGCCATGTGGCTCTACTACTGGCTGGCGGCCAACGACATCGACCCGTTCCGGGACGACAAGGCGATCGTGGTGCCGCCGCCGCAGATGGTGGCCAACATGCGCGTCGGCGCGATGGACGGCTGCTGCGTCGGCGAACCCTGGAACAACCGCGCCATCGTCGACAACGTCGGCTTCACGGTCGAGACTTCGCAGGGCATCTGGAAGGACCATCCGGAAAAGGTCCTCGGCACCAGCGCCGAGTGGGTGCAGAAAAACCCCAACACCGCGCGCGCCATGACGGCCGCCGTGCTCGAGGCCAGCCGCTGGATCGATTCGTCGCTGTCGAACCGCCAGAAGACGGCGCAGACCATCGCCGACCGCTCCTATGTGAATACCGATGCCGAGGTGATCGTCGCGCGCATGCTCGGGCGCTACGACAACGGTATCGGCAAGAAGTGGGACGACCCCGACTACATGAAGTTCTTCAATGACGGCGCGGTGAACTACCCCTACCTGTCGGACGGCATGTGGTTCCTCACCCAGCATCGCCGCTGGGGCCTGCTCAAGAGCGAGCCGGATTATCTCGCCGCCGCCAAGCAGGTCAATCGCATCGACATCTACAAGGAAGCCGCGGCGATGGTGAAGGTCTCGCTGCCGAAGTCCGACTTCCGCACCAGCAAGCTGATCGACGGCACGGTGTGGGACGGGAAAGACCCGAAGAAGTACGCTGCCAGCTTCAAGATCCACGCCTGATGGGAAACAGCATGAGCGCCGTACTCCCCGTCAAGGACGCCGGGAGCCCACCCGTGGGCCTCGCCGACATCAGCAAGCCCGTGGCCGCGCAAGCGGCGGCGCCAGTTGCTGCCGCGCCCGCAATGGCGCCGGCCGCTGTCATGCCGGCGGCGGCGCATACGCCCAGCGCCCGCCTGGTGCTGGCGCGGCGCCGCGCGCGCGCGATGCGCGTCATCGCTCCCCTGCTGGGCTTCGCCATGTTCGTGCTGATCTGGCAGGTGATCTCGCACAGCGGCGGCGGCCAGTTGCCCGGCCCGGCCAAGGTGTGGGTCTCGGCGGTCGAAGTGTTCTCCGACCCGTTCTACATCAAGGGACCGAACGACCAGGGCATCGGCTGGAACATCATTTCCTCGCTCAAGCGCGTGGGCATCGGCTTCGGCCTGGCGGCGGTGATCGGCATCCCGCTGGGCTTCATGATCGGCCGCTTCCAGTTCCTCAGCCACATGACCTCGCCGATCATCAGCCTGCTCAGGCCGGTGTCGCCGCTGGCCTGGCTTCCTATCGGGTTACTCGTTTTCAAGGCCGCCAACCCGGCAGCGATCTGGACCATTTTCATCTCCAGCATCTGGCCGATGATCATCAACACGGCGATGGGCGTGCGGCAGATTCCAGCCGACTACATGAACGTCGCCAAGGTGCTCAACCTGTCCGAATGGAAAGTGTTCACCAAGATATTGTTTCCGGCGGTGCTGCCCTTCGTGCTCACCGGCGTGCGCCTGGCCATCGGCGTGGCCTGGCTGGTGATCGTCGCCGCCGAAATGCTCACCGGCGGCACCGGCATCGGCTTCTGGGTGTGGGACGAATGGAACAACCTCAACGTGCAGCACATCATCATTGCCATTTTCGTCGTCGGCATTGTCGGCCTGCTGCTGGAAAACGCGCTGATGCTCCTCGCACGCCGCTTCGAATACAAGTAGAGAAAATACACTCATGGTTCCCATCACCCAAGCCCCCAAGCCCGCGATGATCAAGGACCCGTCGCGCTACCTGCAGGTAGCGCGCGCGGGCATGGTGTTCGACACCAACGACGGCGACTTCGTCGCCCTGCGCGACATCGACCTCGACATCGCGCGCGGCGAATTCGTCTCCCTGATCGGCCACTCCGGCTGCGGCAAGTCCACCCTGCTCAACCTGGTCGCCGGCCTCACCCACCCCACCTCAGGCTCGCTGTTGTGTGCCGAGCGCGAGATCACCGGCCCCGGCCCGGACCGCGGCGTGGTGTTCCAGAACCACTCCCTGCTGCCCTGGTTCACCTGCTTTGACAACGTCTACCTGGCGGTGGAGCGCGTGTTCGGCGCCCGCGAGCCGAAGGAAAAGCTGAAGGAGCGCACCCACGCCGCATTGAAGCTGGTGGGCCTGTCGCACGCCGAGGTCAAGCGCCCCGGCGAAATCTCCGGCGGCATGAAGCAGCGCGTCGGCATCGCCCGCGCCCTGGCGATGGAACCCAACATGCTGCTGCTGGACGAACCCTTCGGCGCGCTCGATGCACTCACCCGCGCCCACCTGCAGGACGAACTGATGCGCATCGTCGGCGAAACCGGCAGCACCGTGCTGATGGTCACCCATGATGTGGACGAAGCCGTGCTGCTGTCGGACCGCATCGTCATGATGACCAACGGCCCGGCCGCCACCATCGGCGAAATCCTCCATGTGCCGCTGCCGCGCCCGCGCGACCGCCTGGCCCTGACGCACGACGACACCTATATCGACTGTCGCACCGCGGTGCTGGAATTCCTCTACCAGAAGCAGCGCAAGATGGCCGCATAGAGGAAAACCCTTCGCACAACACATCCACCGAGATTTTCGCTGGGGAGATTCAACCAGGAACACCGCACCATGGCCGCAGCCGCCGCCTTCACAGACCTCAGGATAGCCGGCAAATACCGCGAGATCGTCTTCGCGGTGGCCTGCTTCCTGGTCTTCGACCTCGCCGTGCTGGGCCTGAACGTCGTCATCTCGACGCAGATTTCCGCTGACGCCCAGGCGATCAACCTCGCCGGCCGCCAGCGCATGCTGTCGCAGCGCATCGCCAAGGTGCTGTTCAGCATGCAGGCGCGCTCGCCCGCCCTGGAAGGCGCCGAGCTGACCGACGCGCACACCGAGCTGGGCCGCAGCGCCACCTTGTTCAGCGCCACCCTGGACGCCTTCGCCCACGGCGGCGTGGTCAGCGGCGGCGACGGCCAGCCGGCGCAACTGGCCGCGCTGGCCAGCACTCACGGCCAGGAAATCCTCACCCAGGCCGGCACCGCCTGGCAACCCTGGTCCGCCGCGCTGGCGCCCCTGCTGGCGGGCGATCCCGACCCCGAAGCCCTGGGCCGCGCCAGCGCCGCCGCGCACGCCGCCAACCCAGTGCTGCTCGACCTGATGAACCAGCTCACCAGCGAGGTCGAAGCCCTGGCGCGCCGGCAGACCACCCGGCTGCGCCTGGTGCAGGCCGTCGGCGTACTGCTGGCGCTGGCCAACTTCTGCTTCATCCTGCTGCGCTTCACCCGCCGGCTGTCGGCCAGCGAACACGCCGCGCAAGCCGCGCAGCGCGAGATCGGGCAGATCCTCGGCAGCGTGCGCGAAGGCCTGTTCCTGATCGACCGCGAGCGCCGCATCGGCACCCAGGCCACCGCCTCGCTCGCCGCCATCCTCGGCCATCCGGCGCAGCCGGGCGCGCCCTTTGCTGATCTTCTGCAAGCCCTGGCCGAGCCGCGCGCCTGCGCCGCCGCCGCCGACTACATCGACCTGCTGTTCGAAGCCAAGATCAAACCCGCCCTGATGGACGAACTCAATCCGCTGGTGCAATTGCGCGTCCAGGCCCCCGCGGGTGAACCGGGCGCCGAGCGCCACCTCAGCTTTCGCTTCACCCCGGTGAGCGAGGCCGGCGGCGGCGCGCGCGCCGTCTCGCACCTGCTGGTGGCGGTGGCCGACATCAGCGCGCAAATGCGCATGCAGCGCGAACTCGCCTCCGCGCGCCACCAGGCCAAGGGCGAGATCGAAATGCTGCTTGGCATGCTCGGCAGCAACCCCGGGGCGCTGGAAGCCTTCGCGCGCGATTCCGAGGCCGCGCTGCGCGAAGCCAACCATCGCCTGCGCCACCCCGGCATCGACCCCGCCGGCGTGCGCGTCACCATCGACGCGGTATTCCGCCTGGTGCACGGCATCAAGGGCGACGCCGCCTCGATGGGCCTGGGCCTGTTCGAAACCCAGGCGCACGCCTTCGAAAGCCGGCTGGCCGCGCTGCGCGAACAGGCGCAGCTCTCGGCCGCCGACCTGCTCGGCCTGCCACTGCAACTGGAGGAATTCTACGAGCGCCTGAGCCTGATCCGCGCCTTCGCCGACCAGATCGCCCGCGCCGCTGCCCAGGTGGCGCCCCTGGACGCCGAGGCCTCTCTCGACGCCGCGCCCGCCGGCGCGCAACTCGACCTCTCCCTGACCCAGCTGGCGCAGCGCATCGCGCAGGACATGCACAAGACCGTGGAGGTGGAAACCAGCCTGGACCAGCTTGCCGCCCTGGCGCCGGCCACCGCCAAGCACGTCAAGGACATCGCCCTGCAACTGGCGCGCAACGCCATCGCCCACGGCATCGAAGGGCCGGAGGAACGCGAGCGCCTGTCCAAGCCGGCGGCGGGGCGTCTGGAGGTACGCCTGTCGCGCATCGCCCCCGCCGAGGGCGAGGCCGACGGCGAATACGAGCTACTGCTGCGCGACGACGGCCGCGGCCTCAACCCCCAAGCCATTCGCGAGGCCCTCACCGCCAGCGGGCGCTACACCCCCGCCCAGCTCGACGAGCTGGACGATCGCCAGATCATGATGAAGATTTTCGAACCCGGCTTTTCCACCGCTGTCCAAACCGGCGAGGAAGCCGGGCGCGACGCCGGGCGCGGCGTTGGCCTGGATCTTGTTAACGACAAGATCGGGCGCCTGGGCGGGCGCCTGCGCCTGGCTTCGCAGCCGGGGCGTTATACTGAATTCGCGGTACGGTTTGCAGGATAATTCAGCAGGATGATGATGCCGCCCGAGTCCCCTGAGAGCCCAGCCATGCGTTTGCTGATCGTCGACGACTCCAACCTGATCCGCACCTTCATCGCGCGCATCGTCGCCAACAAGGGCTACGCGCCGGAGTCCGGCCTGCCCGGCCTGCGCATCGTCGGCCTCGCGCGCACCGGCACCGAAGCCGTCGAACTGGCGCGCCAGACCACGCCCGACATCGTCACGCTCGACATCACCATGCCGGAAATGGACGGCCTGGAATGCCTGGATCAATTGATGCAGATCGTCCCGCGCGCCCGCGTGCTGATGGTCTCGGCCCTGTCGGACAAGGCCACCGCCTTGAGTGCGCTGAAAAAGGGCGCGCGCGGCTTTTTGCACAAGCCCTTCACCGAGGAAGACCTGGTCAACGCCCTGCGCGAGGTGCTGGCATGAGCGCATTGACCACCGGCGACCTGCAGGTGATCACCGAGGCGGCGCAAAGCTACTTCAGCCGCCTGACCAGGGAGGCGGCGCGGGTCTCCGCCGCCTACCTGGCCGAGCGCCACGCCCTGCCGGAATTCGACTACACCGGCCTGATCCGGGTCTCCGGCTCGCATCGCGGCTGCGTCTATTTCACCGCGCCGAAAATGATGATGCGCTACCTGCTGCTGTCGGTTGGCGAAACCCTGCAGGGCGACGAGATTTTCATGGACGCCGCCGGCGAGATCGCCAACACCATCGCCGGCAACGCGCGCAAGCACTTCGGCGAAAAAATGGAAATCTCGGTGCCCACCACCCTCAAGGGCGCGGGACTGGAAGAGCTCGGGCGCAGCGGCGTCCTGCAGATTTTGCGCGAGCGGCCGATGGTCATCAACATCCAGTGGCAAACCATGGCGGCCGCGCTGGTGGTGGACCTGGAAACTGCGGCGGCCTGAAACGAACGCGAGCCGGCCGGCTCAGATGGTGTTCAGTTGCAGCGCCTCCAGCGCCTCCAGCAATTCGCCGGTGCTGCCGTAGCGATCCGCCGGCTCCTTGGCCAGCATGCGGTCGAGTACCGGCTGGAACATCGCCGCCTGCGGCGGCAGCGGCGGCGGCAGGCTGTGGATATGCTTGAACACGATCGCCTGGTGGTTGTTGCCGTCGAAGGGCTTGACCCCGGTCAGCAGCTCGTAGGTCACCACGCCGAGGTTGTAGATGTCGGTCCACGGCCCGATCGGCCCGCTCATCGCCTGCTCCGGCGCCAGGTAGGCCGGGGTGCCCAGCACCTCGCCGGTGGCGGTGAGCGAAATGTTTTGCTGCACCAGTTTCGCCAGGCCGAAATCGGCGATCACGAAATCGCTGGTGGAGCGGATCATGATGTTGGCCGGCTTGATGTCGCGGTGCACGATGCCGGCGCCGTGCAGCGCCCCCAAGCCCTGTGCCACCTGCGAAACCACCCGCCGCACCAGCGCCGGCGCCAGCCCCTCGCCGATAAAACCGGCGAGGTCGCCGCGCGGGAAATATTCGAACGCCACATAGAGCAGGTCCTGGCCAACGCCGTGCTCGTAGACCGTGGCCAACTGCGGGTGCGCCACCGCCGAGGCGATTTCCACCTCGCGCGAAAAGCGCCCGAGCTGGCGCGCGTCGGCCTGGCGGCGGGTGCGAAACAGCTTGATCGCCGCGTCGCGGCTGCGGTCGTCGGCGCGGCGCCCGTAGTGGATTTCCGAAGAAGTGCCGCGCGCCAGCAGGCGCTCCAGCACATAGCTGCCGATCTGCACCGGCAGGCCGCCGCCGGCCGGCCCCCGCTTTGATTGTCCCTGGCGCTCCAGGCGGGTGCGCACCGCGGTCAATACATCCGGCCCGGCCAGCGGTTTCGCCAGGAAGTCGTCGGCGCCCAGCTCCATGCCCGTGCGCAGGTAGCGCTTCGGGTCCAGCGAGGTGATCAGGATGATCGGCAGGCCGGCCGTGGCCGGCTCGCTGCGCAGGCGCTGCAGAATTTCCATGCCGTTGATCCCGGGCAGCAGCAGGTCGATCAGCAGCAGCTCGGGAACCTCGTTTTTCAGCTCCTCGAACATCTCCTCGCCGCTGCCGACCCCGGTTACCTCGTAACCGTCGCTGCGCAGCAGGGCCTGCAGCCAGCCGCAGATCGCCTCGTCGTCGTCGACCACCAGAATGCGTGCCATAGTCCAGCCGCGCGACAGGGCGCGAATCGAGGAAAATACAATCCTCTATTGTAGTCGTTGCGCGGCTCTCGGCTGTTTCAAGCCGGTAAAAACCGCGACGCCTTAAGACAAACCCGGGCAATCCCGGGCAAGCCCCCGCCACTCCCATGCACGCCAATTCCCGTATAGTCGAAAGCACCCAACAGGCGCCGCACCGGCAACTCGCCGCGCTGCTGCGGCGCCATGCCCAAAACCCGTTCCGCAAGCCGCCGGCGTCCTACAGCGTGGCCGCTTTCGAACAGCTGCTGGCGGCGTGGGACGGCCGCGCGCCCCTGCTGCTGGACGCCGGCTGCGGCACCGGCGCCAGCACCCGGGCGCTGGCGCGCCTGCATCCGGATTGCCTGGCCATCGGGGTGGACCAGTCCGCCGCCCGCCTGGCCCAGGGCGCCAACGCCATGCGGGCCGAAGCGGTGCCGCCCAACCTGTTGCTGCTGCGTGCCGATGTGGTCGATATCTGGGGCCTCTTGGCCGCGCGCGGCATGCGCCTGGCGCGGCACTACCTGCTCTACCCCAACCCCTGGCCGAAGCCGGCGCAGGTGATGCGCCGCTGGCCGGCGCACCCGGCCTTCCCGCTGGTGCTGGGCTTAAGCGGCCGGCTGGAGTGCCGCAGCAACTGGCGCGTGTATGTGGAGGAATTCAGCGCCGCCCTCGGCCTGCTGCGCGGCGCGGCGCCGCCCTGCGAAATTTTTGACCCCGAGGAGGCGCTCACGCCCTTCGAGCGCAAGTACCGCGACTCCGGCCACACCCTGTGGCGCGCGGCGGCCGATCTCGACACTGCCACTGCCGGCGCCCGCGTGGTGGAACTCAGCCCAGCAGCGCCTTGATGCCCGCCTCGGCGATCTGCGCGTCCTCGAAAGACTTGACGCCGGAAGCGCCCACCGCGCCGACGCACTGGCCCTCGACCATGATCGGCAGCGCGCCTTCCATGTGCAGCATGCCCGGCATCATGGTGGCGGAAACGCGGCCGTCCTTGTTCACCATCTCTTCGTAAACCTTGGAGGGCTTGCGGCCCCAGGCGGCGGTGCGTGCCTTGCCTTCGGAGACACGCACGGTGGAAATACCGGCGCCGTCCATGCGCTGCAGCCACAGCAGGTGGCCGCCGTCGTCGACGATGGAAATGGCCACCGCCCAATGGTTGGCCACGGCATGCGCTTCGCAAGCATGGGCGATGGTCTTGCAGTCTTCCAGGGTCAGGCAGGGTTTGGTTTTCATGTTGATGGGCAAGGAGTAAAGCCGGTCACCGGCAGGCGCGCAGTATAGCCGCCGCGGGCCCGGTTCATCGAATTGTCACAGTGGTTCTTTATGCTATGCGTTAGCGAGGCGCGCGATCACGAAAAATGAGCGACGAACAACAACACACCCCGGCCGCGCCGCCCTTTCGGCTCCCGCACGCATGAATCTCAACGACACTTACGGGCCGGACGCCGCCGGCCTGATCTGCGGCTACGTGTTCGCCCCCGGCGAGCACGGCCGCAAGGTCAGCGCCGCCGAGGCGCAGGAGTGGCTCAGGCTGAAGGCCGGGGACGGCAGCTTCGTCTGGCTGCATTTCAACCTGGCGCACGCCGCCTGCCACAAGTGGCTCAAGCAAAACCTGGCGCTGACCGACGCCTTCTACGAAACCCTGCGCGAAGAGTCGCGTTCCACCCGCATCGAGTACGCCGATGACGCCCTGATCGCCGTGGTCAACGACGTGCTGTTCGATTTTTCGCTGGAGGCGCCCGACATCGCCACCCTGTGGGTCAGCGCCGACGCGCGCATGCTGGTGAGCGCGCGCAGCAAGCCGCTGCGCTCGATCGACCAGTTGCGCAATTCGGTGAACCACGGCGAAACCTTCCGCTCCACCGCCGACCTGCTGGTGCGCCTGCTGCGCGACCAGGCCGAGGTACTGGTGCGCATCGTGCGCGAAGCCACGCAAAAGACCGATGTGGCCGAAGACAACCTGCTGGCCGGGCGCCTGGAAACCAAGCGCGCCAACCTCGGCACCTTGCGGCGCGTGCTGGTGCGCCTGCAGCGCCTGCTGGCGCCCGAACCCGCGGCCCTGTTCCGCCTGCTCAACCACCCGCCGGCGTGGATCGCCGCGCACGACGTGCAGGACCTGCGCGAATCCACCGAGGAATTTTCCACCGCCTTGAACGACATGGCCGGCCTGCTCGAACGCATCAAGCTGCTGCAGGAAGAAATCGCCGCCATGGTGGGCGAGCAGAACAACCGCAGCCTGTTCGTGCTGACCATCGTCACCGTGCTGGCCCTCCCCATCAACATCATCGCCGGCCTGCTCGGCATGAACGTCGGCGGCATTCCGCTGGCAAAAGACGATAATGGCTTCTGGGTGATCGTCGGCATCGTGCTCACCTTCACCGTCATCGCGGTGTGGGTCACCTTCAGGCGCCGCGACTAGGAGTGCCCTGCCCTAGTCGCGGCCGCAGCGGGTCCGCGGCGGGCCGCGCTAGCACGGGCGGGCCCCGGCCATGCCACGAAAAGGCCCTGAAAACGCCCCCTGTTCCGGCCTTGCGCCGGCGCCGCCGCGACTAGACTGGCCGGTCGCTTTTTAAACACGGGTACTGCGCACGTCCTCTCGAATCCGGGCAGATGAGGGGTTGCGCTCGCCCACACCAAACACACAATGAAGACACTCAACAAGCTCTCCATCAGCCAGCAGCTCGTCAGCGTATCGCTCATTCTGGTCGTCGCGGTGATCGCCTGCCTGGTCGGCTTTGTTTCCTCGTATAGCCAACGCAGCGCCCTTGCCGGCGCGCAGTCGCAGTTGCGCACCCGGGTGCACGGTGCCCGCGAGCTGCTCGACCTGAGCTACGAGATTTCCGTCGACAGCGCCAACCGGCTGGCCAACCTGCTGGTGTCGCGCTACCCGGAGCCGATGACCCTGCACGCCGACAAGCTGCTCAAGATCGGCGCGATCGAGACCCCGGTGCTGGAGTACGCCGGCAAGCCGCTCAACCTGGATTTCGCGCCGGTCGACGATTTCACCCGGATGACCGGCGGCGTCGCCACCATCTTCGCGCGCAAGGGCGATGATTTTGTCCGTATCACCACCTCGCTGAAGACCGAGGCCGGCGCCCGCGCCATCGGCACCCTGCTGGCGCGCGACAGCCCCGCCTACGCGAACATGATCGCGGGCAAGCCCTATCTCGGCCAGGCCAAGCTGTTCGGCAAGAACTACATCACCAAATATGTGCCGCAGCAGGACGCCGGCGGCAAGGTGGTGGCCATCCTGTTCATCGGCTTCGACCTGTCCCCGATCATGAGCAGCCTGGAGCAATCGATCAGTGCAATCAAGTTCGGCGAGACCGGCTACGCCTACGTGCTGCGCGCGCAGGGACCTGAAACGGGCCGGCTGATGTTCCACCCCGCCATGGCGGGAAAAAACCTGCTGGAAAGCAAGGACGCCGACGGCAACCTGCCCTTCAAGGCGCTGCTGGAAGGCGAAGCCGGCCGCCTGACCTACAACGGGCTGGACGCCAAGGGCGAGGCCGGCCGCAAGCTGGTGGCCTACGAGCGCAGCAAGTCCTGGGGCGGCGTGGTCGTCGCCGGTGACACCGCCGAGCGTGAAATGATGGGTGACGCCGTGCTGCTGCGCGACATCGTGCTCACCTCCGGCGCCGTCGCGGCGCTGGCGCTGGCCATGCTCCTGTACCTGTTCATCCGCAGCCGGCTCAAGCCGATCGGCCGCCTCAACCGCGCGCTCGACGAAATGGGCCGCGGCAACCTGGGCGTACGCCTGGCGCCCGGGATCGCGGAAGGCGAAACGCGCAATGAACTCGACCTGATCGCCGTCAAGCTTGACCAGACCTGCATCAAGGTCGGCGAAACCATTGCGGCGATCCGCAGCAACGCGCAGTCCCTGGCAGACACCGCGCAGGCGCTTTCGCAAACCGCGTCCCAGCTCGAAAGCGGCTCCGATGCCCAGCACAGCGCCACCGAGGCGATGGCCGCGGGGGTGGAACAGATGTCGGTGAGCGTAAGCAGCGTCAGCGACAATGCCCAGGAGGCAACCCGCTTCACCGAGCGCACCCGCGAACTCTCGGGCGAGGGCAATCGCGCGGTCGAAAAGGCCTCCGCCCAGATTTCGCAAATCGCCCATTCGGTGGAAGGCGCGGCCGGCCAGATCGGCCGGCTGGGCGAGGAATCGCAGCGCATTTCCAAGGTGGTCGACATGATTCGCGGTATCGCCTCGCAGACCAACCTGCTCGCGCTCAATGCCGCCATCGAGGCGGCGCGTGCCGGCGAACAGGGCCGCGGCTTTGCCGTGGTGGCCGACGAGGTGAGGAAACTGGCCGAGCGAACCACCCAGGCCACCGCGGAAATCGGCAGCATGGTGCAGGCCATCCAGGGCGGCGCGCAGGATGCCGTCGAAGGCATGAAGGGTTCGCTCGAGCTGGTGCAAGGCGGCGT
>DATAZV010000173.1:0-14082 GCA_036271855.1 Burkholderiales bacterium
TCGATGGCGCAGAATTCCATCGCGTAGCGCGCCAGGCCCGCGAGGTTGGCGGTGTCGTCATGCACCACCAGGCCGCCGTGGCCGACCACCGCGCCGACCTTGGCATAGGCTTCGTAGTCGATCGGTATGTCCCACTGCGACTGCGGCAGATAGGTGCCCAGCGGGCCGCCAACCTGCACGGCTTTCACCGGCCGGCCGGTGGCAGTGCCGCCGCCGTATTCTTCCACCAGCTGGCGCAACGTCACGCCAAAGCCGAGTTCCACCAGCCCGCCGTGCTTGATGTTGCCGGCCAACTGGAACGGCAGGGTGCCGGTGGAGCGGCCCATGCCGTAGTTCTTATAGAACTCGGCGCCACGGGCGAGGATGGTCGGCGCCGCCGCGTAGGTGAGCACGTTGTTGATGATGCTGGGCTTGCCGAACAGGCCGACCAGGGCCGGCACCGGCGGCTTGGCGCGCACGATGCCGCGCTTGCCTTCCAGGCTTTCGAGCATGGCGGTTTCTTCGCCGCAGACATACGAGCCGGCGGCCATGCGCGCTTCGAGCTCGAACGCGCGGCCGCTGCCCAGCACGTTGGCGCCGAGAAAGCCGGCGGCGCGCGCATGGGTGATGGCTTCGCGGAACACGGCGACGGCCAGCGGGTATTCGGAGCGTATGTAAACGAAACCCTTGGTGGCGCCGCTGCAGATCGCGGCAATCGCCATGCCCTCGATCAGCATGTAGGGGTCGCCTTCGAGCACCATGCGGTCGGCAAAGGTGCCGGAGTCGCCTTCATCGGCATTGCAGACCACGTATTTCTGGTCGGCTTTCGCCTGGGCCACGGTGCGCCACTTGATGCCGGCGGGAAAAGCAGCGCCGCCGCGGCCGCGCAGGCCGGAGTCGAGGATGGCTTGCCAGACGGCGTCGCCTTGCATGCCGATGACGGCACGCAGGCCGGCCCAGCCGCCGTGGGCTTCGTAGTCGGTAAGCGACAGCGGGTCGGTGATGCCGGCGCGGGCGAAAGTGAGGCGCTGCTGGTTTTTCAGGTAGGGGATTTGTTCCACCAGGCCCAGACAGAGCGCGTGCGATTTGTCGCCGTTGACGAAGCCGGCTTCGATCAGCCTGGGTACGTCTTCAACGGTGACCGGGCCGAAGCCGACGCGGCCTTCGGGCGTATCGACTTCGACCAGCGGCTCCAGCCACAGCAGGCCGCGCGTGCTGGTGCGCACGATCTGCACGTCGAGGCCGCAGGCGGTGCACTGTGCCAGGATGGAGTCGGCCACCTCGTCGGCGCCGACGGCCAGGGCGGCTGAGTCGCGCGAAACGTAAACTTTGGTCGGGCTTGCGTTCATGCTTGTGCCTCCAGGATGCGGTCCAGCTTTTGCGCGCTCATGCGCGCATGTAGCTTTTCGCCGACCATCAGCGCCGGCGACTGCGCGCACAGGCCGAGGCAGTAAACCGGTTCCACGCTATAGGCGCCGTCGGCCGAGATGCCGTGTTCGCCGTGGCAGCCGAGTTTTTCCTTCGCATGCGCCAGCAATTCTTCACCGCCCATGCTGCGGCAGCTTTCGGCGCGGCACACCTGCACCACGCATTTGCCGGCGGGCTGCTCGCGGAAGTGGTGGTAATAGGTGATGACGCCGTGCACCTCGGCGCGCGACAGGTTGAGCGCCTCGGCAATCGGCGCCACCGCTTGCGGCGGCACGTAACCCAGGGCGTCCTGCACGCCGTGCAAAATCGGCAGCAGGGCGCCGTCCATTTGCGCGCGCTCGGCCAGCACCTGCTTCACCACGGCGAGAATGTCGGCCGGGGTTGGCTGCGTCAGCTTCGGTGCGAGGGGCTGCGCAAGTAAACTGCGACCGGGCGAAAAATCTGGAGGCGTGCTGCTCATGAGAGTCTCGAGTGTGGTTTTGCGCGCACGGCTACGCGTGCACTGCTGTTTTGCGCGGGCCGGCACGGCGTCTGTGCCGACGCGCTCAACGCCCTACGCTTGTGTGGCGCAAGCCCTGCGGCTTGCCGTAGCCCCGGACTGCCTAGCTGCAGCGCGGCCCTACGTATAAATCTGCCCCAAAGCGAACATATGCTCTAAAGCGCATAAGGCATTAAGCCTCAGGCTGCGCTACAGTAGCATTCAGGTTCAAGCACTACAATATGTAGGCGACAGCGTGCCGGGTATGCTGTCTACAGCATACAAAGGACAACAAGGGAGTCCGGAGTTTCATGTTCAAGGTGTCGATCAAGCCGCAGTGGACCATCAAGCATCTGGACACGCAGATACTGCCCAAGCGCCTGATCGAGCTGCTGGTGGACATCCACGAACACGGCAGCATCGCCGCTGCCTGCGAGGCCTCCGGCGCCTCCTATCGCTACGCCTGGGGCCTGCTGCAGGAAGGCCAGACCCTGTTCGGCGCGCCGCTGGTGAACATGGCGCGCGGCAAAAGCGCGACCCTCTCGGCACTGGGCGAAAAGCTGGTGTGGGCCGACCGGCGCATCGCCGCCCGGCTGTCGCCGGCGCTGGATAGCCTGGCTTCGGAACTGGAGGTGGAAATCGAGCGCGCTCTCTCGGCCGCGCCGCCGGTGATGCGCATCCACGCCAGCCACGGCTTCGCGGTGGAGACCCTGCGCGGCTTTTTGATCCGCGCGCAGATTCCGGTCGACCTGAAGTATCGCGGCAGCCAGGAAGCGGTGGCGTCGCTTGCCAGCGCCGGCTGCGACCTGGCGGGCTTTCACATCCCGCTGGGCGATTTCGAGCGCCGCACCATCGCGCAATACACGCGCTGGCTCGACCCCGCCACCCAGACCCTGATCAACATCGCCACCCGGCGCCAGGGCCTGATGGTGGCGCGCGGCAATCCGAAAAAAATCTACGGCCTCACCGACCTGACGCGGCCGGAAGTGCGCTTCATCAACCGCCAGCAGGGCTCGGGCACGCGCATCCTGTTCGACATGCTGCTGGAGCACCAGGACATCGACGGGCGGAAGATCCAGGGTTACGACGAGGGCGAGTACACCCACGCCGCGGTGGCGGCCTACATCGCCAGCGGCATGGCCGACGCAGGCTTCGGCATCGAGACCCCGGCGCGCCAGTTCAACCTGGAGTTTTTGCCGGTGGAAACCGAGCGTTACTTTTTGATCTGCAAGAACGAAACCCTGGAACAGCCGCAGGTGCAGCGCATGCTGGAGATTTTGCGCAGCGCCGAATACCACACCGCCGTCGATGCCCTGCCCGGCTACAACGGCGCGCGCGCCGGCGAGGTGGAAAGCATCACCGGGGCGTTTCCGGACTGGCCGGGCGAGTCGGGCAGCTGACAGCATCCCCCTGCGCCGCCGGTACCCGCTACTTGCAAAGTACCGAACTCGCCCATTAGTTGCGAGGCCCACCCCCGTACGTTACGCTGCCTGCTGTGCCGACCAGGGGCTGCGTGAAGCCAGGTTCTACGCGGGCCGCGGCGGCTCTCACCAACAATACGCGGCAGCCGGGCTGCCCCGAGCATCGTGGAGACATCGTGGAAAAGAAACTCACCGGGAAAATCGCGCGCGAACGCATCAGGCTGATGGAAGTGCCGCGCCCGCCGGCGGGCATGATCGAGGGCTTCAAGTCGCTGGGCGACGCAAGCGGGGTGCTCTCGGACATCATGGACGAGCTGGGCATCATCGGCGCCCTGCCGGCGACGCGCTTCCAGCCGACCATCCCCGGCTCGTGCATCATCGGCCCGGCGCTGACCGTGCGCAACATCATGCAGCAGGAGCACCCCTACGAGTCGGCACGCAAGCATGTGAACAAGATGGCCGAGTTCGAGGCGCACAATCTCGCCAGCGCGGGCGACGTGCTGGTGATCGACGGCGTCTCCGGCGTGTCGAACATGGGCGGCATTTCGGCGCAGACGGCCAAGCGCCAGGGCGAGGTGGGGGCGATAGTCAGCGGCGCGATCCGCGACGTCGCGCATTCGAGGAGCGTCGGCTACCCGGTTTGGGCCACCGAGCGCAGCCCGATCACCGGCAAGTGGCGCCTGGAGACGGTGGAGATCAACGGCGAGATCGAGATCATGGGCATTCGCGTCAATGCCGGCGACATCGTGCTGGCGGACGACTCCGGCATCGTTTTCATTCCGCGCGCGCGCGCCGCCGAGGTGCTGAAAATGGCGCTGGAAAAGTCGGACGCGGAAGCACGCAAGTGCAAGCTGATCGATGAGGGGCTCGGTGTGGCCGACCTGCCGACCAATGCGTAATCACGCGGGATAGCCGCAACGGCCCAGGCGCGGCAACTGCCGCGCCGACCTCAAAAAAAACCGGAGACAACGATGAAAAGAACCCTCACGCACGCCCTGCTGTTGCTGTGCGCAGCCTCAAGCGCCCCCGCGCTGGCCGAGTATCCCGAGAAGCCGATCAAGCTGGTGGTGGGCTTTACCGCCGGCGGGCCGACCGACATCACCGGCCGGGTGGCCGCGCAAATCCTCACCTCCGCCCTGGGCGCGCAGGCGCTGGTGGACAACCGGCCCGGCGCCAGCGGCGCGATCGGCGCGGCCCAGGTGGCCAACGCGGCGCCAGACGGCTATACGCTGCTGGTGAACGTGTTCGCCGACATCGTCAACCCGGTGGCCGACCGCGAGCCGAACAACGAGATCCTCAGGCGCTTCGCGCCGGTGACCATGCTGGCGATCGCGCCCAACGTACTGGTGGTCGCGGCCAACATGCCGGTAAGCAACCCCAAGGAACTGGTGGAGTACGCGCGCAAGCACCCCGGCGAGGTGAGCTTCGCCTCGGCGGGCCTGGGCACGGTGAGTCACCTCGCCGGCGTGATCTTCGCCTCCGCCACCGGCACCCAGCTGGTCCACGTGCCTTACAAGGGCACCGCCGCCGCGCAGACCGACCTTCTGGGCGGGCGCGTCAACATCATGTTCGACAACCTGAACAGCGGCCTGCCGAACGCCGCCGCCGGCAAGGTGAAGGCGCTGGCGATCACCTCGCCTTCGCGCTGGAGCGCGGCGCCGAACATTCCGACCATGGCGGAAGCGGGCTTTCCGAACGCGGACATCATGTCGGTATTCGGCATCGTCGCGCCCAAGGGTACGCCGCAGCCGATCATCCAGAAGCTCTCGGCCGTGCTGCTCAAGGGCCTGCAGGAGCCGGCCAACGTGAAGGTGATCAACACCGCCGGCGCCGAGCAGGGCAAAATGACCGTGGAACAGTACGAGGACTATCTGAAGCAGGACACCGCGCGCTGGAAAAAGCTCGCCGCCGAGGGCGTGCTGCAGCCGAACCCGAAGTAAGCCGGTGCCTCGGGGCCGCGCCAAATAAAAAACGGGCAAGGCGCAAAGCCCTGCCCGTTTTACCGGAATCGCGCAAGCCCGCGGCCCGCGCAACGCCGCCTGCTAGTGGAAGAACTTCGCCGCGCTGAGCAGGGCCGAGTAGACGCCCCAGGCCAGCGGGATGCCGACGGCCAGCCAGGCCAGCACGACCACCGCCGGACTCGACGGCGCGGCGGAGCCTGCCTTGCCGGTACCCACCTCGGAGGCGGCGGCGCGGTCGTGCGCCAGGCGCTTTTCCTCGGCCAGTTCTTCTTCGGTCATGAACCACTTGGCGTCCAGCGGGCGGATCATCAGGTTGCAGATGAAGCCGATCACCAGCATGCCCACCAGGATGTACATGGTCTGGTTATACACCTGGCTGCGCGGCAGGCCCATGCCGAGCTGGTATTCGCGCATGTAATTGACCACCACCGGGCCGATGATGCCGGCGGTGGACCAGGCGGTGAGCAGGCGGCCGTGGATCGCGCCCACCATCTGCGTGCCGAACAGGTCCGCCAGGTAGGCCGGTACGGTGGCGAAGCCGCCGCCGTACATCGACAGGATGATGCAGGCCGCGCCGACGAACAGCAGCTGGTTGCCGGCGGCGGCGCTGCCGGGCATGCTGCCGTAGCAGATCGCGCCGAGCACGAAAAAGATGGAGTAGGTCATCTTGCGGCCGAAGAAGTCCGACATGCTGGCCCAGAAAAAGCGCCCGCCGATGTTGAACAGTCCCAGCAGCGCGGTGAAGCCGGCGGCGACCCCGGCGATGGCGGTGAGTTGCGCCTTGTCGAGATCGCCGAATTTCGCCGTCACGCCGATCAGGCTGCCGCCGAACACTTCCTGCAGCATCGGGCTGGCCATGCCGATGACGCCGATGCCGGCCGAGACGTTCATCGTCAGCACCATCCACACCAGCCAGAACTGCGGGATGCCCCAGACCTTTTTCACGTGCACGTGGCGCTGGGTGATCATGGCGTTGCTGCCCTGCGTCACCGGCGGGGTCCAGCCGGCCGGCTTCCAGCCGGTGGCGGGGATGCGGTAACCGAAGGCGCCGCCGAGCATGAAGACAACGTAGAGCAGGCCCATCACGACGAAGGTCTCCCACACGCCGACGCTGGTGGGGGTGGCGAAGTACTTCATCAGCATCGCCGCCAGCGGCGAGCCGATCAGCGCGCCGCCGCCGAAGCCCATGATGGCCATGCCGGTGGCCATGCCGCGCCGGTCGGGGAACCATTTGATCAGGGTGCTCACCGGGCTGATGTAACCCAGGCCCAGGCCGATGCCGCCGATCACTCCCGAACCCAGCACCATGATCCAGAACTGGTGAAGATAGATGCCCAGGCCCGACAGCACCATGCCGCCGCCCCAGCACAGGGCCGCCAGGGCGCCCGCCTTGCGCGGACCGGCACGTTCCAGCCAGCCGCCCCAGATCGCCGCCGAGCAGCCGAGGAAGATGAAAAATATGATGAACATCCAGGCCAGGCTGGCGACCTTCCAGTCGCAATTGCTGACGAAAAGCTCACCGATAAAGCCGGTGTCGGCAGGGCAGGCCACCGCCTTGTTGATGCCGATGGCCTTGGACAAGGGCAGCCAGAACACCGAAAAACCGTAGGCCATGCCGATGCAAAGATGGATGGCGAGAGCCGCCGGCGGTACCAGCCAGCGGTTGAAGCCCGGGCCGGCAATGGTTCTTTCCTTCGACAGCAACCCTGCATCGCTGCCGCTCCCCGTCTGCGCTCCGTCGAGGACAGATGACATATTGTCTCCTTTGTATAGTGGCGGCGCCATGCGTGCGACCCCGCTCGTGTACTAACAAGAGCGCAGGAACATTTATTCCGGCGCCCGCCCAACAATTGCGCAGTCTCGATGCGCAATCAACCCGGGCTTGGCCCGAAGTCGAATTAGATCATATTCGCAAATAAATATGCCATGGGAATAAACATTAATTCCGGCACTAGGGATAACGATAGGGTTACGGGAGAACGATAGCGCTGCGCAACATAACTGACCGGTCAACTGGTTCAGGCCAATGGCCCGGCCCGCGTCCATGAAAAAGGGGCGCTTGCGCGCCCCTTGCGGTCTTCCTGCCTACCTGCTGCGGCCGCGATGTCAGCGCCAGTAGTAGGGCGCGTTGTAGTAGTTGTGCAGCTCGGTGGCCCAGCGCTCGTCGGCCATCGAGGGCCACTGGTCCTTGTCGAAACCCTGGGCCTCCTTCAGGCGTTCTTTCGAAACATCGAGGATGAACTGCTTGTTGGTCGGGTCCAGGCGCAGGGCGCGCCAGGGAACGGCCAGCAGCTTGTCGCCGATGCCGAGGAAGCCGCCCACCGAGAGCACCGCGTAGGCCACGCGCCCGGTGGGCACGTCGATCATGATCTCGTCGATATCGCCCAGCTTGTCGCCGGCCATGTTGACCACGTTGTCGCCTTCCAGGGTGCTGGAGGCCATCACGCGCGGGCCGGGACCGTTTTCCTGCACCTTCCAGTAGGTGGTGCTGTCGTAGGCGCTGGCGCCGACGTCCTGCTCGCGCACGTCCTGCGCGTTCAGGCCTTCGGAAAAGCCGCTGACGTGGCGCTCGCCGGGTTTGGTGTAGGTGTCCATATGCAATCTCCTTGTGTTTCAGGCATCGTGTTCGGGGCGGGCTGCTGCCTGCAGGCGCGCGCAGGATGCATGCGCGCTTTTCCCGCGCCCGCGCGGCGAAAGCCGCGCTGTACATGGATGGAGAGCAAGTCCGGGGCCTGTGCTGCAAGGTCAAAAAGCGGATGAAGCGGCGCCGCGCCGGTAAATCCTGCGGGTCGCAATGTGCCTTCTTACGCTTTTATTTGTGGCGAACCGATTTTCCACGCGGTACTTTGGATGACCGCGAAGCACGCCGCGAAAATCGGGGTCGGACCACTTTTTCAGCCTCATCGAAAAAGTGCTCTGACCCCGATTTCCTAACGCGGCAGCCGCACCTTGAACGCGGTGCGCCCGGCGTCGGACTGCACCTCGATCTTGCCGCGATGGGCGGCGACGATCTGCTGCACGATGTACAGGCCCAGCCCGAGGCCGTTGGCCGGGCCGGCTTCGCGCGAGCCGCGGCGAAACGGGTCGAAGATATGCGCCAGCAGCTCGGCCGGTATCTCGCCGCTGTTTTCGACCCGGATATCGACGTGGGCGCGGTCGCCGCCGTCCAATGCCACCACGATCTCGCCGCCGGCCGCGCCGTGCTGCTGCGCGTTGCCCACCAGGTTGGCGATCGCCTGGCCGAGGCGGCTGCCGTCCCAGTGGCCGGCGAGGCTGCCGTGACGCTCGATGCGCACGACGCGCTCGGGGGCGGCGCCGAAGCGCTCGTCGAGCACCCGGCCGGCGATCTCGCCCAGGTCGGCCTTCTCGCGGGTCAGGGGAATGCCGCCGGCCAGGCGCGCGCGCGCCAGGTCGAGCAGGTCGTCGATCATCCGGCTCATGCGGGTGCCGCTGGCGATGATGCGCTGCGCCGCCTGCTGCGCCGGCGCGCTGTCGTTGAGCCGGTCCAGCAGCTCGGCGTAGTTGACGATCGCCGCCAGCGGCGAGCGCAGGTCGTGGCCCAGGGTGGCGACGAACATTTCGTTGAAGCGCAGGGTCTCGCTGCGGATCTGCAGCTCGCGCGCCAGTTGGCGCTTCTGGCGGTGGAGCTGGAAAAACACTTCGGCCTTGTTGATCAGGATGCGCGGCTCGATCGGCTTGTAGAGGTAATCCACCGCGCCGCTTTCATAGCCGCGAAACATGCGCTGCTCGTCGCGCCCGCTGGCGGTGACGAAGATCAGCGGAATCTGCCGGGTGCGCTCGCTGCCGCGCATCAGCTCGGCCAGCTCGAAGCCGTCCATCTCCGGCATCTGCACGTCGATCAGGGCCAGCGCGACGTCGTGCGCCAGCAGCAGCTCAAGCGCCTGCGGACCGGAGCGCGCGGTGATCAGCTCGAGGTTGTCGCGCTTGAGCAGGGCGCAAAGCGCGAGCAGGTTTTCCTCCAGGTCGTCGACCAGCAGGCACTTGATGCGTTCGCCGTCTTCGGGCTTGTTCATTTTCGCTTTTTCCTCATCGCAGCCCCGCCAGCAGTCCGGCCAGTTGTTCGATCGTCAGTACGAAATCGGCATCCGGCACCCGCTCCAGGGCGGCGGCGGGCATCATGCTTGCGGCCGCGCTGTCCGGGCGCTGCACCGCGGCGACGCCGCCGCCGGCGCGCACCGCGGCCAAGCCGGCGGCGCCGTCCTGGTTGGCGCCGGTGAGCACCATGCCGAGCAGGCGCTCGCCGTAAATGTCGGCGGCCGACTCGAACAGCACGTCGATCGAGGGCCGCGAGTATTGCACCAGTTCGTCGGAGGAAAGCGCCAGCACCGGACCCACCCCGCTTTCACGATCGACCAGCAGATGATAATCGGGCGGGGCGAAATAGATCACCCCGGGCTCCACCGGCTGCTTGTCGCCGGCTTCTTCCACCCGCAGCGCGCAGCGCCCGGCGAAAATCTGCACCAGCAGGCTGGCCCGGTCGCGCGGCTGATGGATCACCACCAGCACCGCCGCCGTCAGGCCCGCCGGCAGCGCCGGCAGCAGGACGGAAAGCGCCTCGATGCCGCCGGCCGAGGTGCCGATCACGATCGCTTCAAGCCGGCCATCGAGAGTCGGCACAAGGCGGGCGGGCGTGGACCCGCGAGTCGCGCTCATGGCGCACCCCGCTTCCGGTAGATGCGATCTTCGCGCACGAGTTCCTCGAAATCGTCGGAACAGGCGGAAAAACGCAGCGATTCCTTGGCGCCGATGCCCAGGAAGCCGCGCCGCACCAAAGAGTCGCGGAACAGGCCGACGGCGCGGTCCTGCAGCGGCCGGTTGAAGTAGATCAGCACGTTGCGGCAGGACACCAGCTGCATTTCGGCGAACACGTGGTCGGTGGCCAGGCTGTGGTCGGAGAACACCAGGGATTGCTTCAACTGCTTGTCGAACACCGCACGGCCGTAGGCGGCGGTGTAGTAGTCGGACAGCGAGGAGCGGCCGCCGGAGCGGCGGTGGTTTTCGGTGAACAGGGCCAGGCGCTCGACGTCGTAGATGCCGGCCTCGGCGGTGGCCAGCGCCAGCGGGTTGATGTCGGTGGCGTAGATCATGCTGCGCGAGAGCAGCCCTTCCTCCTGCAGCATGATGGCCATCGAGTAGGCCTCTTCGCCGGTGGAGCAGCCGGCCACCCAGATCTTCAGCGAGGGGTAGGTGCGCAGCATCGGCACCACCGTCTCGCGCAGGGCGCGGAAGTACGAGGGGTCGCGGAACATCTCGCTCACCTGCACGGTGAGGAAGTTCATCAGCGCCGGAAATATCTGCTCGTCGTGCAGCACGCGCTCCTGCAATTGGGTCAGGGTGCGGCAGCCGAAGTGCGCCATCGCCGCGCGCATGCGGCGCTTCAGCGAGGCGCCGGCGTAGCCGCGGAAGTCGCTGTGGTACTTGAGGTAGACGGCTTCCAGCAGGAGCTGGATCTCGATGTCGAAATCCTTCTCCGGCCCGGACGCCCCGCGCGCTTCTATTTGGGCATCCATACCCGTACCAGGGACAGCAGCTTTTCCACGTCCAGCGGCTTGGCGATGTAGTCGTTGGCGCCGGCGGCCAGGCATTTTTCCTGGTCGTCCTTCATCGCCTTGGCGGTGAGGGCGATGATCGGCAGCTTTTTCCATTCCGGCCGCTTGCGGATCTCGCGCATCGCGGTGATGCCGTCCATCTCCGGCATCATGATGTCCATCAGCACCAGGTCGATGCCGTTGGGCGGCCCGATGTCCAGGCGCGCCAGGGCGTCGAGCGCCTCGCGGCCGTTGCGCGCCAGCTGGATCTTCAGCCCCTTGGGCTCGAGCACGGCGGAGAGCGCAAAGATGTTGCGCACGTCGTCTTCCACCACCAGGATGCGCCGGCCGTCGAGCGACTCCTCGCGGTCGCGCGCGACTTTCAGCATGCGCTGGCGCTCCGGCGGCATCGACGATTCGACCTGGTGCAGGAACAGGGTCACTTCATCGAGCAGGCGCTCGGGCGAGCGCGCGTCCTTGATGATGATGGAGCGCGAATGGCGGCGCAGCTTTTCCTCTTCCTCGCGGCTTAAGCTGCGGCCGGTGTAGACGATCACCGGCGGGAAGGAAGTGTCTTCCTGCCGCGCCATTTTTTCCAGCACCTCGTAACCGGAAAGGTCGGGCAGCTGCAGGTCCATCACCATGCAGTCGAAGGTGGTCTGTTGCAGTTCTTCCAGCGCCGCGGCGCCGCTATGCACCGCGCTGATCTGCACGTCGGGCGCCTCCAGCAGGGCGCGGATCGATTCGCGCTGGCGGTCGTCGTCTTCCACCACCAGCACCCGGCGCATGCTTTGCGTGGACTTCGCTTCCAGCCGGCGGAACGCTTCCACCAGCTGCTCGCGGTTCACCGGCTTCAGGGCGTAGCCGATGGCGCCGCGCTCCAGCGCTTCCTGGCTGTAGTCCATCATCGACACCACGTGCACCGGGATGTGCCGGGTCAGCGGGCTGTGCTTCAGGCGGTCGAGCACCGACAAGCCTGTGTGGTCGGGCAGGCGCATGTCGAGCAGGATGGCGCTGGGGCGGTACAGCGCGGCGGCGGTGACACCGTCGGAGGCGCTTTGCACGATCACGCACTGGAAGCCCATCTCGTGGGCCAAGTCGCGCAGGATGGCGCCGAAGTGGATGTCGTCCTCGATCGCCAGGATGATGCGCGCGTTGGCCGTCAGGCGGTTACGGTCGTCTTCCACCAGCGGCGGCGCCAGGGAGCCGGAAGACTGCGCCGCGCCGGCGGCGGCGGCGCTGTAGCTTGCGGCGGCGGACACCTCGGCGGGCGTCGAAGGCACATAGGCGGGCGCGAAGTCGGGCATCAGGCCGGCCGGCTCCGTGCGCGGCAATTCCCCCGCCCGGCGCTCACCCGCGGCAGGCGCCGGCGGCTGCACCGGCATCGTCAGGGTGAACACGCTGCCCTGGCCCGGCGTGCTTTGCAGGGTGATGTCGCCGCCCAGCAGGCGCGCCAGGTCGCGCGAAATGGTCAGGCCCAGGCCGGTGCCGCCGAACTTGCGATGGGCGCTGCCGTCGACCTGCTGGAAGGCCTCGAACACCAGCGCCTGCTTGTCGCGCGCAATGCCGATGCCGGTGTCGCGCACCTCGAAGGCCACCATCTCGGGCGCGCCCGGCGCGCTCACCCCATGGCAGCGCAGCACCACGCTGCCTTTTTCGGTGAATTTGAGGGCGTTGGAGAGCAGGTTTTTCAGCACCTGGCCCAGGCGCTGGGCGTCGGTCTCGATCTGCGCCGGCGCCGAAGCGTCGACCGCCAGCTCCAGCTTGAGGCCCTTTTGCACGGCGATCTGGTCGAAGCTTTGCGCCAGTTGCGCCACCGACTTGCGCAAGTCCAGCGTCTCGCGCAGCACCTCCACCTTGCCGGCCTCGATCTTCGACAGGTCGAGGATGTCGTTGATCAGCACCAGCAGGTCGTTGCCGGCGGAGTAGATGGTCTGGGCGAACTTGACCTGCTCGGGGCTCAGGTTGCCGTCCTTGTTTTCCGACAGCAGGCGCGCCAGGATCAGGGTGGAGTTGAGCGGGGTGCGCAGCTCGTGGCTCATGTTGGCCAGGAACTGGCTCTTGTAGGTGGAAGCGCGCTCCAGCTCGTCCGCCTTTTGCGCCATCTCGCCCTGCGAGCGCGCCAGGTCGTCGCGCTGGTGTTCCAGCAGCTGCGCCTGCTCTTCGAGCTGCGAATTGGTCTGCTCCAGTTCGGCCTGCTGCGATTCGAGCTGCGCCTGCGAGGTTTTCAGCACCCGGCCCTGTTCCTCCAGTTCCTCGTTGGAGACGCGCAGCTCTTCCTGCTGCGCCTGCAGTTCCTCGGACTGGCGCTGGGTTTCCTCCAGCAGCTCGACCAGGCGCGAGCGGTCTTTCTGGGTGCGCACGGCGATGGCGGCGACTTCGGAGACGCGGTCCAGCAGCTCGCGGTCGATCGCATCCAGGCGGCGGAAAAATCCCAGCTCGACCGCGCCGTAGACCACGCCGTCGGCCACCGCCGGGGCCACCAGCAGTTCGATCGCCGTCGCCCGGCCGGTGGCCGAGCTGACCGGCAGGTAGTCCGCCGGCACCTGGGTGACGTGCAGGGCGCGGCGTTCGCGCGCGGCCTGGCCGAGCAGGCCGTCGCCGGGATGCAGCGGCTTGTCGCGCAGCTCCGGGTCGAGCGCGAAGCCGGCATGGCGGCGCATCCGTCCGCCGCCTTCGTCGACGTAGAACGCGCCGACCTGGGCATTCAGGTAGTGCGCCAGGAAGCCCAGCACCTTGTCGGCCAGCACCTCGATCTTTTGCTCGCCCTGCACTGCCTGGCTCATGCCCATCTGGCCGCTGCGCAGCCAGGTTTCGCGTTCGCGCGCCAGGTAGTCGCGCGAAGTCATCGCCGCCGAGATCAGGATCAGCGCCAGCAGCAGCGCGCCGCCGCCGATGGTGACGCTGGCGGTGAAGGCGGCGGCGTCCTGCGCCTCGCGCTGGCGCCGCTGCAGCAGGCCGCGCTCTTCGTTCTCGGCCTGGGCGATGGTGGCGCGCAGGCGCTCCATGTATTCCTTGCCGCGGTCGCTTCTCACCAGGTCGAGCGCGCCGGCGTTGTTGCCGGCGCGGCGCATGTTGATGGTCTGGGCCAGCTCGTCCAGTTTCAGGTTGGCAGCCTCCACCAGCATCTGGATGCGCGCGATCTGGTTCGGGTTGTCGGCGGTCAGGCTGCCCAGCTTGCTGAAGGCTTCGGTCAGGTTGGCGCGCGCCGCATTGTAAGGTTCCAGGTAGCGCTCCTCGCCGGTCAGCAGGTAGCCGCGCTGGCC
>DATAZV010000174.1:0-2776 GCA_036271855.1 Burkholderiales bacterium
AGGCGCGTGGCGATCTTGTGCCAGGCGACATGGTTCTCCGGGTTGCCGTGCAGCAGCAGCAAGGGCGGGCCCGAGCCGCCGTGGCGCAGGCGGATGGTCGCGCCGGAGGTCTTGATGTTCATGTGCTTGAAACCGGGGAACAGGGCGGCGACTTCCGGCGTGCCCCAGTTCGACGGGTCCTTGACGTAATCGGAGGCATCGGCCGTGTAGCTGCCGGGCGGCGCCTTGGCGCTTTGCGCCTGCGCCGGGCTGCTGGCGGCCACGCCGGTGGCGGCGATGCCGCCGGCCAGTGCCTGCAGCAAATGGCGGCGGTCCAGGTCGGCGCCGTCGGCGGATGGGGTTTCGGGTGTTTGTGCCATGTCTGTCTCCTTCGTTCCAGCGTTGCGCGGCCCGCGGCGTCGCGTTTATTGAACCTGCATCTTGGCGGCGCGGGCCACCTTGGCCCAGCCGATGATCTCGTTATGCATGAAGCTGCGGAAGTCTTCCGGCGAGTCGCCCACCGGCTCCGCACCGATGTCGGCGAAGCGCGTCTTGATGTCCTCGCTGGCCAGCGCCTTGAGAATGTCCGCATGCAGCTTGGCCGCCACTTCCGCCGGCACCTTGCGCGGCGCGACCACGCCGACCCAGTGAATGGTGTTGAAGCCGCTCACGCCGGCCTCGGCGAAGGTGGGAATGTTGGGGAATTTCGCCATGCGCGTAGCGCGCCCAAGCGCCAGCGGCACCACGCGGCCGGAAGAAATGAAGCCGATGCTGCTGGTGATGGAGTCAAGCAATATGTCCACCTCACCCGCCATCAGCGCCTGGATCGACTGCCCGCCGCCCTTGTAGGGCACGTGCAGCAGCTTGATGCCGGTGACCATGGCGAACTGCTCCGTGGTCAGGTGTGGCGTGCTGCCGATGCCGCCGGAGCCGTAAGTCAATTTTCCGGGATTCGCGCGCGCGAAATCGACCAGCTGCTTCACCGTCTTGTGCGGCGAAGTCGGCGGCACCTGCAGCACCATCGGCGACTGGCCGACGCGGGTAATTGGGGTGAAGTCGCCCTCGGTGTCGTAAGGCATCTTCGCCTGCAGCGCCGGCGACATGGTGAAGGGGCCGCTGTTGAACAGCAGCGTATAGCCGTCCGGCGCCGCCTTCGCCACCGCGTCGGTGCCGATGATGCCGCCGGCGCCCGGCTTGTTTTCCACCACGAATTGCGAACCGGTATCCAACGAAAGGCGCTGCGCCAGCACCCGTGCCAGCACGTCGTTCGGCCCGCCCGGCGCGAAGGCCACCACCAGGCGCACCGGGCGGCTGGGGTAAGGGTCGGCCGCTTGCGCGGCCCCGCAACCCAGGGCAATGAGCATGAGTGCGGCAACGGAAATGAAACGGTGCGAGTCGCGCGCGTGCGCGAAAGGAATATCAGTCATACTTTTCTCCAGCTTGTGTTGAGGGCCGGGTTACATCTCTTACTCGACCTTGATTTTGGTGCGCGTGATCAGCGCACCCCAGCGCACCGACTCGGCGTTGATCAACTGGGTGAAATCCTCGGCGGTGCCGCCGCCCGGGATGTTACTTTGCCCGGTGATCTTCTCGCGCACCTCGGGGGTGACCAGCGCCTTGTTGAAGGCGGCGTTCAGGCGCGCCACCACGGCCGGCGGCGTGCCGCGCGGCGTGACGATGCCCATCCAGTTGGAAACCTCGATGCCCTTGTAGCCGAGTTCGCCGAAGGTCGGAATGTTCGGGATGGTGGAAATGCGCTGGGCGGAGGTCACCGCCAGGCCGCGCGCCTTCCCGGACTGGATCGACGGCAGGGCGCCGTAGGTCTGCTCGAACATCAGGTCGACCTGGCCGCCGAGCAATGCGGTGGAAGCGGGGGCGCCGCCCTTGAAGGGTACGTCGATGATGTCCAGGCCCAACGCGTCCTTGAACAGCTGGGCCGAGAGATGGTGCGCGCCGCCCGGTCCGGCGTTGGCGATCGACAGCACACCCGGCCTGGCTTTCGCCGCGGCGATCACATCGCTCACCGATTTGAACGGCGCGTCGGTGCGCGTCATCAGCACCATCGGGCCTTTTTCGATCAGCACCACCGGCACCAGGTCGCGCTGCGGATCGAAGGGCAGTTTGCCGAACAGGCTCTTGTTCACCGACAAGGGGGCGAAGCTGCCCACGCCGATGGTATAGCCGTCGGGCGCCGCCTTGGCGATGTAGTCGGTGCCGATGTTGCCGCCCGCGCCGGGTTTATTGTCGACGATCACCGATTTGCCGAGCAATGTCCCGAGCACCGGCGCGAACTGGCGCATGCGCAAATCGGCATTGCCGCCGGCGGCGTAGCTGACGATCAGGGTGATGGTGCGCGCGGGGTAGGTGTCGTCGGCCGCCCGCACTTGGCCGGCAGCGGCGCAGGCCAGCGCCAAGCATCCCATCTGGAGCGCGCACGCCCGGATTGCCGATTGGCCGATGTCCATGAGTTGTCTCCATCGTGGCGCGGAAGATGGCCCCGGTTCGCTCCGGTGCATGCGACGCTGGCTGGCCGCTACTTTCCGCTTATTGTCTATTGTTTTATCTTAGCACAAAGGACAATTCAGATTGCACGGCCGGATGCATATGCCCGATTACATGAAGGCCGGAAATTGGCCGGCGCCGGATAGTGGACAATGGGCACTCGATAGAGCGAAAAAATCATGGGGGCAGCGGATGATCATCTGTTCGATTGAATTCAGCGTGCGGCCCGGCGCCGAGGCCCTGCGCGACGCCCTGGTGGCCGAGCTGATGAAGGCAGTGGTGCTGATCGACGGTT
>DATAZV010000175.1:0-3659 GCA_036271855.1 Burkholderiales bacterium
CCGGTGAAGTTCACCACCACATCGACGCCGCCCTCATAGCTGCGGCGCTGCGGCTTGCCGTACTTCTCAACGGCCCACTTCGACCAGTCGGTATCCTTGTAGTTGACCACTTCATCGGCGCCGATTTCCTTCAGGCGCGCGAGTTTGTCCGCGCTCGATGCGCAGGCGATCACTTCGGCCCCGAGCTTTTTCGCCAGGATGACGCAACCGGTGCCGACGCCCCCGGAGGCGCCCAGCACCAGCACGCGGTCGCCCTTCTTGACCGTGTTGTGGGTGACCAGCATGCGGTGCGCGGTGCCGTAGGCCACCGGCAGCGAGGCGGCTTCTTCGTAGCTGACGCCGTCGAGCATCGGAATGAGCTGGTCGGCCGACACCAGGCAGTATTCCGCCATGCCGCCGTCCATCATTTCGCCCATCAGCCCCTTGGCCTTGTTGAGCGGGTTGACCAGCACGCGCGCGCCCTTTTTCCAGCCGGTAACGCCCTCGCCCACTTCGGTGATTTCACCGGCCATGTCGAGGCCGATCACCACCGGCAGCGGCACCTTGATGCCGGGCATGCCCTTGACGGTGAAAACGTCGTGGTAATTGAAGGAGGAGGCGCCGACCTTGATGATCACGTGGCCGGCCTGGATGACCGGCACGGGATGGTCGGTGACGTACTGCAGGTTTTCCAGTCCGCCGTGCTGGCGCAGGACGAGGGCTTTCATTGCTGTTCCTTGTTTGGGTGATGTGCCACGCAAGACGGCCGCGGGCTTTTTGGTTGGGCGATACGAGAACGGGTGCGGGTGCGGGTGCGGGTGCGGGTGCGGGTGCGGGTGTGGTTTCAGTGCTGCGTGCTGGGCACCAGGCGGTTGACGTGGGTGCCGACCCGCGCGCCGTCGATGCCGTAGATATGCAGGGAAAGGGCGACATTATCCTCCGCATTGCCCAGTTTGTGCACGCCGGTCAGGCCGGCGTATTCGCAGCGCCGCGCGCCGCGCTCCAGCACCTCGGTGGCCAGCGGCCGCGCCAGGCCGCCGGCGGCGTCCCAGGCGTAGCTGGTTTCGGAGAGGCGCCCCTCCAGCACGGTGTAGGAACACCAGGTGTGATGCCCGTGCACCGGGCTGAATTGCCCCGGCCCCCAGGCCAGCGCGACGATGGTAAAGCGCCCTTGCGGGTCGGTATGCAGCAGGTGGCGGGCGTAGCGGTCCGGCGCGGCCTGGCGGGCGGCGGCCGGCAGCAGGCTGTCGTCGGCGCGGACGGCGGCATAGGCGAGGTCGAGGCGCCCGGCCAGTTCGATGATCGGCGCGGCGGCGGCGGCTTCAACCAGGCGCACCAGGTGGCGCAAGGCGGCGCCCGGTGGGTTTGCGGCCGGCGGGGCAAGCGATGTGGCGAGGGCACCGGCAAGTTCGCCGGCGTGATCAACAGGGGCAGAGGACATGAGCATGGCAATGGAGCAGTAAGACAGCTATAGCAATTTAGGGACCAGCAAAAAAACATTCCGGGGCAGCGTGCGGGCCGGTGGGTGCCCGGCACGCCGCTCACTACACATATAGCGGGTACACCTTGCGGGCACCCGCAGCGGATACACCATGCGCGCCGGCTGCATTGATCAGGCTGCCGCGCCCATCTCTCCACCGCACGCGCCCACGCGCGACTGGCGCAGGCCGCCCCCTGCACACGCGGCAAACGGCGCGATGCAAGGCACAGGCACCATCGTAGCGCCGAAGCCGGGGAAAAGGATTGCAATTTTTGCTACAATTTCGTGCAATTAGGGTAAATAATTCTACAATCATGCGCTTTGACAAAATAGATTTGCAAATCCTCGCCCTGCTGCAGCAGGATGCCTCTTTGGCGGTCGGCGCAATCGCCGAAAAGGTGCGTCTTTCGGTGACGCCGTGCTGGCGCCGCATCCAGCGCCTGGAGGCCGAAGGGGTGATCCGCAAGCGCGTGGCGCTGCTCGACGCCGCCAAGCTGAACGTCGGCGTGACGGTGTTCGTGATGGTCAAGACCAGCCGCCACAACCAGGAGTGGTTCGAGAAGTTCCACGCCGCCGTGATGAAGCTGCCCGAGGTGGTGGAGTTCTACCGCATGAGCGGCGACATGGATTATTTGCTGCGCGTGGTGGTGAGCGACATCGCCGGGTACGACGCGGTGTACAAGAAGCTGATCCGCACGGCGGATTTGTTCGACGTGTCGTCGAGCTTTGCGATGGAGCAGATCAAGTACACCACGGCGCTGCCACTGACGTCGGCTTAGGCGCGCTCATATATATGCAGCGAGGGCGCAGCGAAGCCGCCTAAGCTTGTCATTCTGAGCAACGCGAAGAATCCGCTTTTTGGCGGCGTCGGGAGAGTGCTGCGAAAAGCAGATTCTTCGCGTTGCTCAGAATGACAGGGGTGGTGGACGTGGCTGCCCATCGCTTGCGAAACGTCAATTGGCCCGCAACCTGCTAATAGGCAAATAGAGCTTAAAATAAATCCCGCATCCCTCGCGCGCGGGCATAAGCTTATTCACAGGGAATACCCCTGACAATGCGCGGGTTTTTTGACGAGTACCCTCAAATGCCGAATTCTCTTTCGCCTTCCGCCGCGCGGCGGCAAATGCTCATGGCCCTGGCGGCCGGCTCCGCTTCGGCGCTGCTGGGGTCGCTCGTTGCCCCCACCCGCGCCTTCGCCCAGGCCTACCCGGCGCACCAGGTGCGCATGGTGATCCCCTTCGCGCCGGCCGGCCCGGCCGACATCATCGGCCGCCTGGTGGCCGACCGCCTGACCCAGGCGCTGGGCCAGGCCTTCGTGGTGGACAACAAGGGCGGCGGCAACGGCAACATCGCCGCCGATATCGTCGCGCACTCGGAGGCCGATGGCTACACCGTGATGCTGCTGCCTTCGGCTCTCGCGGCCAACGCGGCGCTGTACGCCAAGCTGCCCTATAGCCTGACGCGCGACATGACGGCGATTGCCGGCTTGTGCATTTTCCCGCTGGTGCTGGTGGCGCATCCCTCGGTGGGCGTGAAGACCGTGCCCGAGCTGATCAAACTCGCCAAGGCCAAGCCAGGCGTGCTGAACTTCGCCTCCGCCGGCTCGGGCGGCGGCGCCCACCTGGCGGCCGAAGCCTTCAAGGTGGCCACCGGGACCAACATGGTCCACGTGCCTTACAAGGGCACCGGGCCCGCGGTAGCCGACACCCTCGGCGGCCAGGTGTCGATCATGTTCGCCTCCTACCCTTCGGTGATCCAGCAGATCAAGGCGGGCAAGCTGATCGCCCTGGGCGTGACTTCCGCCAAGCGCAACGCCGGCCTGCCGGAAGTGCCGGCAATCGACGAGTTCGTGCCCGGCTATGAAATGATCTCCTGGTTCGGCCTGGTCGCGCCCACCGGCACGCCGGCGGCCATCATCAGCCGCGTCAGCGACGAGTGCGGCGCCATCGTCAAGTCGGCGGACTTCCTCGAGCGCCTGAAAAGCGAAGGCGGCGAGCCGCTGGCCCTGAACGCGCCGCAGTTCAACGAGTTCATCAAGAAGGAAACGGTGCGCTGGGCGAAGGTGATCAAGGATGCGGGGGCCAAACTGGAATAGGCACTTCTTCCCGGTTAGGAGGATAGTGGCCTCGCCTCCTTCCTCCGTTGATTTGGTAGCCGCCGCACCCCCCTTCCCCGTTCGTCCTGAGCCTGTCGAAGGACA
>DATAZV010000176.1:0-6556 GCA_036271855.1 Burkholderiales bacterium
GGTGCGCTATCCGCTGCCGGGCAAGCGGGTGATCGATGCGCTGGTTGACCTGCCCTTCGCATTGCCGACGGCAGTGGCCGGTATCGCGCTTACCGCCGTCTATTCCTCCAAGGGCGTGCTCGGCGCTCCGCTGGAAGCCGCCGGCATCAAGGTGGCCTTCACCCCGCTGGGCGTGCTGATGGCGCTAATTTTCATCGGCCTGCCGTTTGTCGTGCGCACGGTGCAGCCGGTGCTCGAAGACCTGGATCGCGGCTATGAAGAGGCCGCGCATTCCCTCGGCGCCACGCCGCTGCAGACCTTCATGCGCGTGATCTTTCCCGCCGTCATGCCGGCGCTGATCACCGGCTTCACGCTGGCCTTCGCCCGTGCGGTAGGCGAGTACGGCTCAGTGGTGTTCATCGCCGGCAACATGCCGATGGTTTCCGAGATCGTGCCTCTCGTCATCATCACCAAGCTGGAACAATTCGACTACGCCGGCGCGACGGCAGTGGCAGTGGTGATGCTGGTGGCCTCTTTCCTGCTGTTGCTGCTGATCAACGGCCTGCAATGGTGGGTGCGCAAGCGCCGCGCCGAGGAAAGGGTTTAAGGCATGTCCGCCGTGCTGCCTCTCGCTGCCTCCGATGTCGCTGCTGCGCCGCGCGTGCAGCGCCGCGGTTTCTCCTGGGTGCCGCTGCTGCTCACGGTGATCGCCCTGGCTTATCTGGCGGTGATCCTATTCCTGCCGCTGGCGGTGGTGTTCACTGAAGCCTTGCGCAAGGGTTTCGACTTTTATCTCAATGCGCTCGCCGAGCCCGATGCGCTCGCCGCCATCAAGCTCACCGTGATCGCCGCTGCGATTGCCGTGCCGCTCAACTTGGTGTTCGGCGTGTCTGCCGCCTGGGCGATCGCCAAGTTCGACTTTCGCGGCAAGGCGCTCCTCATCACCCTGATCGACCTGCCGTTCTCCGTCTCCCCGGTGATAGCCGGCCTGATCTTCGTGCTGCTGTTCGGCCGCATGGGCTGGTTCGGCCCTTGGCTGGGTGAGCACGACCTGAAGATCGTCTTCGCCGTGCCCGGCATCGTGCTGGCCACGGTGTTCGTCACCTTCCCCTTCGTCGCCCGCGAACTGATCCCGCTGATGCAGGCGCAGGGCCGCGACGAAGAAGAGGCCGCCGCATTACTTGGCGCCGGCGGCTGGCAGATCTTCTGGCGCGTCACCCTACCCAACGTCAAGTGGGGCCTGCTGTACGGCGTGATCCTCACCAACGCGCGCGCCATGGGCGAGTTCGGCGCCGTCTCGGTGGTCTCCGGCCACATTCGCGGCGAGACCAACACCTTGCCCCTGCACATCGAAATCCTTTACAACGAATACAACTTCACCGCCTCCTATGCCTGCGCCTCGGTGCTGGCGCTACTCGCGCTGCTCACCCTGGTGGCCAGGGTGGTGGTGGAAGCGCGCCAGCACGCGGCCGAGAAGGCCGCGGCGGCGGAGGCCACACCATGAGCATCCAGATACAGCAGGTTTCCAAACGCTTCAACAACTTCGTCGCGCTCGACCGCGTCAGCCTGGAGGTGCCTTCCGGCGAACTGGTGGCGCTGCTCGGCCCCTCCGGCTCCGGCAAGACCACGCTGCTGCGCGTTATCGCAGGGCTGGAGGCGCCGGACAGCGGACAGATTGTGCTCGAAGGTGTTGACGCCACCACCACGCAAGTGCAGGAGCGCCGCGTCGGCTTCGTGTTCCAGCACTACGCGCTGTTTCGCCACATGACGATTTTCGAAAACGTCGCCTTCGGGCTGCGCGTGCGCCCGCGTGGCGAACGCCCCGGCGAATCGGAGATCCGCCGCCGGGTCCACGAGTTGCTGGAACTGGTGCAGCTCGACTGGCAGGCCGACCGCTACCCGCACCAGCTCTCCGGCGGCCAGCGCCAGCGCATCGCCCTGGCGCGGGCGCTGGCCATCGAACCCAAGGTGCTGCTGCTCGACGAGCCCTTCGGTGCGCTCGACGCCAAGGTGCGCAAGGAGTTGCGCCGCTGGCTGCGCCGCCTGCACGACGAAATCCACCTCACCAGCGTGTTCGTCACGCATGACCAGGACGAGGCCCTGGAAGTGGCCGACCGCATCGTCGTCTTCAACCACGGGCGCATCGAGCAGATCGGCACCCCCGCCGAGGTGTATGAGACCCCGGTGTCGCCCTTTGTCATCGACTTCCTCGGCCGCGCCAACCGCTTCGCCGGCCAGGGCGGCGAGCAGGCGGCCTACGCCCGCCCGCACGAGATCGAAGTGTCGGCGGCGCGGATCGAAGGCGGCGCGGCGGCCACCGTCGAGCACTTCACCCACCACGGCCCGCTGGTGCAACTGGTGCTTACCACCGGCGCCGGCGACACAGTGGAGGTCGACCTGTTCCGCGAGCAGGCCGACGCTCTCATTCTCACGCGCGGCCAGCAGCTCTACTACCGGCCGCGCCAGTTACGCGTATTCCCCGAAGCGCCACAGCCCGAATACTTCATCTGAAATGAAAAGCGCGGACCCGAAGGCCCGCGCCTGGCCGCGCGGTCAGCGCGGCCTCCTGGATTGTCACGTAGCAGCGTGGCTTGGTGAAGTACCGCGCGGCACGCGCGGCCCCACCTCAGAAGTGGCTGAAAATCCCGATCAGCAGAATGATCGGCAGCGGCACGCCCAGCAGCAGCAAGAGTATCGAACGCATGATGTTATCTCCTTTTTGGATTGCGTAAATAATCAGGCCCGCGCCAGCGCCGCGTCGCGCTGGCGGCCGCCGATGGTGGCCGAGAAGCTGGCGGCAAAGGCGCCCGCCAGCATGGCGAAGAAAGTCCAGAAGGCCAGCTCGGCGGCGGTGTGGCGCGCCTGGTCGGTCTTTTCCAGCACGGCGGTTTTCACCTGCTGCGCATTGGCCAGCACTTCGCCGACGCGGCGGTCCGCATCGGCTGCGCTCATGCCGGTACGCGCGGCCACCATTTGCACCAGGTAGGCGCGGTCGTTCGCCGGAAACTGCTCCATCGCCAGGTCATGCAACAGGATGCGCCCGGCCTCGACACGCGCGCCCATGTCGGCGCCGCGCGGGCCGGCGTTTTGCGATTCCTCGCTGGCCCAATAGGTGCGCGCCGGGTCCACGCCGGCCGGCGGCGGCTGCACCGCCGGCGCCTGGCCGCCGGCCGAGGGGTTCGGGTCGTTGGCAACGCCGGGCGCGACTGCCGCGCCGGGCGCGGGCACCGCGGCCGCGGCAGGCGCCGGGCTGGCGCCGCGGGGAATACGGAACAGGCTGTCGACGAAATAGCCGGTCGGGTCGCTGCCGTCGGCCATCGCATTGCCGGTGCCACTGTTGCCGCCGGCCGCCTTCTCGGCCACCGCCGCGCCCGCGCCGGCCGCCGCCGTGCCCGCCGCCGCGCCGCCCAGCTCGGCCGCCGTGCCCACCAGCGAAGAAGCCGCCGAGCCGAGAAAGGCCGCCGCGATCACCAGGCCCACCGCCCACACCAGAAAACCGTGCGCCGTATCGCGGAAATACACCTCATCCGAATGCACGTCCACCCACTTGGTGCGCAAGCGCCCGGCCACGTAGCCGCCCATCGCCGACGAGATCACCTGCATCAGCACCAGCCAGATCACCGTCGCAATGCCGACGGCAGCCACGCTGGCGCCGGTATTCGCCCAGGGCGAAACCGAAGTCAGCCCCAGGCCCGCGCCGAAGGCCAGCAAAATCAGCGCCATCGCCGCGGCGACAAACGCGCCGCCGGCCACAGCCGCCCAGGAAACGCCGGAAACGGCGGACTCGACCTTCGAAAAATAGCCGCTCTCCGGGTGATGCAAGACGGCGGCAGGTGCAGTGGGTTCCATGATGCGTTTCTCCTTTTGGTCCTTTTTGGATTTTCGAGCGGCCCTGTCTCCCCGCTGCCGGCTGGAAATTACAAGCTGTCCCAACCTGCAGCCGGTAAACAGCCGCGAGCGTGCCTACGCATCGTAGGTCGCGCACCGGCAACTCCCTACCCGGCAAAGACGGAAAAGACTGTCGGACTCCTCCCACAAGCCGGCGCTCTCCATCCCGTAACAAGGGGCCGCGGAAATCGCGCAGCAGGGCCATCTGTTGGCGGCCGCCCCGTCCGTTTGCCATCGCGCCGCGTATACGATAGCGAGCAGGAAACAAGGCGCGCTTCGCCGCGAACGACGAGGAAATCCATCAGTGCAAACGAGAAAGCCCGTGGTCACCATCATCGCCTTGCTGCTATTGCTCTCAGGCTGCGCCGGCTACAAAAGAACCATGAGCGATGCGCAAGGCCGCACCATCACCTGCGAAGCCGGCGGCGCTGACGCACGCAAGGACTTCGAAGCATGCGTGGACGATGCCAAGGCCAGGGGCTACACCCAGGCGAACGCCACCCAAAGCGCGCCGGAAAGAATGTGAGACGCCCCTGTCCATCGCGCTGCGCATTGATCCCGCAGCGGGCGGACTATTGCCTGAAAAACCGGCGCGATCGGCGGGCGCCATCCCGCCGGTCATCTACGGCTTTCTCGGCGACCGCATCGGCATCAACGGCGCCGCCATTGGCACGGCGCTCACCGCCCTGGCCATCCTGCCGCTGGCGATGGTGCTGCGGCCACACCTGGCGCGGCAGGATTGAAAGGTGGGAATCAAAGCGGCCAGGGGCGATTTATTTCCTCAGCTGGAAGCTGAAAAAAATAGCCGGCTCCGGCCCTTATATTTACTTGAATTTGCCGGCCGGCCCTATTTGATGCCGCCGGAGATATCCAGCAACTCTTCGCACAGCTTGGTCTCGGTAATTTTCTTGGTCTTGGCGATAAATGTCCGCAGCTCGGGGTGGATGGCGTAACCCGTCTTGCCCATGGTCTTTTTCGACTTGAAGGTCTTCGAGGTAGCTCCCACACCGAGCAAGCCCAAAATCGCCGCGCATTTCACGCAGCACGCCTTATCGAGGCACTCCATCACCAGCTTGTGCGTGCCGAACACCTGCTTGTTCTCTTTGAGCACGCCCAGATACTGGAACAGCGTATCCATCTCCGCGTGCCCGCGATTATTCCTGGTCGAGCCGATAAGCGCGCCAACCCATGAGTCATTCAAATACAAGTGCAGCTTGGCAACGCAGCTTTCTTCCCCGTCGTTGAGTGCTTGCTCGTCCGCGGAAAAAGCCTTCCAGCCCTCGTCAATCAGCATACAACCCCCAATTCTTTGTCTGTTTACGGGCGTACTGACTCACACAGCATAGCACCATGCAGTAAAAGGGACGGACCACCATTCGGGGCACCGGCTTGCCCTCGGAAGCTCCGGCAAATGACACACTTGAAAAATTGCGCGGTGTTCCCTAGCTTGTCACCGCGCGCCACGCAGCCGCAGCCAGCGCGCCGCCACCACCGTCCCGAGGGCGCCGCCGTACAGCCAATACAGCGCCACCCTCACACTGGCAAGCGCGGCGGCATAGGCGTCGCGCGCCGCCGGCAGGGTGGGGTCGACGATCTCGCGGCTCATCGCCAAAAAGCCGGCGCCGGCCAACGCCGGCAGCAGCACCGCGGCCAGCCACAGCAGCGGGCGCCCGCGCTTGTACCAGGCGCGGCTATGAAACGCGATGTGCACCCCCAGGCAGCCATGCAGCCAGCCCGGCGCCAGCAGCGCGAGCTGGCGCGCCTGGCCGTCGTTGGCCCAGATGGTGGCGACCACCCGGCCGTAGCGCGGCGCCGCGTCGAACAGCTCGTAGGCGATGCGCGTCGAAACCAGGTGGCTGATCAGCAGCACCGGGATGGTAAAGCCGGCGGCGATGCGCACCACCTCGATCAGCGGCATGCGCAAGCTCTGCTTGTCGTAGACGGCCAGCAGCGCCAGCGAAAAGTGGATGGCCACGGCCCCGTACAGCACCAGCGAGCCGGGCGGCGAATGCAGCACCGCGACGCCCACCGCCAAGGCGCTTTCGGCCAAATCCAGCGAAACCAGCGCCAGCGCATGATTGGCCATGTGCAGCGTCATGTAGCTGAGCAGCGTGAGGCCGGAAAGCAGGCGCAGCTGGCGGCGCGCAGGCCAGCTTAGCTGCAAGGAAAACGGGCTGGTGCTCATGGTGCGGGGAGTCTACCCGACGGCGGGAAGCGCCACTTTATTTGGCAGCAATTAGGGAACAGGCCACCATTCTTTTGAAGGAATAGTGGGTTGTTCCCTATTTTTCCCCGGGCGGCGCCTCATCGGGCTTCTCCGGGTCATAGGGCTCCACCTCGTGGGCGGTGTAGACGTTGCAATTGAACATCTTGCGCAGCGTGAAGCGGCGCCGCTTCATGAATGCCTCCACGTTCGTAAACACCACCGTGCAGCCCCGGCATTGGTACAGTGACGTAACCTTGCTCCGCCCATCGCGGGTGTACGACGTCACCAGGTTGAATGACTCCGAGCGGCAGATCGGGCAAAGAAACTGGCCCGGATGGTTGCCAATCGGCCCGCGGTCAAAGGGGTTGCTGTAGTCGGGATCGATTGTCATTACTGTATATTAATACAGTATTTGGGAGTGTAGTATTACTGGATGAATAAGGCCGGAAGACTTTTCCGGCCAAGGAGCAAGAGCAACCATGT
>DATAZV010000177.1:0-2147 GCA_036271855.1 Burkholderiales bacterium
CTCGATGAATTTCTCCAGCGGCAGGAAGGCGGAGATATTCATCGCGATCATCATGTGGCCGCAATTGCTCTTGTTGGCCGTCTTGTAGGGGCTGCTGACGGCGGAGAGAAAACCGCTACCGGTGAGCACGCCCGACATCATATCGACCATCGCCGCGATCGCGTAGCCCTTGTGCTCGGCCATCGGCAGGATGATGCCCTCGATCGCCTTTTGCGGGTCGGTGGTCGGCGCACCGTCCACATCAATGGCCCAGCCCAGCGGAATCTGCTGGCGGCGCTGGTGCGCCAGATAAATCTTGCCACGCGCCACGCCGGTGTTGGCCATGTCGACAACAAACGGCGGGCGATTGCCGGCGGGCGCCGCCACCGACCAAGGATTGGTGCCGATGATCTTTTTCTTCCCGCCCCAGGGTGCCATCGCCGGACCGCCGTTACTGGTCAGGAGCATGACGCAGCCCGCGGCGGCGCCGATGCGGGTGTAGTACATACAAGTGCCGAAGTGGTTGGAGTTGCGCACCGCCACCGCGCCCAGCCCATGCGCCTTGGCGCGCTTCACCGCCTCGTGGGTTGCCTGCATGGTCAGCACATGGCCGACGCCGTCATGGCCGTCGATCACCGCCACCGCGCCGGCATCGACCACCATCTCCGGCTTGGTCACCGGGTCCATCACCTTGTTGCGAATGCGGTCGAGGTACCAGCCCAGGCGCAGCACGCCGTGCGACTGATGGCCCCAGAGGTCGGCCTGCACCAGGGTGTCGGCGACCAGGCGCGCATCCACCTCCGGCATGCCGGCGCTCTGGTAGACGGCAGCGCAGAAGTCGATCAGCTTTTCCGCGGATATCGGGGTGGTGGAAATCATTGCATGTCCTTTGGTGAGCGGCGCAGGTTAATTGAAGGCCCCCTGCGCGCAACCGGATTATCGCGCCGCGCCGCTTATGCTGCGCATCTCACGCGCCCCTGGGCAGGCCCGCGAGGAATTTGAGCGTGGCGATGGCGCAGGCATCGGGATCGGTGCCGCCGGGGTGGTAGCCGTCAACCGGGATCATTTCCAGCTTCGAATTGGGAATCTGCTTCTGGTACTCCTCGAAGTAGGCGCGCGGCCGGCGCGGCGTGTCGTTGGCGATCACCAGGGTCGGGCGCGTCAGTTGCGGCAGCTCCGGGCGGATGTCTACCGTGCCGACCCAGCGCAAATAGGCGTGCGCGGTGGACAAGGCGGTGGCGCCCATCAATTCCACCCACCAGTCGATACCTCGCTCCGGCATCTGGCTGCCCATGCGCCCGCGCATGGTGTGGCGCGCCCAGTCGCGCAGGCCGTTCTTTTCCATGCGCTCGATCCAGCCGGTGCCGTCGGTCGGCAGCACCGGCGTGCAAACCATGGTGAGCGACTTCACGAGATCCGGCCGCTTGTTGGTCAGGGTCACCAGGCTGATGCCGCCGCTCTTGGCGCCGATCACGTGTACCGGCTCGCCCGCCACCAGGTTGATCACCCGCACCAGGTCGTCGACGAACAAATCGTTGGTGTAGGTGAAGTCCGCCGGTACCGCGCCGGACTGGCCGAAGCCGCGCAGGTCCATTCGGATGACGCGGTATTTGCGCGCCAGGTGCGGAATCCAGCCGTGCCAGGCCTCGGTGTTTTCGGTGAAGCCGTGCACCAGTACGATGGTTTCGGGACGGGTCCAGGCATCAGTCCAGTCGTCGATCTTGTAGAACATCTGGAAGTTGCTGCCGAGGTCGAGATAAGGCATGGTGTTCCTCTTGCTGTTGCGTTGTGTGCTTGATGAAAAATGGATTTATTCGGCGACGATGCCGGCCGCCTGCGTCACCTGCTTCCATTTGGCGATTTCGGTGCTGATGGTGTTGGCCAGGTCCGCGGGCGAGCCGGGCGCGGGCTCGGTGCCGTCGCGCAGGAAGATCTTGCGTACTTCGGGCGTGGCCAGGGTCTGCGCGATGGCGTTGTTCAGCTTGTCGACGATGGGCTTGGGCAGACCGGCCGGTCCGACGACGGCGAACCAGCTGCCGACGTCGTAGCCCGGCACGCCGGCTTCGGCAATCGTCGGCAGGTCGGGCAGCGCCACCGAGCGGCGCAGGCTGGTGACACCCAGCGCGTTCATCTTGTGCGAGTTGATAAAAGGCAGCGCGCCGGGGATC
>DATAZV010000178.1:0-28595 GCA_036271855.1 Burkholderiales bacterium
GATGGGCCCGCGCTTCGGCGGCGGCTGATCGCAGGCACGCTAGACGCAGCACGCTTTCGCGGCATCACGGCCGGGCTCGCAGCCCGGCTTTTTCATGCCATCGTGAGACTTTTGCGCAGGGATGCGCGGCGGCGTAAAGCTGGCTATTTGCCCACCGTACCCGCCATGCCCTCCACCTGCTGCAGGAACATGCGCAGCAACGCCGAGGTATTGCCCTTGCGATACCCCACCACCAGGTCGATGGCGGGCGCGCGCCCGCGCAACGGCCGGCTGGTGACCGACCAGGGCAAAAAGTTTTGCGCGTAGGCCGGCAGCAGGGCGACGCCGCGGGTGGAGGCGACCAGTGAGATCGCCATCGCCAGGTTGTCGACTTCGTGGGCCGGGGCCAGGGGCAGCTTTTCCTGCTTGAGATAGGCGTCGATCACCGCGCGCAGCACCGGCGCGGTGGAGGAGACGCTGATGAAGGTTTCGCCGCCGAGGTCTTGCGGGTTGACGCTTTTGTTGCGTGCCAGGCGATGGTCGCTGGGCAGGACGACGACCAGCGGCTCCTGCCCGATGCGCTGGTAAGCCAGCTCGGGCATGCCGGGCTCGGCGCGCATGAAGGCGGCGTCGAGTTTCTTGCGCGTGAGCGCATCGGCCAGTTGCGGCGAGTACTGGCTGCTGACGGTGACTTCGAGATTGCACAGCTCGCCCTGCAGGGCGCGCATGGCCTGCGGCAGCCAGTCCATTTCCTGGCCGGTGAGAAAGCCCAGCGCGAAGCCCGGCTTGGGCGGGGCGGCGGCGTTGCGCGCGGCGGCGCCGGCGGCTTCCACCTGCGCCAGGGCCAGGCGCGCGTGTTCGAGAAAGACGCGGCCGGCGGCGGTAAGTTCGATGCCATGCACGCTGCGGCTGAGCAGTTGCGCGCCGACTTCATCTTCCAGGTCGCGGATCTGCCGGCTCAGCGAGGGCTGCGAGGTGTACAGGCGGCGCTGCGCGGCCAGCGTGACGCTGCCCTCCTCGGCGACGGCGACGAAATACCGCAGATGGCGCAGCTCCATGCTTTCTCCCATGCCTGACAGGCATGACCTCCATCTTAACAAAGTCTTTTTCGGCATGCCGTGGTGCGCCTATATTTCACTCACGGCAGCGGATCACACAAACCGCCCCACCGCCGGCACCACAACCCACTCCATGCTTCACGGAATATGGAAACGGCGCCGCACTCAACCTGGAATAGCGAAAGGAAATATCATGAAAAAACTTTTTGGCAAGACCGCGCTGGTCACCGGCGCTTCCCGCGGCATGGGCCGCGCCGCCGCTCTCGCGCTGGCTGAAGAAGGCGCGCAGGTGCTGGTGCATTACAGCAAGGGCGCCGCCGAAGCACAAGCGGTGGTAGCGGAAATCGAAAGCAAAGGCGGGCGCGCGATTGCGGTGGCGGCGGACCTCTCCACCCCCGAGGGCGCGTTTGCGCTGGCCAAGCAGGTGCGCGGCATCGTCGGCGAGCGCCTGGACATCCTGTTTTCCAATGCCGGGGTTTCGCACTCGGCGAGCATCGAGGACACCAGCGTCGAAACCTTCGACCGCCTGTTCGCCGTCAACGTGCGCGCGCCCTACTTCCTGGTGCAGCAGCTACTGCCGGTGCTGGGCAGCGGCAGCAGCGTGATTTTGGTGTCTTCGCTGGCGGCGCGCGCGGCGGTGGGCACGCTCTCGGCCTACGCCGCGACCAAGGGCGCCATCAGCACCCTGGTGACGCACTTCGCGGCGGTGCTGGGCGCGCGCGGCATCCGCGTCAACGGCATCGCGCCGGGGGTGGTGGATACCGAGATGTCGAGCTTCATCAAGACCGAGGCCGGGCGCGACTTCACGCTGTCGATCCAGGCGCTGAAGAAAATCGCCCAGCCGGAAGACGTGGCGGGGCCGGTCACCTTCCTGGCGTCGGACGATGCGCGCTGGATCACCGGGGAAGTGCTGGCGGTGGACGGCGGGTCCAAGCTCTGATTGAAAGAACTGCGGTGGCCCGGATGCGTTTCAGGTTCGCCTGGGACGCCCCCGGGCCGCTTTACGCAGCGAAGCGCACCTGCAATTTTCCGGCGCGCGAATTCTTGTACAAGCCGATGATGGCCTCGGGCAGTTTGTCGAAGCCCTCGACCACGTTGTTGATCGCCTTGAGCGAGCCGTTGTGCAGCAGGCGCGAGAGTTCGTCTTCGGCGCTCAGGCGTTCATGGTAGAACTCGTCGACGATCCAGGCGCTGGACTTGATGTGCTTTTCTTTGAGCAGGGCCTCGACCTTTTCCGAGATGCCAAAAGCGGCGCGCACCGAGAGGCGGCCGCGCGTGGTGCTGACCTTGTCGGCGTAATAGGCGGCGGCGCTGCCGTAGCAGAACAGGCGGCCGTGGCGATTCATCTGCTGCGTGAGGGTTTCGGTGAAGGCGCCGCCGACGCCGTCGCAAAAAACGTCGATGCCTTCGGGGAAGGCCGCTTTGAGCTGCGCTTCAAAATCGCTCGCACGGTAGTCGATGCACTGGTCGATGCCCAGGGTGTCGAGCACCCATTCGCAACGCTCCTTGCCGCCGGCGAAGCCGACCACGCGGCTGCCGGTGATTTTCGCCAGTTGCGCGGCGATCGAGCCGACCGAGCCGGTGGTGCCGGCCACGGCAACGTGGTCGCGCGGCATCAGCGGGCCGCACTCGCGCAGGCCGAAGTAGGCTGTCATGCCGGAGGTGCCGAACATTTCCATCAGCACTTCCGGCGGCCACATTTTCACCATCGCCGGGCGGAACGGGTAGCACCATTGCGAGTTGGTGCCGTTGAGCGCCTTGAGCAATTCACTCGGCGGGCCGTAGCCCACCGATTTGTCGGCGCTGCTGATGATCTGGTAATCCTGCCAGCCGCTCTGGCAGGCGATGGTGTCGCCTTCCTTGAACGCCGCGTCGCGCGAGGCGACGATTTCGGCGCAGGCGTAGTTGCTGTAGTCGGTGTCGCCGAGTTTGGTCGAGCCGTTGGCCATGCGCGCGCGGGTGGCCGAGTGGATGTTGATCAGCTTGACGCGCACCAGGGCCTGGCCGGCTTGCAGCTCGGGGATGGGCAATTCGCGCAGGGCGAATTGTTCGGGGCCGAGAATGTCGGCCATGGGCTGGGCGTAGACCCATTGACGGAGGGTGGCGGGCATTTCAAGGCTCCTTGCGATCGCTGGAGTTTACTCCGGCCGTGGTACGTTACTTGCGTTGATGCACGATGGCGCGCCGCCCGGCTCGCCCTGACCGGGGGAGAGCGTGATGCGTATTCATCGAATGCTGGCGGCCTGGGGCGGGCTGTCTACGCTGGCCTTGAGCTTGTTGTTGCATGGCGCGCCGGCAGCAGCGCAGGGCACAGAGGCGCCGCTGATCAAGGTGACGCTGCTGGGCACCGGCGGCCCGGAGCTGACGCCGCTGCGCTTCGGCTATGCCACGCTGGTGGAAGCGGGCGGGCAAAAGCTGTTGTTCGACGCCGGGCGCGGCGTGCTGCAGCGCCTCTACGAATCCAAAGTCAACGTCACCGAAGTGACGAAGGTGTTTTTCACCCATCTGCACAACGACCACATCGACGGCTTTGCCAGCCTGTGGATGACGCCGTGGTTCCTGCTCGGGCGCGACCAGCCCTTCGAGGCCTGGGGGCCGCCCGGCACCGCGCAAATGGTGACGGGCATGCGCGCGATGTACGCCTTCGACATCGAGCACCGCAGCAACAAGTTCAACGACCCGCGCAACCTCGAGGTGAAGGTGAGCGAGATCGGCGAGGGGGTGATCTACGAGCGCGAGGGCGTGAAGGTGACGACCTTCTCCGTCTGGCACGACGACGGCAACCCGGCCTTCGGCTACCGCATCGATTATCGCGGCCGCGCCGTGGTGCTCTCCGGCGACACCACCTATTCGGAAAACCTGGTGAAGCATGCGCAGGGGGTGGACCTGATCGTGCACAACGTCATCGCCATGAGCGAGCGCCTGACCCAGGCGCCGGAGATGAAGCCGGTGCTGGGCAAGCTGACCACGCCGGAGCAGGCGGCGCGCACCTTTCTCGAAGCCCGGCCGCGAATGGCGGTGTACTCGCACATCGTCAAGAAGGAATTGCACGGACAGTACGGCGACAACGTGATCATCGCGCGCACCCGCGCCGCCGGTTACCGCGGCCCGCTGGAAATGGGCCACGACCGCATGACCATCGAAATCGGCGCCGGCGTGCGTGTGCTGCAGCCGGTGGTGACCGACAACCTGGAAGACGTGGACCGCAAGGCGGCTTACGCGCCGGAGTAAAGTCCGGCGGCCATTGGAGTGGCGCAGATCCCCCGGCGGCAGCCGCCGGGCATACCAGACCGCAACCGGGAGCGGGGCAGGTGCCCCGGAACCTCATGATCCCACCCAGGCGAACTCAATGCCGGTGCGCCGGCCACATGTCGCAATGCAGCACGTGCCGATGCTGACAGATTGTCACAAGTGAAGTGAATTCAAGCCAACCCACTGGCGGTGCGCCTATCCTATGATCGTGCTTCGACAGATCTGCAATGTGATCACCCGCTGCCCGCAACATGATGAGCCAGTCCCCGGAATGCGTACTTCGCTGTGCCAACAATCTTGGCGAAGTGCCGCTGTGGTGCGCCGACAGCCGGCGCCTGTGGTGGGTGGATGTAAAGGCCCCCGCGCTGCAGTCCTACGACCCCGACTCCGGCGCGCATGCGCAATACCCGCTGCCCGGCCGCGCGGCGGGGAGCTGGGGTTTTCGCAAGCAGGGCGGCATGGTGCTGGCGCTGCAGGACGGGCTTTATTCCTACGCGCCGCAGACCGGCGCCTGCGAGTTGCTGGCCGGCATCGAATCCCATGAAACCGCACACCGCCTGAACGACGGCCGCTGCGACCGCAAGGGCCGTTTCTGGGTCGGCTCGATGCATGAGTCCGACCGCAGCGAGCCGCGCGGCGCGCTCTACAAGGTGGGAACGGACCTGTCGGTGACCTCAATGTTCGGCCCGGTGATGGTGCCCAACTCGATCGCTTTCAGCCCCGACGACCGTCTGATGTATTTCGCCGATACGCCGACGCGCAAGATCTGGGTGTTCGACTTCGATCTCGAGGAAGGCCGGCTGTCGAACCGCCGCGTGTTTTTCGACCTGGTGAACAGCCCCGGCACGCCTGACGGCTCGACGGTGGACGCCGACGGCTGCCTGTGGAATGCCGAGTATCGCGGCGCGCGCGTGGTGCGCTATACGCCGCAGGGAAAGATCGACCGGGTGATCGAACTGCCGGTGTCGCAGCCCACCTCCTGCATTTTCGGTGGCGATGATTTCGGCACCCTGTACATCACCAGCGCCGCGCAAAAGCTGGACCCGGCCGAACGGGCGCGGCAGCCCGAGGCCGGCGGCCTGTTCGCCGTCAGGGTGGGCGTGCAGGGCATGCGGGAACCCGCCTTCGGCCCCTGAGGCGCGGCGGCTAAACAAGAACAGACAGGAGACAAAGGCAATGCAGGCAGAAGAGACAGCGGTAAACAATCAGCGGGGGGCGCTGCTGGCGCGCTGCGCCGGCATCGGTACAGCCACCTGGTCCGACGCGATGGATGAACTCGGCATCGACGGCGGCATCTGCTCCGGCCTGACCCAGCGCAGCGGCGGCGCGGCGCGCTGCTGCGGCTACGCGGTGCCGGCGCGCGCGCAGGCGGCCGGGCTGGGCGCGTTCGAAGGCCGCGAGTTCGGCCTGGACCGCATGCTGGCGGCCGCCGGCCCGCAGCAGGTGCTGGCGGTGGAACTGGGCGGCGCCGAAGTCTCGGCGATGGGCGGCATCGGCGCGCTGGCCGCGCGCGGCCGCGGTATCGCCGGGGTGCTGATCGACGGCGCCTGCCGTGATGTGGACGAGATCGGCGCCACCGGGCTGTGGCTGGCCACGCGCCATGTCACCCCGCGCACCGGCAAGCGGCGCGTGCGCCTTGACGAAATCGGCGCGCCGGCGCTGGTCGGCGGCGTGCGGGTGCGGCAGGACGACCTGGTGGTCGGCGACGCCACCGGCATCGTGGTGGTGCCGCATGAACGCATGCTGCAGGTGCTGGAACTGGCCGAGGCGATGGCCGCCTCCGATTCACGCAAGGAAGCGGCGCTGCGCGCCGGCAAGAACTTGCAACAGGCGCGCGAAAGCGCGGGGAGCTGATGATGAACGACTACACATTGCTGTCGCGCGGCCCTGCCGCCGTCCTCCCGCGCGGCGCGCGCCGCCGGTTTGCCGTCGCCCTGCTGGCCGGCGCGGCCTTGGCCTGCCTGCCGCCGCAGGCGCGCGCGGCCGACGCCTACCCGAACAAGGTGATCCGCCTGGTGGTGCCCTACGCGCCCGGCGGCATCACCGACGTGAGCGCGCGGGTGATCGCCGAATTCATGACGCGCCGCCTCGGCCAGCAGGTGATCGTCGACAACCATGCCGGCGCTTCCGGCAACATCGGCGTGCAACTGGTGGCCGCCGCGCCCGCCGACGGCTACACGATCCTGCTGGTGCCGGACAACAACATCCTGATCAACCCGCGCATCTACCCCAGCCTGCCGCCGGACCCGATGAAGGACCTGGCGGCCATCGGCAAGGTGGGCGACACCGCGCTGGTGATGCTTTCCAGCCCGTCCGGGCAGATCAGGACGGTGAAGGACGTGATCGCGGCGGCCAAGGCGGCGCCGGAAGGCCTTTCCTTCGGCACCTCGGGCGCCGGCAGCAATTCGCAGATCGTCGGCGAGATGCTCAAGCAGCGCACCGGGGCGAACCTGGTGCACGTCGCCTACAAGGGCGGCGGCCCGGCCATCACCGACCTGATGGGCAACCAGATTCCGCTGGTGGTGACGGCGGTGGCGGGCTCGTTCCCATTCATCAAGTCGGGCAAGGTGCGGGCCATCGCGGTGGCGACGCCAAAGCGCTCGGCCTCGCTGCCGGACACGCCCACCTTCATCGAGAGCGGGGTGCCGAACTTCTATTACAACTCCTGGCTCGGGCTGTTCGCGCCGATCGCCACGCCGAAGGCCGTGATCGAGCGCCTCAATGCCGCCCTCAACGAGGTGCTGCCGATGCCGGAGGTGAAGGACCGCTTCGCCGAGATGGGCATCGTGCCGGCGCCGGCCACGCCGCAGGCCTTCACGCACGAGATCGCCGGCGACTTCACCCGCTTCGGCCCGGTGGTCGCGGGCCTGCACATTTCCGTTCAATAATGATGCCGCAAGCCCGCGCCGCGCAGCCGTGCATTCGCCCGGCCGGCCCGTGCCTGCGCCGGCGCCGGCCGCGAAGCGGCGGCCGCGGCCGGCAGTGCATGCAACGGGAAGGGCGCGCGATGTCTTCTTCAAGAAATCCGACCGAGCATTTCACCGGCATCGGCATCTTCGTCAAGCTGGCGGAAAGCCGCAGTTTCACCATGGCGGCCACCCGCCTGGCGATGTCGCCCTCAGGCGTAAGCAAGGCGATCACGCGGATGGAAGCGCGCCTGGGCGTGCGCCTGGTCAACCGCACCACCCGCAGCATCAGCCTGACGCCCGAGGGCGAGGTGTACCTGAACCATTGCCTGCGCCTGCTCACCGAGCTGGACGATGCCGGCGCGGCGATCTTGCAGGCGCGCGCGGTGCCTTCCGGGCGCCTGCGCCTGCAGATTCCGCGCGCCATGGGGCGGCAGATCATCATTCCAGCGCTGCCGAAATTCGTCGACGCCTATCCCGATGTTTCGCTCGACGTGCTGCTCGACGGCCGCACCCTCGATCTGGCCGAGGAAGGCATCGACGTGGCGGTGCGCTACGGCGAGCCGCCGGACAGCCGGCTGATCGCGCGCCGCCTGTCGCAGGTGACCTACGTCATGTGCGCTTCGCCCGCCTACCTGGCGCGCCACGGCTGCCCCCGCAGCATCGAGGAGCTGCTGACCCACCGCTGCATCGATTACGTCAACCCGCAGACCGGGCGCTACCGGCTGTGGGACCTGAGCCGCGAGGGCCACACGGAGTCGCTGCTGATTCCCGGCAAGATCAATTTCAACGACGTCTCGGCGATGTGCGACGCCGCCATCGGCGGCGCCGGCATCGCCTACCTGACCGATTTCCTGGCCGCCGACGCGGTGGCCGACGGGCGCCTGAAGATCGTGCTGCCCGAGTACCTGCACGAGGGCCCGCCGCTGTACATGGTCTACCAGGAGAGCCGGCAGATCGTCAGCCGGATGCGCGTGCTGATCGACTTCCTGGTCGAGCTGATGCCGCGCGCGCCGGCGTGGCGGCAGCTGATCCTGAATAACATCGCAGAGACCCTGCGCAACCGGGCACCGGAGCACCGCGGCACCTGAACCCTGGCATGGCAGCCGGACCGGCCGGCCGTTTGCCGTTTTATCGTTGTTACTTGTCATTGGAGACATCATGCAAATCAATTCCCCCACCACCGCGCCCGACTACAAGGCCGGCAACCTGCGCGAAGGCACCCTGAAGTCCAAGACCATGCTGCATGGCCGCGAGGGCGCGCTCAACAACTACCGCCTGAGCTGGGAGACCGCCGAGGAATCGTGGTCGACCCCGCGCCACCGCCACAATTACGACCAGATCCGCTTTCCCATCACCGGCATGGTCGAATACGGTGCCGACCTGCCGACCCTGCCGATCGGCGTGGTCGCCTACTTTCCCGAATCCATGCGCTACGGCCCGCAGGTGCGCCATGATGGCTCCACCACCCTGACCCTGCAGTTCGGCGGCGCCAGCGCCAACGGCTTTCTCAGCCCCGACCAGCGCAAGCGCGGGCTGGATGAGCTGCTCCAGCGCGGACGCCTGGAAAACGGCTACTACACCTGGACCGACGCCGCCGGCAAAAAGCACAACCAGGACTCCTACGAAGCGGTGTGGGAATACGTGCGCGGCCGCAAGATGAGCTACGCCAAGCCGCGCTACGGCCACCACATCGTGATGGAGCCGGCCTGCGCCAACTGGGTCGAGGACCCGCGCCAGCCCGGGGTCGGCCGCAAGTGGCTGGGCAGCTTCACCGAGCGCCAGTTCAGCATTTCGTTCCTGCGGCTCGACCCCGGCGCGAAGCTGAAGCTGGACCCGTATGCGGCGCCGCAGATCTTGTTCGTCGCCAAGGGCGCGGTATCGCAGGGCGGGCAGACCTACGGCCTGCACACCGCCTTCGGCCTGGAAGACAACGAAGGCCCGGCCGAATTCACCGGGGTGGAGGCCGCCGAACTGCTGTTCATCCAGTTGCCCGTGTTCGCCCCTGGGGAGCAGGGTGCGGGCACCGCGGCGGCCTACCGTGTGCCCGACGAGGCACTGGCGGAATAGCCCGAGGTCGGCCGCCTTCGAGACGGCCGACGCCGGCCCGGCTGGGCACGATTTTACGCAGCGCCTCAGCGCAGTTCAGGCGGTATGTTTCGGATGCGCTGCGCGTGGGCCTCGACCTCTTCTTTGGAATGCGAAAGATGCACGCGCTCGGCCGAGGGCGGGCGCTTGGCGACGCTCAAGCCGGGGCGCCATTCGGTGGTGGGGCGGATCGGCCGCGGGGTGAAGCCGCCGCCGCAATTCGGGCAGACGTTGTGCAGGTGCTGTTCCACGCAGTCGGCGCAGAAGGTGCATTCGTAGGTGCAGATGCGCGCCTGGGTCGAGGCCGGCGGCAGGTCGATGTCGCAATATTCGCAGTTGGGACGCAGTTGCAGGGCCATGCCTTGCTCCTCCAGGGGACAGGCGCGGCGGCCACCGCGCCCCTGCCGGTGCGCCGGGTTACTCGGTGATGGTGATGCCCGAGCCGCCCATTTCCTTCGGCAGATCGCGCATTTTAGGCAGTCCGTCCTTCATCGGCAAGCGGGTTTCCTGGTAGTGCACGTGGACCCCCGCCTCGTACGGAAATTCGGGAATGGTGGCGGCGTAGACGTCGGTGACGCCCATGCCCGGGTGCTCGGTGAACAGGTGCCCGCCGCAGGTCTTGCACCACTTGCGGTGGCTGTGCACGGTCTTGTTGTAGGTGCCGATGTTCTCCGCCCCCTTGGTGACCTTGACGGCAGCGGGCTGCCACAGGGTGAAGGCGTTGACCGGGCCGGCCGACCAGCTGCGGCAGGACTCGCAATGGCAATAGCCGGCGCCGACCGGCGCACCGGTGACGGTGAGCTGCACGGAGCCGCAAAAGCAGCCGCCCTTGTAGGTTTTTTCGTTGCTCATGTTTCTTCCTCAGATGATTGCCCGGCCGGCAAGGCATGCACGCCCGGGTGTCGCGGAAACCGCCGCGCCGGTGGTACTGCGCCGGCGCCGGAAGCGGGCTTCCATACGCGTCGGCGATTCTATGAAGGTCGCACGCCGCCGGCTATGGGCGCGCTTGGCCGGGTGTCGCCGCGGTTTGCCCGCGCGTCCGGTTTGCGCGGGCGCTTGACCGCGGCACCGGCGGACTTGGCCGCGCCGCCGTAGAATCGGCGCATGGCCACTGATTCCATGCCCGACAAGCGGCGTCCCGGCGCCGATCCGGCGCCTGAGAATCGGCGCCCTGCTGCCGATCCGCTTTCCGACGTGCTGCGCGCGGTGCGCCTGCGCGGGGCGGTGTTCTACGCCCTGAGTTTCGGCGAGGAGTGGACCGTGGGCGCGCCGGCGGCACGCCTGATCGCCGATGCCGTGCTGCCGGGGGCCGAGCATGTGATGGAGTACCACGTGATCACCCGTGGCAGCGGCTGGGCGGCGATCGAGGGCGACACACCGGTGCGCATCGAGACCGGCGACATCGTGATGTTTCCGCATGGCGATGCGCACCGCCTTTCCAGCGCGCCGCACCTGTTGCCGCCGCCCTTCGACCCGCAGTGGATGTACGACACGCGCCATTTGCCGCGGCCGATCCCGGTGGCTTTTCGCACCCCCACCGATTTTTCCACAGGCACCCCGGCGCCGCACATGCCGGTGCACGTGGCCTGCGGCTTTCTCGGCTGCGACCTGAAGCCCTTCAACCCGCTGATCGCCACCCTGCCGCGCCTCTTGCACCTGCCGGCGGCGGAAAACGGCGAGTGGGTGGCGCAGGTGATGCGCCAGGCGGTGGAGGCTTCGCACCAGCAGCGCCCGGGCGGCGACGCCGTGCTGGAGCGCATCAGCGAGCTGATGTTCGTCGACGCGCTGCGGCGCTACGCCGAGCGCATGCCGGAAACCGGCAGCGGCTGGCTGGCCGGCCTGCGCGACCGCCACGTGGGGCGGGCGCTGACCCTGCTGCACGCCACGCCGGCGCGCGACTGGAGCATGGAGGCGCTGGCGCGCGAGGTGGGCCTTTCGCGCTCCGCCTTTCACGAGCGCTTCACCCGTTTCGTCGGCCAGCCACCGATGCAATACCTGGCGCAGTGGCGCATGCAGGCCGCCGCCACCCTGCTGCGCGAAAGCCGCGCGCCGGTGGCGGCGATTGCGCGCGAAGTGGGCTACGAGTCCGAAGCCGCGTTTACCCGCGCCTTCAAGCGCGCCGTCGGCACCCCGCCGGCGGGCTGGCGGCGCTTGCAGCTGGCGGCGTAAGGCCGGGGCACGCAGGCAAGCGGCGCGCGACGCCGCTATGCCGCCGCCCGGCAGCGCGGGCCGCGCAATGCGATGGGTGCGAAGGGCGCGTGCGCCCTGCTGCTGCATCAAGCGCCGCTTAGCACTTGAGCAGGTCGGGCTTGACCTGCAGGCCCATTTTCTCGATCAGCCAGGCGCGCGCGGCACGGCGCGCGGCGCGATAGGCCGCGACTTCGGGCAGCTTGTCGAACGCCTCATGCCCGGCGTTGTTCAGCGTGGCGTCGGCCTTGCGCGCCTGCGCCAGATAAGCCTTGCGCGTCTCGCGCAGCTTTTCCATCGCCGGGCGCCCGCGCTCGCCCAGCCAGCCCAGGTAATCGGACGACTTGGCCATCGCATCCGACTGCGCGCGGCTGATGTGGTGCTCGGTGCCGTACTCCAGAATGGCGGCATTGCTCATGCCGGGCTCGAAGTAATAGATCAGCCCGAAGCTCTGCCGCGCCCAGGTGATTTCCTGCACGCTGTAGCGCTCCTGCTGCACGAAGTACAAATCCCCCGCGCCGCAGGGCGGCCCGCCGTGGGCCAGCAGCGTGGTGCCGGGCGGCGTTTGCTTTTGCAGCACCTGCGGGTCCACCGGCGTCAGCGAGGGTTCCTGGGCGTGGGCGCAGAGGCTAAGCAGGAGAGCGGCAGCGGGGAGGAAAGAGGCGAAGCGGCGGGCGGTGAGCGGCATGGCGGCACTGAGCGTTGTTGTGCCGTGAATTTACGCCACGCGGGGGGCGGGTTCAATCCGAGCGGGGGGATATGAGGGTGATAAATGGGTGGTCGTATGGGAAACCGAGGTCGTCTCTGGCTACCTTTATTCTTTTATTCGACATAGCCTTTGCGGCTTTGATGTTTTTCTACGTAACCAATAACGGCCTAATCCGACCGTCAAGCGCCCTCATCTCATCGGCCGTCGGCTCCTCATGCGAGGATATGATCAAGGCGCCGCCGCGATAGAGGCGCGCTTCCACTACTTCATTTTGCAGGCGCTTAACCACGTCTGCGGCGGAAGGGCCGAAGGCAGTCTTGCAGAGCGAGTCGCTCCAGAAATTAGCGGCCCAGACGCGTAATACCTTTCCCAAAAAGAACTCTTCAGGCTTGATCTCGTCCGAAGCATTGTTCACCTCCCAATCCTCGGAAGAAACCTGGCCATTGGTAAGCTCCCCCGCGTCCGCGCCAAACGCTGCGACGATTTTCGGAAATATTGAGGTCACTAGATGCTGATACGACTGCGTTTCCAGAAGCTTGTCGTACGAGGCGATCAAATAGTCGTCATAGAACGAAGAAGGCTCTGGCGCCTCCCTCCTGGAACGGTTGGTAATACTGAGCACAAAAGAGTTGAGCGGCTTTTTGAATCCCCTCTTTTTGAAGAAGGCGACCATCACCGGGTCGCCGGCGTATTTCCCTATCGGGGTGGTCAGAATGTCCGGTGGCACCCACGGTGCGCCCACTTCAGCCAGTTTTCGCGTCATATCCTCATACAGTCGATCGACGCTTTCTCCGTGATCGTAAGGCTTGCTTACTATGATCTGAAACCCCTCCTCCATGTAGTCATCATCGTCCTGGTCTTCGCTTTTTCTGTCTTCGGCCATTGTTATCGCCTTCGTATTTGCACTGTGATTGATGCCGTCAATCATGGCTAGCACTTTCTACTCGTCCAGGTGTTTGCGCCATTCTCCGAGCAGCCCTTTCTCCATCGAATGGTCAAGCTCGCCGTCCACAATTTCGCCAATGGATTCACCGTTGAACTCAAACTCAAAATCGATCTGCTGTTCCCTTGCGAACTCCAGAAGCTGCGCGATCAGGCTTTCCACTTCGTGAAGTTGGGCAAGGTCGATCTCCCGCGGCACTTCATGAGGAGGAAATGCAGAATAAAGTTGCAATATCCCACCCAAGGTCACGATCGGAAGATCGTCGGGCTCCGTGCAACTGTCGTCTTCGACTACATCGACGAATTCCGGCGGAGCGAGAACCCAGTCGCGCGAGCCAGCCATCCTCTCGACGAGACGCTCAATCTTCGCGCGCATCTTGTCGTCGATCTCGTCCATGGCACAGTCGACGCAAAACAATAAATTGATGAGCGGGTGATCGTCGGAAATTTTCTCAGACATCGCCATCCGCCTTTCAGCGAGAAGAAAAGGGTTTGCCGATCCGATGCATTGACAGCGAAAAGGAGAAGCCTTCGTTGAACTGTCAGGCGCTTCGCATCCCTATCGGCCCGGCCAATGTACTATATAAAAATATAGTATACCAATACTAAGTTTCGCGGGTTCGATGCTTGTCAGGCGACTAGCAAAGGCCGGAGCCTCCCATCGAGCGCCCTTACTTCGTCAGCCGTCGGCTCTTCGTACGCGGAAATGATCAAGGCGCCACCGCGGTAGAGACGCGCTTCCGCAACTTCATTTTTCAGGCGCTTGACCACGTCCGCGGCGGAGGGGCCGAAGGCGCTCCTGCACAGGGAATCGCTCCAGAAATTCGCACCCCAGATGCGCGAGACACTCCTAAGAATTTGCTCCGCAGGCTTCCGCTCGTCAGACTCATGGATTTTATCCGTGTCTTCCTCGTTAACCTGGTTATCTGAGAGGTAACCTCTATTAGCGTCCAGCGCCGCGACAAGTTGCGGAAAAACAGAGGTTGCGAGGCGTTTGTACCATTGCGGATTTTCTATCTTCTCGTACGTCGCCAGCAAATAGTCGCTATAAAGAGGCGACGGTTCCGGAACTTCCCTTCTGGAGCGATTCGTGATGCTGAATACGAAGTGGCTCAAAGGTTTTCTGAACACTTGCGGATTGAACACCGTGAACATTGCCTCATCGCCGGCGTAGTCGGGGATCGGACAGTCCAGAATATCCGGCGGCACCCATGGCGCGCCTACCCTGGCTATCTCGCGCGTTATTTCTTTGTACATGTGCTCAACGTTTTCGCCATGGTCATAAGGTTTGCTGGCCCAGATCTGGAGGCCTTCGTCGATTTCTTCATCCTCATCGCTCTGGTCTTCGTAGTCGTGCCCTGCTTCATTGGTCATGATCAGCGCCTTCGTATTCTCAAGTGAATTGAGTCAAGCGTATCGGAACCGAAATGCGTTCCAAGCGCTTTCTTGGCTCGCCGTAATGTTTTTCTGTCTGGTACTTCCCAGATAATCTGGATGCCGTTTTGCATAGCTGCCTGGGTCTGCCGAAGAACCGCGTCGTGCGCTTTGAGGCTGGGACTGAGGCTCGTAATTCCAAGCTTGGCATCAATCGGCATCATCAAGTATCCATTTTGCACGTGTCCCTCGATGCGCAGGAAATTGTATCCCTTGCCCGCCGATCCGCCAGTCACGCTATTGTCGTAACCTACCGCAAGCGACAGCCGCTTCCCGGTTTTGGGATCGGACATTGCTCCCGAAGTGCCCGCGTCAAAGGCCTGGCCGGGCGAAATTTCGCTCTTGTGGTTCCGCTGATCCCCTCCTTCATATGTGAAGAAGAAACCGGATACGCGAGGCAGCTTTCGGGCCTCGGTTTCGGAGTAGACCGGATACTTGGTCCCATCTATCTCCAAATATGAGGATGGCGTGGGCAGCACCTCCTTCGGATCGTTCGGCGTTACGGTCTTGATCTTTTTTGAACCGGACTCCGATAGAGCAACCGCAAGCCCGATGCCGGAAAGAATTGCAGAGCCCAATGGAGTACGTGGCCCGTCGCTGGCAATTCCAGATTCGCCCACCATGGGGGCATAGGTGGTGAAGCCACCGGGCCGCGTCAGCGCGTTTTGCGCGCTGAAATAGGCTTCCGCTTCGCGCGCTACCTTGCCTTGAGCTTGCAGCTTTACATCGGGCTTGATACGGTCAAGAAACGATTGCAACGAGCCAGCGCTGTTGTAGTTCGGCCGGTCGATCTCGCCCTGAGTAATGGCGATGGATTTGAATAGATCGATGACTCGCTTTTGTTCAGCCTCGCTACAACCGTTGGCAATGCAGGCGCCGAGCGTGCGGTCCAGATCGGCGATCTGGCCTTGCGTCAGGTAGGGTCCTGATTTCATTCCCTGCGGGAGCTGGGATGCCTCTGCGACTTTCGCCGCAGTAGGCTCCACTACAGGCGCTGTAACAGTTGCTCCCGCATTGCTGTTCGACTGAGCCTCTACAACATCGATGGCAGTCCCTTGCCCTGCGGCAGCAAATAGCCTTGGGTTTTCATCTGGCTTTGAAGTTAGCGGATTCGGATTTTCCCAATCCAGAACCTGCATCGGATTCACGCCCGTGCCGTGATCCTGCGGCACGACCTTCCCGTCCGTCGCCCACCCCACCGCCTTCCACCAGCGCCCCGCGTCATACGCCGGGTCCTGTTTGTTCCACGGGTCGAGCGCGGCGTAGAGGGCCTTGGAGGCTTTGAGGTAGAGCTCGGCCTTGCCGGGTTCGGCGGCGTAGGCCTCGCCGGTGTAGCGGGCGAAGGCCTGGCGCAGGAGGGTGTCGCTGGGCAGGGCGTAGGGGGTGCCGGCGGCGCCGTGGTTGGGGGCGAGCAGGGCCTGGCCTTGCAGGAGGAGGCCGGGGACGTCGGGGGTGCTGCCCCAGGTGCGCTGATCGGCGGGCGGGGCTTGGCTTAAGTCGCGGGCGAGGTAGAGGCCGGCGAGGGCGGCGACGGGGGCGTCGGCGGAGAGTTGGCGCAGGGCGGCTTCCTGCAGGGCGGGGTCGCTGATGGCGCCGGTGATTTGTTGCAGGAGGTTGCGCTGGCCGTCTACGGGGAGGGTTTGCAGGGCCTGAGCGAGTTGCCGGCCTTCGGCGCGGGTGAGGATGGCGGCGGGGACGTTGTAGTCGCGGGCGATGTCGCCGACGCTGGCGGCGCGGGCGCGCAGGGCGGTGCTTAGGTCGGCGCCGGTGCCGGGGGTGAAGTCGATGGGCCGGGTGCCGTGGCTGCCGGTGTCGAGGGCGGATTGCACCGGGTCGGCGGCGCGTTGCTGGCGGATCTGGGCGATGACTTGGGCGAGGAGCGCGGCGTTGTCGGCAGTGGGGGTGCCGGGTGGTTGGGTTGCGTCTGGCGAGGCGTTGGCGGGCGCGGGGGTGTCGATGGAGGGCGACGCGGTGTCGGCGGCGGGCCGGCGGGACTGGTCGAGGGCGCGTTGCAGCAGCGTGTCCGGCAGGGACAGGAGGTCGCTGCGCAGGCGGCCGGCGCTGGCGCTTTGCTGGAGTTGCCGGTAGCGCAGCGCGCCTTGTTCGGGGCCGAAGGCGCGGGTGAATTCGGCGGCGCCGGGGGCGTCCGTCGCGCTGCCGCTGGCCATGTATTGGCGGCTGGCGGCGGCGGCGCGCTGCAGGACGGCGGCGCGGTAGTTGGTGTCGGCGGCGCTGGCGGCAGAGCGGGCTTGCGGGAGGTAGGCGGCGATTTCCTGCGGGCGCAGGGCGCGGATGACGAGGTGGTCCGCGGCGGGGTCGGCTGGCGGGTTGGCTAGGGGCTGGGGGGATGCGGGGGCGTTGGCAGCGAAGCTTGATGCTGCGCCGGGGCTTTGCGTGGCGGTGCCGGCGGGTGAAGTGGCTTGCTCTTGCGCATCGGCCTGGTCTTGCGCGCTGGCGGCGTCTTGCGTAGCGGCGGTGGGCGTTTGGCCGGCGGCACGTGCTTGCAGGGCGGCGAGCATGCCGTGCGGGTCGCGGGCGATTTGTGCTTTGACGGCAGCGTCGACCAGGTGAGCCCGCATGCTTTCCCTGAAGCCGGCTGGGCCGCCTTCTTCGCCATCGACGGCAATCATGTGCTGGTCGACGAAGGCGAGGCGTCGCGGCAGCAGCTCGGGCTGGCGGGCAAGGTCGCGCGCGAGGGTTTGCACGCCGTCGGTGAATGCGCTTTGGCGCGCCTGGAGGTTGCGCTGCGCTTCATCGGCGAGCACGGCGCGGGCGTCGGTGACGCGGTTGCGCTCGAGCAGCGCGGCGAGGGAATGGCGAGCGGCGCCGGGCGGCAGGCCGGCGATGAGTTGGCGGCTGGTCTGATCGTATTGCTGGAGGTAGGCGCCGGTGAGGCCGGGGGCGTTGGCGCCGTTGTCGACGGACGGGTCGGCGCGTAATTGATCGAGCGTGTCGGACATGATGCGCTGGTGCTGCGCGAGGGCATCGACGGCGGCAGTGCGGCGCTGCTGCTCGTCGCGCCAGGCGAGCGGGTCGTAGGCGGGCGCGGGGTCCGGCGCCAAGGAAGTGGCGGCGAGATCGGGGCCGTTGCCGGCGGCAGGATCGGCGGGCGGCGGTGAGTTGAAGGCCGTTGCTGCGGGGGCGGACTGCGATTCGAGGATGGGAATGCGGATGGTCATGGCCAGCGCCGGTGGTTAGCGATGGTTACTTAAGATACGCACATCGATCAACTAAGTGTGGACGATTTTCAGAGGGAAAAAGTCAACTATGTTTAGTGATTCGGCGGGCGTGTTCGAGGTGATGCGGGCGCAGTGACGGGCGCTGCTATGGGTGCTACGCGCAGCGCCGGCGCGGCCTGCGCCGCGTGTTGCGGCGGCGGTGATGCGTGACCCGAAATGCGCGCTGGACAGTGCGGAGGCTAAAATCGCGCTTTGCCTGGCCACCGCCTTTGCCGCCCCGCCGATGAGCCGCACCGCCCGCCTGTTTACCCTGCTCGATGCGCTGCGCGCGCACCGGCGCCCGGTGGCGGCCGAGCGCCTGGCGCAGGACCTGGGGGTATCGACGCGGACGATTTATCGCGATATGCAGACGCTGATCGGCCTGGGTGCGCCGATTGCCGGCGAGGCCGGGGTGGGTTATGTGCTGACGCCGGGGTTCTTTTTGCCGCCGCTGATGTTCGGCGCCGATGAGCTGGAGGCGCTGGTGCTGGGGGCGCGCTGGGTGCGCGGCCAGGGCGACGAGGCGCTGGCGCGGGCGGCTGATAGCGCGCTGGCGAAGATCGCCACGGCCAGCCCGAAGGATATGCGCGAGGCGATGGCCAATACCGGGCTGTGGACGCCGGGCGCGCCGCCGCAGGAGGCGCTGCGCAAGGGCCTGCTGCAAACGCTGCGCGAGGCGATCCGCAACGAGCACAAGCTGGCGCTGGCTTATACCGATGAGCAGGGGCGCGCCAGCGAGCGCACGGTGTGGCCGATCGGCCTGGCGTTTTTCGAGCGCACGCGGATGGTGGTGGCGTGGTGCGAGCTGCGCGAGGGGTTTCGGCATTTTCGTACGGACCGGATTGCGCGCTGTGATTGCAGCAGCGAGCGTTATCCGCAGCGGCGGGCGGCGCTGGTGAAGGCGTGGAAGAAGGAGCAGGACGTTTCACAGGAATAGGCAAGAATCAGGTTCATATCGTCGCGGGCTGCTGACAGGTTCTGTCACACGCGGGGCCGACAATGGGCCTTCTTCGCACGCACCGAAGATGCGACGAAAGGACCTTGTGATGCGTTTGGCTTGTTACCTGATGTTGCCGGCTGATCCACGAACCGCAGGCTGTGCCAGTGACGCCGGCGCGCCGGCGCTGCGCGAGGTGGCGCCGGCCGCCGGTGAGGGCGTGCAGACGGCGCCGCGCCCGGCAGCGATGGCTGCCCGTGACCGTTCGCAGGTGGATGACGGTGGCGCTTCGGCGCGCGGGCCACGCGCGGAGTGCGGGCCGGGGCAGCGACGGGCGGCACGGCGTACGCGCGTTTGACTGCGGCGCTTTGCGCACGCGGCGCTGCCGTCTGGTGCGGGGCGCGTTGCGGATTTCGTGAGCATCGGGCCGCCTGCGGCTGCGGACCCGGCGCGGCCTACTTCAGGCTTTGCGCCCAGGCACGGGCGTTGTTTAGATCTAGGGTTGCCGCTGCGCCGCTTGCAATCTGGCGCGTAACGTCGCCAACGAATCCGTCAACTGCGTCGCCAAGGAGGGCGCGGTCGAAACAGGCGAGCTGAGGGTTACGGGCAGCGGCGGGGGCGGCGGGCACTGTGTTGCCAGCGGCAGCGGCGCGGCGCAGGCGCTCAAGCTGAGCATTGAGGCCAGCGACAGCGTTCGTATGGTTTTCATCGGCATGGTCCTTGGCTTGCTGGTTGGATTTTTCCTGCGCCTGGGCGCGTTGCTGCGCCGCCTGGCCGGCTGCAACAGCGGCGGCCTTGAAGGCGGCGTAGTCGGCTTGTAGCGCGGCGTAGCGGCCGGCGTCCCATTTGTGCATTTGCCAGGCGCCCGCGCCGGCGATGGCGGCGCAAAGCGCGGCATACAGGCCGAGGCGCACAAGCCAGGCGTAGGGGCCGGCGAACAGCGTGAGGAGCGCGCTCATGCTGGCAACCCGGTCGACAACCCGGCCAGCACCTCGCGCGCGCGGCCCCAGAGCAGCAGGCGGTCGGCCTGGCCGTTCAAGCCGCCGTTGATGCGCCGGGTGATCTGCTCGAACTGGCCGGCATCGGCCAGCGGGTTGAGGTGCTTGCACTCGCTCCAGAACCAGGCGGCGGAGAGGGTTGCGTCGCCCGGCTTGCAGAGCGCGCGCGGGTCGCGCAGGAAGATTTCGGGATCATCCGGGTAGAGGGCTGCGCCGCAGGCGGCGTGGTTGTCGTAGCCGGTGATCTGCATCAGGCCGTGCCCCTTGAAGTACGGGCCGGGGTTGCCGCGGCTCCATTGCAGCGCTGCGGGCCGCGTGTTGCCGAGGTCGGCGCGGCTGCCGTAGGCGGCGCCGCTATCGATTTCCTCGACGTAGATGAGGCGCGCGGACTCGTGGCCCACTTGGGCGAGAAAGGCGCAAATGCGGTTCAGGTTTTCGATGCCGAAGCGCTGCATCGCTGCGTTCAGCGGCTCGCAATAGGTGGCGGCGCGCTCGGCGCTACAGCCGTAGAGGTGTTGCAGCTGCTCCGGGGTCACAGGAATTCCTTGAGGTGCCTGGCGCCTTCTTCGAGCTCGCGCGCGACCTCGCCGAGGTCTTTGTCGCGGCGCTGGTCCAGCCACTTGAACACCCAGGCCAGCACCCACCAGCCGGGCAGGCCGGCGACCAGGTAGCAAGGCGCCGCCACTTCGTCGCGGCTGAACCAGGCGGCGAAATGCAGCAGGGTCTGCAGCAGGGCCGGGCCGAAGAAGATGGAGCAGATGCCGGCGGCGAAAATGCGGATGAAACCTTCGCGCGGCGACTTCGGCCAGCTCCAGAGAAAACCAAGGGCGCCGGCGATGATGCCGATGCAGGCCGGGCTGCCGAAAACCTTTGCGGCGATGCCGAAGGCGCCGGCATTTTCCGCGACGCTTTGCTCGTTCATCTGTCCGCCGCTGCAGCCCGGTGCGCGACGGGCGGCACGTAGGTCTCTAGCCATCCGGTTGACCAGTCGTAAAGCTCCGGCTGCGCGGCGGCCGCCACATTTGCCATATGCGTTTGGGCAGCCGCAAAGTTTCCCGCATCGGCCGCGCCGGCAGCGGCGACGATGTCGAAAGCCGCCTGCGCGCTGATCGGGACAAACACCCCACCCAGCGTCTTCCAGACTTGGGGACGGCCGAGCATATGAATGGGATCGGACATCTTGCCGCCGGCAGCGAGCAGGTCACGGGCCTGGTCTTTCAGCCCGAGTTGCTGCACCCGTGAAATGGCATCCGATTGCAGCCAATAGTCGCTGCCGGCGATAGCGACCTTGTAGCCACCAGTGCGGCACCGGTCATCGCGGAAAGCCTTGATCTTTTGGACAATGGCCGGGTAGATCTGCGCATTCGCGCGGCGCGTGTAGGTGGCCGTCACCGTGCGATCGCCGTCGAAGGTCTCCGTGCGAATGCAGGCGATATCCGCACCGGCCGGCGGCTGATCGATGTAGATCACCTCGACCGCGCCCACTGCTGCCTTGTCTTCGGCACTGGCCAGGCGCAGCCAGCCGGGGGGGTATTGGGTGCCTTGGGTGTCGGTGAATGATGCGTCGGGTTGAACGATCTTGCCTGCGATTGCGAACATCTGTGATCCTTATCGTGCGGTTGCGTATTTGAAGGGGATCTCGGCGAAGGCCATGAACACGTACGTTCCGCCATTCACGTTCACCCATGCATTCGAGCCACGAATCTTGAAGCCATTCGAAGTGAAATCGAACTGGCTCCAGGCTTGGTCATTGGTTGACGTGTCGAGATAGAGCTCCTCCGCCATGACATTGAACGAATTGATCGCCGCGTCAATGACCGTCCAGTCACCTGTTGAGTCGGCTCGCTTCACCAGTAACCAGCGCGGCCGAAAGCCGCAATTGATGAACGGCCCATCTGCGGACCCGTTGCCCGTGTATGAGCTGATCTTCGAATAACCAGGCACTTCGGACCAGAGACAAGCTTCGTAGGTGTCGCCGGACTTGTTGCATCCGAAGTCCGTGCTGACCGTGAATCCCGAAGAGCTCGGGGCGATGTTGTTCCACAATGCGCTCGACGTGCCCAAGCTGCCCGTGGTGTTGGACAGCAGATACTTCGTCGGCCCCAGCGCTTGGTGATACGCCGCACCGTTTTGAAGGGTGCTGATGTTCTTGGTCTTGAAGAATGCGGGTGCGACACCCAGGCCGTGCGGGATTGTCTGATTTGCGCCAGTGCCCGTATAGGTGACGATGTCGAATCCGAACTTGGCACCTTTCTTCCAGGCGAACGCGTCGTAGGTGTAGCCGGTGATGTTGACACCGCGGCCATTCACATCGTTTCCGAGCGAAAAGCCATCGCCATCAAAGGAGGTCAGCGTGTTGGCGTCGGTAGCCTCGGCATCGGTGGCACTGGTGAGCGTGTATTTCCCGGCGCCGCGCACGCTGTTGAAGTCGAACCCGTGCGAGCTTCCGCCGGTGCGTGCCTTGATGTCCACGAGATCCGGCGCAAAGCCCATGCCAGTTAGCGAGCGTGCGGTGGAATTGCCAGAGAATGTGGCGGAGTTCTGCCCCTTCTTTCCTTGAAGGATTGACGTGTCAACCAGGTTTGAGGCGCAGAGCGTCTTGAACCCAGCCGGCGCCGAATTCACGAACGGCCGCTGGCCGAAGTTCCAGTAGAGCGCACCGGAGCCGGCACACTCCGAAAAGATGAACATCTGCCCCGCTTGGCCAGATGTCGGCGTGACGGAACTGAAGGTCGGGTTGGTGCCAGCGCCGGGGTTACCCGTATTGCTGTTGGTCGAGTCAATCCAGTTACCCAGGTGATCGCCGATGTAGACCTTGCCATTGTCGGCATCGATCGCGATACGCCAGGTCGTGCCCGACTGAAAACGTGGGCTGTAGTTGCTCGTGCTGGTCTGGTTGATGATTACAAAGTTGATGTTGTTGTCGTACACCCACCACGCATCTGCAACGCCCGAAGGAATACCGCCGATGCCGGAGAACCCCTTCACACCGAAGCCACCCGTTATGCCGCTGGTGTGGAAGGTAACCTCCGCATACCACTTCCCCGAAGCAAAGCCAAATGTGGACTCGGTGGCAGTGTGGCCCGCGCTCGCGTGATAGAGATTGGCATCCTGCATCGTGACGCCGCTTCCCTTGGATAGAAAGTTCAGTGTCGAAAAATTGTTCATTGGCGTGTCGGTCAACCAGTCATAGGTAATGCCGGCGGTTGCACTCACGCCACTGACCGTGTAGTTGTTGCCGTTGCCGCTGCTGTCGATACCGAAGTCGGACGCACTGCTCACGCTGCCGAAGCGCAGGCTTACACCATTGTTGCCGTAGGTGCCTGTGTAGGCCTTGTGCACCCAGGCGCCGGTGTCGGCGGATACACGGCCGAAGGAGGAGGGTGTCAGAACTTGGCCGTCGACCATATCGATGCGAGAGATCACTCCATCGTAGTTTTCGGTCCCGCTACCATTTGACAGGAAACGGTTGGCGATGCCATTGGCGTTGAAGTTACTGCCGCCCGGGTTAATCGGAGTGCCGCTTCGGTTATCCACCGCCCAGGATGTAATTTCGGTGCCGTTGTAATAAACACGGTACCTGAGCACGCTTGTGCCGTTTGCGGCATCCATCACCACCAGCAAATGAAAGTGTGCGCTGGGATCGCGGAAAAGCTGATTGCTTTCGAGAATTGTGTTGCCATTGTTGACGCAATAAAGCGCGTCGATGACACCGCTGGAACCTCGGAAATAGATTTCGTCCGTGCTCGCGCCAGCCACCGCAAATTGCGTCGACGACAGCGACCCGCGTTTTCCCCAAATCGACAGGGACCACTTCGATAGGTCCGTGGGCAAGCCATTGGTACGCGATAACGACGGCGAAGCGGTCGCACGCGCGCGCACGCTATGTCCGATGGCGTCCCCGATATCGACCGAATGCTTGCCGCCGAACTGGTTCAGGAGAAAGAAACCGCGCGCACGCCTGGCCGCGCGGTGCATTTTTTCGATTTCACGCATCGCCATATCAGACACCGATATTCAGGTTGTAGCCGACCAGCTTCATGTTTGTACCGTCGGACTTGAATATGAAGATGTCCTCTGCACCAGCAGTCCCCGTAGGTGTGACGGTGCTGATACCCTTGTAGGCGGTGCCCCAGGAAATCGAGTGCGATGTGGTGTATTTCACATCCACCACGTAGAAGGTTTTGTTGATCTGCGCGGTCGGATTGGCGATGGTGAACGCGCCGCCGTTGACGTTGGCTGTCGCCTGCGCCACATTGGCTGCATTCCAGGCAACCCCGCTGCTGATCGCGGTTTCGTCCGAGGCCTGCGGCTTCGTGAATAGGTTGGCAACCGTCTTGTCCACTAAATTGGCATTGGCCACCTGGAAATCGGTGGAGGAATGGGTAGCCACCGAGCCAAGGCCGAGATTGGTGCGTGCCGTGGGCGCATCGGTGGCGCCGGTGCCGCCGATGTTGACCGGCAGGGGTATCGGCACTGCATCGGCATCGCTAATCGCGGCATAGTTGGTCAGGCCGCTGGCGCTGCTGTTCCAGCCCAGCAGCTGGCCGGCCTGCGGCGTCGGCACTGTCACGCTCGCTCCTGATGTGTCGGTATCGGCCAGGCGGAAGCTTCGGGCGACGAGGTCGAACAGGCGTTGCGCCAGCATGGTCAGCTTGTCCAGCGCGGTTTCGTGGGTCTTGGCGGGGAAGGGGTCGTTGGCGGGGTACTTCGTGCTTTGCAGCTGATCGGGGTCGCGGATGATGACGACGTTGCCGCTGGCCGCCGGCGGCGCGACGACAAAGCTGACGCTGCCCCCGCCAGGGTTGCCGGCACCGCCGACGGTGTAGTCGGTGGTCAGGGTCTGTTTGACGCTGCCGACGAAGACGGTGAGGTCGCTGTCCTGCAGGAAGTAGAAGGGCACGGCGAAGGTTTGCGAGGCGCCGTCGCCATCGTAGGCGATGCGCGAGAGTGTGGTGTTGACGGTCATGTCAGTGCGCCGCCTTGATCGCGCCGTAGGCGGCCAGCAGCACCATCAGCGCGACGAGCGCGCGCCACACCAGTTGCCACACGCCCTTGCCGACGTTGGAGAAAAAACGCTCGACGAGGCGGCGTTCGAGTTCGTCGACGACGGCGATGACATCGTCTTCGGTGAGATTGCGCGGGGTGTCGCTCATGGCTGGTTTCCGGTGTGCCCGAATTGCCGGGCTGATGGAAACTAAGATACGCAAGTCGATCAACTAAGTGTGGTTGATTTTCATGCGCGTCTTTTATGGCAGCATGAGAGGGAAAATACCCCTCCGGCGCTTAAAAACTATGCAACCCGACGATTTGCAGCGATTGCTCACCACCGAGATGCCGTACGGCAAATACAAGGGCCGCAAGATCGCCGATTTGCCGGGCAACTACCTCAACTGGTTTGCGCGCGAGGGCTTTCCCAAAGGGGAGATTGGCCGGCTATTGGCGTTGATGCAGGAGATCGACCACAACGGGCTGAAGGGCTTGCTGGAGCCGTTGCGGGGGAGGTGAGGGAAGCGGAGCTGCCGCCGAGACTTGCGGCGTGAATCACTCCGTAAACGAAATCGGGGTCAGAGCATTTTTTCGAAAAACGAAAAAACGATCCGCCCCCATTTCGCTGCGGGCCTTGCCGCTACGCCGCGGTGCCGCCCAGCACTTCCACCAGTTCTCCGATCACCTTGCTCATTTCGCCGGTGGCGATCGCGGTGTCAGTGTCGAAGCGGTCCTCCTCGTCGGTCTCGGTGCTGAACACGCCTTCGAGGAACTTGATCTTTTTCAGTTGCAGCGTGTCGGTGAGGGTAAACGAGACGCGGCCCTCGTAGGCCATTGCCAGGCGCGTCGGCACCTTGCCGCCTTCGACGTGGCGGCGGATTTCCTCGATGTCCAGGTGATGCCGCGCATACTTCACCACCGACTGCATGTCGTCGGTGGACTTCAGTTCGCACTCGCGGTCCACCTCGAAGCCGCCGGGCGAGGACTTGCCTGCCAGCCACAGCCCCATTGAAGCAGCGGGCGAAGAAGCAGTCGCCAGTTGCGTCGCCGTCAATCCCGGCACCGCCTTGAACAAACTGGTGAGCAGCTCCTCGGCCCTGGGCTGGCTGGCGATATCGAGCACCAGCAGGCGCGCCTTCGGGTCCATCCACACCTGCATGGTCGCCTGCTTGGTAAAGGCCTGCGGCAATAGCTGGATGAAAGTATCTTCGCGGATCTCGCGCGCCTGCTTCTTGCCCGGCTTGCGCCCGGTGATCTGCTCGATCTTCGCCAGGCGCTCCTCGGCCTTGCGCCGCACCACCGAGCCCGGCAGCATGCGCGTCTCCACCTTGAACTTCATGATCCACTGGCCGGCCACCACCTCCACCAGCGCGCCATGCTCCTCGCCGCGCGGCGGCACCCAGCCCATGGACTTTTCCTGCGTCGGCAGGCATTCGGTAAATTGCGCCGCCGCCAGACCTTCCTCGACCTGCGCCTGCGTCGGCGAGAAGCCCTCGCCGATACGGTAAAGCATCACGTTCTTGAACACTTGCGACCCTGACGATAAAGACTGATTTTTAGCCGGGACGCATCATAACGTGTTCTGCCCCGGCGCAGCGGAGCCGGCAGGCCGCACCGGACAGGCCTGCCCGCGGCGCCGCTCACACCGCCGCGCGGCGATGCCGCCGCCCTCGCGCTACTCCGGCTTCGCCCCGGATTCCTTGACGATCGGCGCCCACTTGACGATCTCCGCCTTGATGTACTCGCCCAATTGCTCCGGCGTGGACGTGCGCACTTCGAACCCCTGCCCTTGCAGGCGCTCGGCCACCTCCTTGTCGTGCAGCGCCTTGATGATTTCGCTGTTCAGCTTCATCACCACCTCGCGCGGCGTGCCGGCGGGCGCGACCACCGAGTACACCAGTTCAACCTCATAGCCGGGCAGGGACTCGGCGATTGCCGGGATATTGGGTGCGCTGGTGTCGCGCTTCAAACCGGTGACGCCGATGGCGTTGAGCTTGCCGCTCTTTACATATTGCAGGGCAGCGGGCGTACCTATCATCGCCAGTTCCACTTGCCCGCCGAGCACGTCGTTGAGCGCCGGCACCGCGCCCTTGTACGGCACGTGGACCAGCTTGATGCCGGCGCGGTTGTTCAGCAACTCGCCGCCCAGGTGCAGCGGCGTGCCGGCACCGGAAGAAGCGAAGTTGAGCTTGCCGGGATTGGCCTTGGCATACGCCACCAGCTCGGCGTAGTTCTTCACCGGCACTTTCGGATTGGCCACCAGCGTAAGCGAGGAGGCGGCGGTCAAGGTGACCGGCGCGAAATCCTTTACCGTGTTGTAGCTGAGCTTGGTGTACAGCGCCTCGTTGATCGCCTGCGTGCCGACCATCATCAGCAGCAAGGTGTAGCCATCCGCCGGCGCCTTGGCGACAAAGTCCGCCGCCAGGTTGGTGCCGGCGCCCGGCTTGTTGTCGACAATCACCGGCTGGCCCATCGACAGCTGCATCTTTTGCCCGAGGGCGCGCGCCAGCACGTCCGAAGGCCCGCCGGCGGCGAAGCCGACGATCAGGCGCACCGGGTGGTCGGGGTAGGCGGCTTGCGCCTGCGCTGATACGCCGCATGCGGCGGCGGCCAGAAAAATAGGGGTGAAGAGGCGGTTGAAGCGGGCTATCATTAATGTCTCCTGGCTGAAAAGTTGTTCTGGAAATCGATATGAAGCTTGCTAGTGCGCAGGTCTATCCGCTGGAAATCCCGATGACCCGGCCGATCAAGATGTCCGGCGAAACCGTGACCCACGCGCAGACCGTGCTGCTGCGCCTCACCGACGAAGCCGGCCGCGAAGGCTGGGGCGAGGCCGGCGCGGCGCCGCTGATGACCGGCGAATCGATCGGCAGCCTGTACGCGAGCACCTGCTACCTGGTCGAGCGCCTGATCGGCGCCGATGTCGAGAGCGCCACCACCATCACGCCGCTGCTGGAAAAAATCCTCTACGCCAACAGCTCGGCCAAAGCCGTGGTCGAGACCGCGCTGATGGACCTGCTGGCGCAGCGCGCCGGCGTGCCGCTGTACCAGTTGCTCAACCCGGAAGCGACGCGCCCGGTGCGACTGGAGATGCTGCACATGCTGGCCTCCGGCAATCTCGACGGCGAACTGGAGGAAGCACGCACCTTGCGCGCGCAGGGCTACCGCCACTGGAAAATAAAAGTCGGCGTCGGCGCATTGGACTACGACGTCAAGCGCATCACAGCAATCGTGCCGCAACTCAAGGGCGACGTGGTCTCGGCCGACGCCAACATGGCGCTCTCCTTCGCAGCCGGCGACGCGATTGCCGATGCCGGCGCCGCCGCCGGGCTCTCCTTCCTGGAGCAGCCGTTTCACACCGGCACGATTGCGGCCATGGCCAAGCTGCACGCGCGCACCCACGTGCCGTTGTGCGCCGACGAATCGATCCAGTCCATTGAGGACATCGCCCTGCACGCCGACGCCCATGCCGCCCAAGGCGTGAGCCTGAAGCTCATCAAGCTCGGCGGCGTCGGCCCGGCAGTCGAAGCCGGGCGCCTGGCGCTGTCGCGCGGCATGAAACTCAACCTCGCCTGCAAGGTGGCCGAGACCACGATTTCCGCCGCCGCCACCGCGCACGTGGGTTTTGCACTCGGCGACATCGCCTGGGGTTACTCGATGTCCAATCGCTATTTGCAGGCGGACGTTTGCGAGCACGCCTTCCTGCCGGTTGAAGGCGCCGTCAGCACCGCGCAAGTACAACGCCCGGGACTGGGCTACGCGCCGGAAGCCGCGCGCCTGCGTGATTTCGCCAGCCGCGACTGGAAGGTAGCGCACTACCCGGCCTGAGATTTCCGGTGCTGCGCCGGCGCGCGCCACGCGCGCAAGGCAACCACGCGCACCCGCGCACGCACCCCCG
>DATAZV010000179.1:0-4852 GCA_036271855.1 Burkholderiales bacterium
CGCCTGGGGTTACTCGATGTCCAACCGCTATTTGCAGGCGGACATTTGCGAGCACGCCTTCCTGCCGGTCGAGGGCGCCGTCAGCAGCGCGCAAGTACAGCGCCCGGGGCTGGGCTACGCGCCGGAAGCCGCGCGCCTGCGCGACTTCGCCAGCCGTGACTGGAAGGTAGCGCACTACCCGGCCTGAGATTTCCGGTGCTGCGCCGGCGCGCGCCACGCGCGCAAGGCAACCACGCGCACCCGCGCACGCACCCCCGCCCGCCTGCGCCGCACCCCTGGCGCGGCCGCTCCTGCTGTCTCTCACCATCCACCCTTGTTTGATCGCCGGTGCGCGCCGTTGATCGCCACTGTGCGTCGGCGCGCCCGTTCTTGTCCGTAGCACTGACACTTGTACGTACCAGTTACCCCTAGTGCGCCCCGGCCAGCCGCGCCGATTTACTTTCCGGCACAGCGCTATCATAATCACGATCCGCCGTCAGCGGCAAGCCGAAGTTGGCGTCACCCCTACTTGTACGTACAGGTTGCGCAAGTGGCGCACCAGCTTCGCGGCACGACAACGATCATCCCTTCACCACCGGAACCCCGCTCATGTTCAACCCCTTCAAGCAACCCGAACTCATCAAGGCCGAGCTCTTCATGTCGATGCCGGCCAAATTCCGCAAAAAGCAGCGCAGCGGCTGGTCCGACCCGAACCGCCAGGGCGCGGAAGTGGAATGCTTTCTCGAAGGCCCCTCGTTCGACCGTGAAGGCAACCTGTGGTTTGTCGATATTCCCTTCGGCCGCATCTTTCGCATCAACAAGAAGATGGACTGGGAACTGATCACGCAATACGACGGCTGGCCCAACGGCCTGAAGTTCCACAAGGACGGCCGCGCCTTCATCACCTGCTACAAGCAGGGCCTGCTGAGCCTGGACACCAAAACGGGAAAGATTGAAACGATCCTCGGCTCCATGTACTCCGAAGGCTTCAAGGGCCTGAACGACCTGCACTTCGCTTCCAACGGCGACCTCTACTTCACCGATCAGGGCCAGACCGGCATCGCCGACCCCACCGGCCGCGTCTTTCGGCTAAAAGCGAATGGTCAGCTCGACCGCCTGGCGCTGAACGTGCCCAGCCCGAACGGCATCACGCTCAACACGCAGGAAAAACACGTGTTCGTCGCCGTCACCCGCAGCCAACAAATCTGGCGCCTGCCGCTGATGGCCGATGGTTCGGTGTCGAAGACCGGCGTTGCCATCCAGCTCTCCGGCGGCGCGGCCGGGCCGGACGGCATCGAGATGGATTCGGCCAATGGCCTGGCGGTGTGCCACCTGGGCGTCGGCGTCTGGCGCTTCGACGCCAACATGCTGCCGACCCACCTGGTGTACTCGGAGAATCACGACCACCACCACCTCGCCAACATCGCCTACGGCGGCGATGATCTGAAAACCTTGTACATCACCGAGAGCATGTCCGGCGACATCCTGGTGGCGAAAATGCCGGTGGCCGGCAAGAAGATGTACGGCCTCACCTGATCGACGCGCAATCCGCGCTACGTCACTTGCTCCAACCATGTCCATGTCCATGTCCATGTCGCGCCCCCTCCCTTCCGTTCGTCCTGAGCCTGTCGAAGGACGTGTGACTTCCGATGCATGTAGCTCGGTGGGGCACACGTGGTTCGACAGGCTCACCACGAACGGCTGGAGAGAGCGGCGCCTCTGAAAGCAGCAGCAGCCCATGGCCCTCTCCGACCACTCCGCCCGCGACGCCGCGCCGCGCACCTTGCACGGCCGCCTGGCCGAGGAGCTGCTCGGGCGCATCCGCTCGGGCGAATGGCCGGTGGGCGCCACCCTGCCCTCGGAAAACGAACTCTCGCAGGCGGCCGGGGTCAGCCGACATACCCTGCGGCATACCCTGCGCACGCTCGAAGCGCGCGGCTTCATCGAGCGCCGGCAGGGCGCGCCGTCGAAGGTGATCTCCTCGACCGAGCCGCGCATTTTCAGCCAGGACTTCAACTCGATCAAGGAACTGCTGCGCTACCCGCGCAACACCTATCGCGAAAACCGCGTCGAGCGCGCCATCGAGTGCGACCGCGCGCTGCAGCCGGTGCTGAAGGCGCCGGTGGGCTCATCGTGGTTTCACATCGGCGCGGTGCGCCGCGAAGAAACTTCGGGCCTGGCCCTGGCGTGGACCGACATCTACATCCAGCACCGCTTCGCCCGCGTGGTGAAAACGCCGAACCACAACCGCGAAATGGTGTTCGAACAGATCGAGCGCCTGTTCGGCGTGGCGATCGACCGCGCCGAGGTGGAAGTGCAGGCCTCGCTGATCGGCAAGCAGCACGCCGCGCTGCTGGACGCGCCGGCGGGCTCCGCCTGCCTGGTGGTGACGCGGCGCTATTTCGACAAGCAGGGGCACCCGTTCGAGGTGACTGTGACGCGGCATCCGGAAAACCGGTTTTCGTTCGGGCTGGAATTGAAGAGCCATTCGCGGGTGGCGGCGTGAGACGGCTCAGGCACACTACGGGAATTGGGGTCGGATCACTTTTTCATCTTTTGAGAAAAGCGCATTTGCGTATACCCTGACCCCGATTCCGGGTTGCGGAGCGCGCCAGGTTGAACGTGCACGAATCGTCTTCACTTCGCACCAAGGAAATCGGGGTCAGAGCACATTTGCGATGAAGCCTGCAAATATGATCCGCCCCCCATTTCCTGCATCGCGCCTCACCCAAGCATTCCAATAACAACACCACATTTACTCCACCTCAAACAGGGAGACATCCATGCAACATTTCAAACACCCCCGCACCCTGGGCAAACTTGCCCTCGCAATCGCACTCGCCGCAAGCACCCTCGCCGCCCACGCCGCCTACCCCGACAAGACGGTGAAAATGACCATCGGCTACGCGCCGGGCTCATCCACCGACATCATCGGCCGGGTCGTCGCGCAGGGCCTGGGCGAGATGTGGAAGCAGTCGGTGATCATCGACAGCCACCCCGGCGCCGCCGGCAACATCGCCGCCGACGTGGTGGCCAAAGCCGCGCCCGACGGCTACACGATTTTGTTCGCGCAAAACGGCACCGCCATTTCGGTGGCCGCCAATCCGCACCTGCCCTACAACGGCCTGAAGGATTTGATCCCGGTGGCGCAAGTCGCCGCCACCCCGCACCTGCTGATCATCAACTCGCAACTGCCGGTGAAGAATGTGGCCGAGCTCACGGCGTTGCTCAAGGCCAACCCGGCCAAGTATTCCTTCGGCTCTTCCGGCGTCGGCAACTCCGACCACATGGCGGGCGAGCTCTACAAGGTGCTGGCCGGGGTGCAGGCACTGCACGTGCCCTACAAGGGCGGCGCCCCCGCGGCCACGGATCTTATCGCCGGGCAGATCCAGTTCTACTTCGCCGGCATGCCGGTGGGCATGGCCCAATACAAGGGCGGCAAGGTGCGCGCGCTGGCCGTCACCAGCCAGAAGCGTTTCGCGCCCCTGCCCGAAGTGCCGACCATGGTCGAGTCCGGCGTCAAGGACTACGACATGACCCTGTGGCAAGGCCTGTTCCTCCCCGCCGGCACGCCGGACGCGGTGGTCGACTTCGTCACCGCCAGCACGCTGAAAATGCTGGCCGACCCGGCGATGCAGGAACGCTTCACCAAGGCCGGCGTCACCATCGCCCCGCTGAACCGCGCCGACTTCGGCAAGATGTACGTCAACGACATCGCACGCTGGAAAGTGGTGATCCCGAAGGCGGGCATCAAGCTGGAGTAAGCCGTGCCGGGAAACCGGCGGCAACAACAAGGGCGCCGCAAGGCGCCCTTTGCTTTTGGCGTTTCGTGCCGGCATCCCGCGTCCATTCAAACCGCGCGGGTAGAATGCACCCACCAACAAGGCGCAGCCCACAAGAAAGTCGCTCATGCTCAAGGGATTGTTTTCCACGCCGCGCGCGCAAACGGGCGCGCCGCAATTCGCCTACCCGCTGAAGCTCAACCTCGGTTGCGGCTTCAAGAAAATGCCGGGCTATGTGAACGTGGACCACTTCGCCGGTTCGCGGCCGGACCTGGTGCTGGACCTCGAAGCCGTGCCCTGGCCCTTCCCCGGCAGCTCGGTGACCCATGTGACCATGGACAGCGTGCTGGAGCATGTGGGCCAGAAACCCACCGTTTTCCTCGCCATCATCGGCGAGCTGTGGCGGGTGTGCGCGCCGGGCGCGCTGCTCGACATCACCGTGCCGCACCCGCGCCACGACCATTTTCTCGGCGACCCGACGCATGTGCGGGCCATCCTGCCCGCCACCTTGCAGGCCTTCGACCAGGTCATGAACCGCGAATGGGTGGCCGGCGGCAACGCGGCGACGCCGCTGGGCCTGCAACTGGGCGTGGACTTCAGCCTGGAGAACGTCAACTTCGTGCTCGATGCCGAATGGCTGCCGAAATTCACTTCCGGCGAAATGACGTCCGAAGAAATCGTCAAGGCCTCGCGCTCGCAGGACAATGTGATCGCCGAGCTGCAGTTCAAGTGGGTGGCGCATAAGCCGGCGCGCGCCTGAGGCTTTCGCACAAACCGCGATGCTGCCTTCGCAGCGCCCGCACCGCAAAGGCGGCGCGCCCCGCTCCTACAGCGGGTCGAGGCGCGCGAAGCATTTCGGGCAGTGATAGTAGTAGCTGTTGCCCAGCGCCACCTTGGCCATGCTCTGCTCGCGCTCGGGCAGCGCGCGGCCGACGAAGCAGGCCGGGCAGATCGGCCGCAGGGCGAAGCGCGATTTGAACACCGCGCGGTCGGCCTCGGGCACGCCTTCGCTGAGCATTTTCATTTCCAGGTGGTCGATCAGGGTCCAGGCCATGGGCGCGCTTGTCGGTTGCGGGACATCAATATGCTAG
>DATAZV010000180.1:0-3143 GCA_036271855.1 Burkholderiales bacterium
GCGGCCGCGAAACCTTGCCGGTTTCGATGCGCCTCCCAAACCAGTTCGCCAGCAGCGAACAGCCTGCCAGCCGCGCGGCAGCACGATGAACCCCGCACTCGACCAACCGCTGGCCGCCGCGCCGGCCCCGAACGCGCCGCCGGCCCCCGCCGCGCGCGCCACCATCGAAACCCGCAAGTCCTGGCTGATCGCCGTCGCGGTCACCTTCATCCTCGCCTTCTCCTACGGCGCGCCGCTGGTCAACACCGTTGCGCTGAAAAACATCGCGGCGGACTTCGGCGGCCTGCGCAGCGTGCCCTCGCTGGCGGCGGCATTCGTCTGGCTCGGCTCCGGCATCGGCGCCATGCTGTGGGGCCGGCTGGTGCCGCGCCTGGGCTACCGCTTCATCGCGCTGTTCGGCGCGGTATGCATCGGCCTGGGCCTGATGCTCTCTTCCTCCGGCGATTCGCTGCGCTTTCTCGTCGGCCACGTGGTGTTCATCGGCCTGCTCGGGTCGGGCGCGATCAACGCGCAGATGATGGTCTACATCAGCCGCTGGTTCGACCGCCGCCGCGGCACCGCCCTCGCCCTGGTCACCAGCGGCCAGTACATCGGCGGCATGCTCTGGCCCACGCTGATTACCGCGGGCTTAAGTGACAGCGGCTGGCGCCACACCATGTTCGCCGCCGGCATCGTGGTCATCGCCGGCATGGTGCCGATGATGTGGTTCGCCCTGCGCCCGCCGCCGGCCATCGACACCGCCGCCGGCGCGGCCTCCTTTTCCCGGCAGGTCGGCATCCGCGCCGTGTCACCACACCGCACCTTCGTGCTGCTGTGCATCGCCGGCTTTCTCTGCTGCATGCCGATGGCGATGCCGCCCTCGCACCTGGTCGCGCTGTGTGGCGACCTCGGCATTTCCGGAAAAACCGGCGCCTTCATGCTCTCGATCATGCAGGCCTGCGCCTTCGTCAGCCGCCAGTTCTGGGGCTGGATGTCGGACCGCATCGGCGGGCTCAAGACCATCCTAGCCGGCTCCATCCTGCAAGCCCTGTCGATCACCGGTTTCGCCCTCACCCAAAGCGAGTTCGGCCTGTTCGCCGTCGCCTCCGCCTACGGCGTGGGCTTCGCCGGCATCATCCCTGCCTACGTCCTGGGCTTGCGCGAAATTTTTCCGGCTGGCGAAGCCCACTGGCGCGTCCCCACCTGGTTCTTCTGCAATCTCTGCGGCATGGCCTTCGGCAGCTGGTTCGCCGGCTACATCTACGACCAGACCCACGCCTACTCGTTTGCCTTTAATCTCGGCATCCTGTTCAACGTCGGTAACATCGCCGTGATCGGCTGGCTGGTGTCGCGGCAGGTAAGCCGCTAGCGTAGAAGCCAAAGACAACTTATCGCTGGACAGTGGAGTTTCAAAACCTGGAGGAGGTCTCATGAAGACAGTCAAGCGCTCGCACACCTTGGCAGCCGGCCACCCGGCCAAGGGAGCCGGCTTCATCCGTGGACTTCGCCCTCTCGCCTTCGCGGCGACGTCACTACTCAGCCTCGCCGCCCACCCGCAATCTTCCCCGGCGGACTACCCCGCGCAGCCCATCACCATCATTGTCCCCTTCACCGTCGGCGGCGGCAGCGACGCCGTCACGCGCATCATCACCACCCGCATCACCGAGCGCACCGGCAAGGCCATCATCATCGACAACCGCGGCGGTGCCGGCACCAACATCGGCAATGAAATGGCCGCGCGCGCCGCGCCCAACGGCTACACCTATTTGCTCGGGCAATTCACCCTGGCCATCAACCCCTCGCTGTACAAGAAACTCCAATACCGCGTCGACAAGGACTTCATCCCCGTCGCGCACATCGCCGACTCGCCCACCATCCTTTCGGTCGGCATGAAGTCGCCGATCACCGACGTCCGCTCGCTGATCGAGCGCGCCCGCGCCGCCCCCGGCTCGCTGAACTACGGCTCGGGCGGCACCGGCACGCCGCCGCATCTATCGGGCGAACTGCTGCAAAAGCTCACCGGCATCAAGCTGGTCCACGTTCCCTACAAAGGCAGCGGCCCCGCCATGACCGACGTGATCGCCGGCCAGCTCGACTTCTGCATCGACACCTCCGGCGGCGTTATTCCCCAGATAGAAGGCGGCAAGCTCAAAGGCCTGGCGATTGCCGGCCCCAAGAGACTCTCCGAAATTCCCGACGTCCCCACCTTCGCCGAAGCCGGCCTCCGTGACATGGAAGTACTCGCCTGGTATGGTTTTGTGGCGCCTACGGGGACGCCGGAGGCTGCGGTAAAGTGGATGAACACCCGGGTCAACGAAGCCATCGCCGACCCCACGGTTGCCGCACGCCTGCAAAAGATCGGCGCACTCCCGGTAGGCGGCACCCCGCAGGAGCTCGGGCGCTTCATGCAAAAAGAAACCACCCGCTGGGCCGGGATCATCCGCGAGCTGAACATCCAGCTCGACTGACCAGAACGCTGCCCGCTTAGCAGGTCTCCTCCTTTCACGGGGAGGAACCCGGTGGGATGGGAGGCATAGCGTAGCGCACGCAGCGCACTCATCACTCACCCTCCCTTTCAAGAGGAGGGCCGGGGTGGGGATGGGAGGCATAGCGTAGTGCGCGCAGCGCACTCATTACTCACCCTCCCTTTCAAGGGGAGGGCTGGGGTGGGGATGGGAGGCACAGCGTAGTGCGCGCAGCGCACTCATTACTCACCCTCCCTTTCAAGGGGAGGGCCGGGGTGGGGATGGGGTTAGGCCACCCTCGCTGTCGCTGCAACGAGCCAGCCCTTCTACATTCGGCTCAATCCCTGGCGGCCGACCGGCTGCCCTTGCGCCACTCCCAAGGCGGCTGCGGCGCCTGGTCCACCCACAAGCCGCGCTTGGCCGCCTGCGCCTCCTGCTCCAGGGCATACAGCCGCCCCGGATTCTGCGAAAACTCCCGGTACACCCACGCCATCCCCTCGCCCACCTGCGCCTCGCCGGCGTCGCGCCCCTGGCACTGCACCTGCGCCACCGCATTGCCATAAGGGTCCTCGCGCGGCGTCACCTCGGCCGCCGCGTTCAGGCACAACTGCGCCAGCGCCTGCTGCGCGCGGTCGCCGAATGGCTGCCCCTGTTTCGGCGCCGCAACCTCCGCCAGATGCACGGTGGACTGCCGGCCAT
>DATAZV010000181.1:0-19238 GCA_036271855.1 Burkholderiales bacterium
CCACCGTGATCTTTTTCGACAGGTCACCGGCCGCCACTGCGGTGGTCACCTCCGCGATGTTGCGCACCTGGGCCGTGAGGTTGCCGCCCATCGAGTTCACCGAGTCGGTCAGGTCTTTCCACGTACCCGCGACGCCCTGCACATCGGCCTGGCCGCCGAGCTTGCCTTCGGTACCCACTTCGCGCGCCACCCGCGTCACTTCCGAGGCAAATGACCGCAGCTGGTCCACCATCGTATTGATGGTGTTTTTCAGTTCGAGGATTTCGCCCTTCACGTCCACCGTGATCTTTTTCGACAGGTCACCGGCGGCCACAGCGGTGGTCACTTCCGCGATGTTGCGCACCTGGCCGGTGAGGTTGCCGGCCATCGAGTTGACCGAGTCGGTCAAGTCCTTCCAGGTACCGGCCACGCCCTGCACGTCGGCCTGGCCGCCGAGCTTGCCTTCGGTGCCCACTTCGCGCGCCACCCGCGTCACTTCCGCGGCAAAAGTGCCGAGCTGCTCGACCATCTTGTTGATGATCTTGGCGGTGCGCAAAAACTCGCCTTCCAGCGCCCGGTCGTCCGCCTCCAGCGCCATGCTCTTGGTCAGGTCGCCCTGGGCCACCGCGCCGATCACCCGCGCCACTTCGGAAGTCGGATGCACCAGGTCGCCGATCAGGGAGTTGATGGAATCGACCGAATCGCCCCAGAAGCCGCTCGCATTCTGTACCGAGGCACGCTCCTTCAGCTTGCCTTCCTTGCCGACCACGCGCGACAGGCGTGCCAGCTCGTCGGCCATGCGCACGTTCTGCTCGACCACCTGGTTGAAGGTATCCGCCACCTTGCCGAACAAGCCGGTCCAGTCGTCGGGCAGGCTGGCCTGGGCATTGCCCTTTTTCAGCGAATTGAGCGCGGTCAGGATGCCGCGCGTGTTGGCGTCCGCGAGTTCGGCGCGTTCGGCAAGACCGTTGATCGCGCCGCTCACATCCAGCCAGGCGCCGCTCAACTCTTTTTGCGGCAAACGCCGCTTGCTGCCCAATCGAGCCGGGGCATCGCGCTCCATCATGCGGATTTCATGGCTCATGCGGTCGAACTGGCTGGCGAATTCGTTGAATTCGCTGGCGATGTTGGCGGCCGGCTCCGGCCAATCGACCGGCAGGCGCACGGAAACGTCGCCGGCCCGCAAGGCCCGTAACGCTTTCCAGATAGCCTTGAACTCCACATCATGGTTGATGCCAGGCAATGCCTCGACGACGCCCATATTTCCCCCTACTGCCGTTGCAAAAGGCTACTGGATTGCGCGACCACAGCGATTCACCAACGTTTTTTTTGATAGCTGCCGCGACTTGAACAGCTTGCTTTTGCAAATTCAATACCCGGTAGTATCTATTTGATTAAAAAGGAAATCATGAAAAAGATGGGAAATTAGTTCCGGAAATTCTTACCTTCACAGGTAAATTTTTCTGTTCTCCCGCGTCCCTTACACGGTCGCCCCGGGGCCTGCTAGTATGGGCGCCGCAAAAGGACAAAAATCAACGGAGACAAACCTATGCACCGCCTGTCTGGCCGGCTTGCTGCCGCCCTTTTCTTAAGCTTCGCCATTGTTTTCACCGCTGGTGCCCAGGCACAATCATGGCCGACCCAGCCAATCCGCATGATCGTGCCCTTTCCCCCCGGCGGCTCGGTGGACGCGGTGGCGCGCCTGTTGGCGCCCTATCTGCAGCAGAGCCTGGGCCAGCAGATCATTGTCGACAACCGCCCCGGGGCCTCCGCCTCGATCGGCACCGGCATCGCCGCCAAGGCCACGCCGGACGGCTACACCTTCGCCATCGTCTTTGATACCCACGGCGTCAACCCCAGCCTGATCCCCGGCCTGCCCTACGACACGCTGAAAGACCTGCAGCACGTCATGCTGATCGGCACCGGCCCGATGATGATCACCGTGCATCCGGGCGGTCCCTACAAGAATTTCGGCGACGTGCTGGCGGCGGCCAAGGCCAGCCCCGGCGCGGTGAGTTTCGGCACCATCGGCTCGGGCAGCCTGGGCCACCTGGCGATGACCCTGATGGGCAACCAGGCCGGCTTCCAGATGACCCACATCCCCTACAAGGGCGGCGGGCCGCTGACCCAGGACGCGGTGGCCGGCCAGGTGCCGGTGGCCATCGGCACCACGGTGCTGTTCGCCCAGCAGGTGGCGGCCAAGCGCCTGATCCCGTTGGCTGTCACCTCGCCGGCGCGCTCGCCGCAGTTTCCCGATGTACCCACGGTTTCGGAATCCGGCATTCCGGGCTTTTCCGCCGTGTCCTGGTGGGGCCTGGTAGCGCCGGCGAAGACGCCGGCAGCCATCTCCGCGCGCATGCATGATGAAGTGGCCAAGGCACTGAAAATACCGGCGGTGCGCGAGCGCCTGGAGCAGCAGGGCATGAACATCCGCGCCTCGTCGCCGGAGGAGTTCGCCAAATTCGTCGGCGGCGAGATCACCCGCTGGAATAAAGTAGTGAAGGACAACAAAATCGAGGCGGGTGCATGAACATGGCATTGCGTATTGGATTGCGGGCACCCGCGCTGGCCCTGGCTTGTTGCGCGGCGCTGCCGTTCTCCGCCGCACGGGCGCAATATCCCGACCATCCGGTGCGCCTGATCGTCGCGCAAGCCGCGGGCAGCGCCTCCGACACCGTGGCGCGTGCGCTGGGCTACGACCTGGCGCGCGAACTCGGCCAGCAGGTGGTGATCGACAATCGCCCCGGCGGCGCCCTGGTGATCGGCATGGAAGCCGTGGCGCACTCGGCGCCCGATGGCTACACCCTGGGCCTGGGCACCATCGGCGCGATGACCATCAGCCCGGCGCTGGTGCAAAAGCTGCCCTACAGCGTGGAGCGCGACTTCCAGCCGATCGTACTGATCACCATCGGCCATCTGCTGCTGGCGGCCTCGCCGAAAAGCGATATCAAATCAGTGCGCGACCTGATCGAGCAGGCCCGCGCGCATCCGGACCAGATTACCAATGCCTCCTCGGGCAACGGCACCCCCGGCCACCTTGGCGGCGAATTGTTCAAATACATGACCGGTACCCGCATCGTCCACGTACCCTACAAAGGCGGCGCGGCGGCGATCAACGACCTGATGGCGGGCCAGGTGCAGGTGATGTTCGAAAGCCTGGGCTCGATCGCCCCTTTCGCCCACCAGGGCCGGGTGCGCCCGCTGGGCGTCAGCGGCGCCAAGCGCTCGCCCGCCTTCCCCGATTTGCCGACGATTGCCGAAGCCGGCGTGCCGGGCTACGAGGCACCGACCTGGACCGGCGTGATCACGCCCGCCGGCGTGCCCAAGCCGATCGTCGCGCGGCTGAACGAAGCGATCAACAAGGCCATCACCTCGCCGGGCTTCAAGCAGCGTTTTGCCGCGATAGGCGACGAGCCGGGCGGCGGCACGGTGGAACAATTCGCCGAGCTGGTGAAAAAGGAAACGGTGAAATGGAAGGACGTGGCGCAGCGCTCGGGCGCGAAAATCGACTGACCCAGAGTGGGTCATTTTGAAAAGTGTCGCCGTTACATCGTCGGGCTGTTGAATTCGCCGCCCAGGGTCACCAGGCCCCAGGTGCTCATGCCGGCGTCCCAGTTGAAGCCGATGTGCCCGGAGCCGGAATGGGCGTCGCGAAAGTAACGCTCCAGCGGGTGCCTGGTGTATAACCCGTTGGCGCCGCTCATTTCGTGCAGCGCGTCCACCGCTTCGGTGGCGAGCTTGCAGGCGAGCGCGACATTGCGCCGGCAGCGCAGCTTGGTTTCCATGTCCATCACGCGCCCGGCCTCGGCGATTTGCGCCGCTTCCAGGCAATCGTTGCGCATCGACAGCCGGGCGAGATCGATTTTCGCGCCCGCCGCGCCGACCCGCATTTGCACCGCCTGGAAATCGCGCATGCGCGATGCCGAGTAATTGGTGCTGCGCTCCTTCACCATCTCCACCACCAGTTCCAGCGCGCCCTGCGCATTGCCGACCATGGCGCCGCCCAGGCAGTGCGTGCCGAGCGCCCCCAGCGAGAGCTGGTAGACCGGATTGGTGTTGAGCTGGTAGCCGGGAAACGTGGGGCCGCCACGCGCGGTGTACATCGAAAGCGCGCGATGCTCCGGCACGAACACCTCGTCGACCTTCACCGAATTGCTGCCGGTGCCGCGCATGCCCATGGTGTCCCAGTCGGACACGATTTCATAGTCCGAAGCCGGCAGCAGGCACATGCGGTGGTCGATCACTTTCTCGCCATCGCGCACGATGCAGGCGAGCATGTTCCAGCCCGAGGGGTCGACCGAGGAGGAGAAATTCCACAGCCCCGAGAGCACCACGCCGCCATCGACCTTGCGTGCGCGGCCCTGGGGGTAGGCGATGCCGGAGGCGATCAACGCGTCCGGATTGTCGCCCCACACTTCTTCCTGCGCCTTTGGATCGTAGAGCGCCAGCATCCAGTGGTGCACCGCCAGGTTGCCGAAGTTCCAGCCGGTTGAAGCGTCGGCACGGCCAAGCATCTCGGGCAGGTCGAAATAGGCGACAAAGGGCAATTCCATCCCGCCCCAGCGCTTCGGCTGCAGGGCGCGCAACAGGCCGCTTTCGTGCAGCAGGTTTTCGATTTCCGGGGTCATGCGTTTTGCCGCCTCAGAGGCGCCGGCGAGTTTGCGCAACTCCGGCAGCAGGGCGCGCGCACGGCGCATCGCTTCGTCGTAGCCGACGTCCGAAAAGCTGCGCGCGGGCTCGCGGCGCGGGGCCGCGGCGGAACCGGATACATCACGCAGATGCGTGGCCATGGCATTTCCCTCCAGATGTCGATACGCAAGGCGCGAATTTCGCGCCGGTTCCCCGGGCTCGCCTAGCGGGCAGCAGCGGCGGCGTCTTCCTCGCTGACCCGCGGCATTTGCGAATAGTCTTCGCCGCCCCAGTCCGGCACGTCCGTCAATCCGAGAAAGTTGAGTTCGATGGTCAGGCCGTCCGGATCGCGCACGAACACCTGGAACAGGTCGAATTGCGGCAGGGCGCGCGCCCAGAAATCGCAACCCATCTCCTCGAAGCGCCGGCGAAAACCTTCCGGGTCGGTGGCGACAAAGGCGATATGGTCGACCACGCCGGAGTTGGCAGTGGCCGCGTCTTGCGGCGTACCGCGATAGTAAAGCGCCGAATTGGGCACGCCGTGCTGGCCCATGTGCACCCAGATCTTGCCTTCGCGCCCCAGCCAGTAACCCGGAAAGGGAAAGTCGGGACGCGGCATTTCTTCCAGGTCCAGCGCCTTGCAGTAGAAGTCCTTGGTCTTTTGCACGTTGTTGGCGCGCACGAAGTAGTGATTGAGTTCGGTCAGCGGCATGGGGTCTCCTTGTTTGGCGTCCCGGCGCCTGGCCGGGCTTGCGCTCTCATTATGCGACGCAAGCCGTATAAACCACAATCCCCGGCCGGGCCCGCGCTGGCGTAACATGATGGAATCACGCGGACCGGGGTTGTTTTTCCCCTTGCGGATGCGCATCTTCTTGCATCTCCTTTATGGCCAGTTCTTTTTCTCGACTACCTCATGCCTGAATTCGACTACGACCTGTTCACCATCGGCGCCGGCTCCGGCGGTGTGCGCGCCGCGCGGTTTGCCGCCAATTTCGGCGCCCGCGTCGCCGTCGCCGAGGAGCGGTATCTCGGCGGCACCTGCGTCAACGTCGGCTGCATTCCGAAAAAGCTGCTCTCCTATGCGGCCCACTACCACGAAGATTTCCAGGACGCCGCCGGTTTCGGCTGGACTGTAGGCGAGCCGCGATTCGACTGGGCCACCCTGATCGCCAACAAGGACCGTGAGATCGCGCGCTTAAACGGCGTCTATGAACGCCTGCTGAACGGCTCCGGGGTGAAAATCCTCAATGCGCGCGCCACCGTGATTGACCCGCATACAGTTGAGGTCGACGGCAAGCGCATCACCGCCAAGCACATCCTGGTCGCCGTCGGCGGCTGGCCGGTAGTGCCGCAGGTTCGCGGCATCGAACATGCGATCACCTCCAACGAAGCCTTTCACCTGAAGGAGCTACCGCGCCGCGTGGTGGTCGGCGGCGGCGGTTATATCGCGGTGGAATTCGCCTCGATTTTCAACGGCATGGGAGCGCAGACCACGCTGCTGTACCGCGGCGACCAGTTGCTCAAGCATTTCGACGCCGACCTCGGCCATACCCTGGCGGCGGAGATGAGCAAAAAGGGCGTCGACCTGCGTTTCCAGGTGCACCTGGAGCAGATCAGGAAAAATCCCGCCGGCGACCTCACCCTGGTGATGACCGACGGCAGCACTATCGATTGCGACGTGCTGATGAACGCCACCGGCCGCGCCCCCAACACGCGCAACCTCGGGCTGGAAGGTGCCGGCGTCAAGATGGGCAAGGACGGCGCCATCGAGGTCGATACCCATTTCCAGACCAGCGTACCGTCGATTCATGCCATCGGCGATGCGATCAACCGCATGCAACTCACGCCGGTAGCGCTGGCCGAGGGCATGGTGGTGGCCGACCGGCTGTTCAATACCGCGACCCGGCGCATGGAATACACCAATGTGCCGACGGCGATTTTCAGCCACCCGAATGTCGCCACCGTTGGTCTCTCGGAAGCCGAGGCACGCAAGCAGTTCGGCAACGTGAAGATTTTCCGCTCCAGCTTCAAGTCGATGAAGCACACGCTTTCCGGCCGCGACGAAAAAGTGATGATGAAACTGGTGGTCGACGCCGCCAGCGACCGCGTGCTCGGCGCCCACATGGTGGGACCGGACGCGGGCGAGATCATCCAGGGCTTCGCGGTGGCGCTCAATTGCGGTGCCACCAAGGCACAGGTAGATGCCACCATCGGCATTCACCCGACGGCGGCGGAAGAATTCGTCACCATGCGCGAGCCGGTGGCCTGAATCTTTCAGGCCACCCCGCCAGGCACCCCCGCCAGGCGATCGCGCGGCCCGGCTACTTCTGCAACTGCTGCGCCTTGCGCAGGTTTTCGCTGTTGCGGCACTCCTTCGGCAGATAGGACTGCGCGATATCGTCGCTGATGCATACCCACGCCAGGCGCAATTGCGGCGCCGGCCGCGCTTTCGCCGCCTGCGGCGGCTGCGCGGCGGGCGAGACATTGGGCGGCGCTTCGGCAGCGCCCAGCGGGGCCACGGGCTGGCTGGCCGGGGCTTGCGCGGGCACGCCGCCGGAAAGCCGCGGCTCCCAGCGCACCGACAGCCCCGTGAGCGGAGCGAACTTCAGGTGCACCGCCACCGCGCCACCGGGCAGGATTTCGTAATCCGCCTGGCCGTCGCCGACGATCTCGCGGTCAGACTTCAGGTCCAGCGCGCCCTGCGCCGGCAAGCGCCGGTTCGCCTTGACGAACTGGGTCACCGGGTCCTGCATTTTTTGCGCGCGCTCCAGCACCAGGCGCACGGCGTTGCGCGTCGGCACTTTTTTCGATTCCTGGTATTCGGGCCAGAACATGTAGCCGGCCACGGCGAAGGCCAGGAGGCCGAGGATGCGCAGGGGATTGGGGCCAAGCAGAATGGGCACGATGGCGGCCAGGCCCATCAAGGTGGTGCACAGCAGCGGCTGCACCGGCGAGAGAAAAAACAGGATGGCGAAGCCGATCAGCGAGAACTTGGTGATGCGGCGGCTGACCTCGTGGTCGATTTCGATCATGGCGCGGTCAGGGCCCCAGGAGCTCGTCCACCGCTTCGATCCAGTGCTTCACCGGCGTCGGCGTGCCGCTTTGCAGGTGGGTCAGGCAGCCAACGTTGGCGGAGAGGATCATTTCCGGTGCGCCGGCCTGCAGGTTGCCCAGCTTGCGCTGTTTCAACTGCTCGGAGATTTCCGGGTTGAGCACCGAATAGGCACCGGCCGAGCCGCAGCACAGATGCGATTCATCGACCGGCGCCAGTTCGAACCCGGCTGCCTGCAAAATACGTTCGGCGGCGCCGCGCAACTGCTGTGCGTGTTGCAGGGTGCAGGGCGGATGATAGGCGACGCGCCTGGGCTCGCCGCCGCGCCCTGGCTTGCGCGCTGCGGCCTCGAGCAGGGGAATCAGGCGCGCCTCTTCGGCAAGGACGATTTCGGAAAGGTCGCGGGTCAGCGCGCCGATACGCTGCGACTTTTGCGCGTACTGCGGGTCGTGCGCAAGATGGTGGCCATACTCGCGCACCATCGCCCCGCAACCAGAGGCGGTCATGGCGATGGCTTCGACTTCGCCCGCCTCCACCAGCGGCAGCCAGGCGTCGATGTTGCGGCGCATGTCGTTCAACCCCTCGTCCTGGAAGTCGAGGTGAAAGCGCACCGCGCCGCAACAGCCGGCGCGCGGAACGGTAACAAGTGAAATGCCCAACCTGTCGAGCACGCGGGCAGCGGCGTTGTTGATGTTCGGCATCATCGCCGGCTGCACGCAGCCTTCGAGCAGGATCATGCGGCGTGCATGGCGTACCGGCGGACGCTGCCCGGCCTGTTGCCTGGGCGGTACCTTGGCCTTGAGCGAGTCAGGCACCGCCCAGCGCATCGCCTGGCCCAGCTTCATCGCCGGCGCGAAGAGCACGCTGTTCATGCCTTCGGCCAGCAGCTTGCGCTTCGCTCTTTCCGCGAAGGGTCGCTCGACCTGGCGCGCGACGATGTTGCGCCCGATATCGACCAGGCGGCCGTATTGCACGCCGGAGGGACAGGTGGTCTCGCAATTGCGGCAGGTGAGGCAGCGGTCGAGATGCAATTGCGTCTTTTCGGTCGCCGGCTTGCCTTCGAGCACCTGCTTGATCAAGTAGATGCGCCCGCGCGGGCCGTCGAGCTCATCGCCCAGCAATTGATAGGTCGGGCAGGTGGCGGTGCAAAAGCCGCAATGCACGCACTTGCGCAGGATGTCTTCGGCCTCGCGGCCTTCGTGCGTATTCTTGATGAAGTCGGCGAGATTGGTTTGCATCAGAACTCGCGGTAAAGGCGGCCGGGATTGAAAATGCCGCGCGGATCGAACGCCTGTTTCAGATTGCGCTGGATGCGCGCCTGCACCGGGTCCAGCGGGGTGAATACACCAATGCCATCTTTCGATGCACTGCCGGCGCGAAACAGCGTGGCGTGGCCGCCGGCCTGCGCCGCGGCGGCACGCACTTCGCCGGCCGAGGCAGAGGTCTTGAACCAGCGTTGCGCACCACCCCACTCGATCAGTTGCACGCCCGTCAGGGCGACGGGGGGAGCGGTGGCCGGCAAGGAAAAGCGCCAGAGCGGCGCTGCACCGGCGAAAAAATCACTGGTCTGCTCACGCAGGCCCTGCCAATACGCATCGGCTTCGGCCGACGACACCGCTTCGCCGCCCAGGCGCGCAGCAGCCGATTTCACCGCCGCTTCGGCGCCTTCCAGGCGCAGGCAGAGTTCGCCGTCGTTCCAGGCGCTGGCGCTGATCGGCAGCGGCAGGCCGCCCCACTCGCACAGCTTGGCCAGGGCCATGTTTTCATCCAGCGCCAGGCGCAGGCTGCGATTGGCGACCGGGCGCGGCAATACCTTGATCGACACTTCAGTAATCAAACCCAGGGTACCGAGCGAGCCGGCGATCACCCGCGAGACGTCGTAGCCGGCGACGTTTTTCATCACCGTGCCGCCGAAGGCCAGGACCACGCCATCGCTGTTCATCAGCTTGGCGCCCAGCATGTGGTCGCGCACACTGCCGTAGTACAAGCCTTGCGCCGCGCGGCGCGGGCCGGCCAGGCCGCTGGCCACCACGCCACCAAGAGTCGCCCCAGCGCCGAAATGCGGCGGCTCGAAGGCCAGCATCTGGTTGTGCGCGGCCAGCGCCGCCTCGATCTCGGCCAGCGGCGTGCCGCAACGCGCGGTGATCACCAGTTCGGTCGGCTCATAGTCGACGATGCCGCGATAGTCGCGCGTATCCAGCACTTCACCGGCGAACGATTGGCCGTAAAAGTCCTTGGTGCCGCCGCCTTTGATGCGCAAGGGCCTGCCGTCGGCAGCCGCGGCGCGGATGGCCTGGGAAAATGCTTCCGTATTCAAAACCGTGGCAGCTCCGGATGGGGCAGCGCGCCGCCATGCACGTGCATGCCGCCAAATTCGGCGCAGCGATGCAGCGTGGGGATGTTTTTTGCGGGATTGAGCAATCCCTGCTCGTCGAACGCGGCTTTTACCGCGCGAAACATCGCCAGCTCCGCCGGCTTGAACTGAATGCACATCTGGTTGATCTTTTCGATGCCCACGCCGTGCTCGCCGGTAATCGTGCCGCCCAGGGCGATGCATTTTTCCAGCACTTCGGCGGCGAACTCTTCGGTCCGATGCAACTCATCCGGGTCGTTGGCGTTGAACAAAATCAGCGGATGCAGGTTGCCGTCGCCGGCGTGGAATACATTGGGGCAGCGCAGGCCGTATTTCTTTTCCATTTGCGCGATGAACAGCAGAATCTCGCCCAGCGACTTGCGCGGAATGGTGCCGTCCATGCAGTAGTAGTCCGGCGAAATGCGCCCCACCGCGGGAAACGCCGCCTTGCGCCCGGACCAGGCGCGCAGGCGCTCCTCTTCGGAGGCGGAAACGCTGAATCTGGTAGCGCCGGATTTGGACAGCACGGCCTCCATGCGGCCGATTTCTTCCGCCACTTCTTCGGACGTGCCGTCGGATTCGCACAGCAGAATCGCCTCGGCGTCCAGGTCGTAGCCGGCATGGACATATTGCTCGACCGCCGCGGTGGCCGGCTTGTCCATCATCTCCAGGCCGGCGGGAATGATGCCGGCGGCAATCACCGCGGCCACCGCGTTGCCGGCCTTTTCCACGTTATCGAAAGAGGCCAGGATCACCTGCGCCTTTTCCGGCTTGGGCACCAGTTTGACGGTCACTTCCGTGGTCACCGCCAGCATGCCCTCGGAGCCGATCACCAGCGCCAGCAGGTCGTAGCCCGGGCTATCGAGTGCCGCCCCGCCGAACTCGACGAGTTCACCTTTGACGGTGTAGCCGCGCACCTTGAGCACGTTGTGCACCGTCAGGCCGTATTTCAGGCAATGCACGCCGCCGGAGTTTTCCGCCACGTTGCCGCCGATCGAGCAGGCGATTTGCGAGGAGGGGTCGGGGGCGTAGTAGAGACCCAGGTGCGCGACAGCCTCCGAAATGGCCAGGTTGCGCACCCCGGGCTGCACGCGCGCGGTACGGGCCGCATGATCGACGGCGACGATCTTGTTGAACTTGGCCAGCGACAGCAGCACGCCGTCGCCCATCGGCAGCGCACCGCCGGAGAGACCGGTGCCGGCGCCGCGCGGCACCACCGGCACACCCATTTCGCAACAGGTGGCAAGAATCCGGCTGACCTGCTCTTCGGTATCCGGCAACACCACAACCATCGGCACCTGACGGTAGGCCGACAAGCCATCACATTCGTAGGGGCGGGTGTCTTCGGCGGCGAACAGCACCTGGGCCGCCGGCATGAAGGCGCGCAAGCGCGCCACCACTGCCGTCTGACGCGCGAAGTCGATGGCGGTGACGGCTGGGGAAAGATCGGCGGGGGCGTTCATGGTTTGAGTCGGCCGCAACTTCGCAAGCCGCGTTGTCGTGCTACGTAACGCTCAGGCTGTACCGGAAAGATCCTTCGCTGCGCTCAGGATGGTTTCTTCCCAGCCTTCGGCTAGGAAGAAACCACTTTCCCGGGGTTCATGATGTTGTCCGGGTCCAGCGCCTGCTTGACCATCAGCATCACGTCGACGCTGTTGCCATGCTCTTCGCGCAGGAACTCCAGCTTGCCCATGCCGATGCCGTGCTCGCCGGTGCAGGTGCCTTCCATCGCAATCGCGCGATGCACCAGGCGCTGGTTCATTTCCTCGGCGGCATGCAGGTCGGTATCGCTCTCCGGATTGACCACGATGCACAGGTGGAAATTGCCGTCGCCGATATGCCCCAGTACCGGCACCAGGCGGCCGGAGGCGGCAATATCCTTTTCAGTTTCGGCCAGGCACTCGGCCAGGCGCGAAATCGGTACGCAGACATCGGTCGAAATAATGCGCGAGCCGGGCTGCAATTGCAGGCAGGCGAAATAGGCGTCGTGCCGCGCCTGCCACAGCTTGCTGCGGTCTTCGGCCTTGGTGGCCCAGGAAAAATCTTCGGCGCCGTTTTCGGTGGCGATCTGCTGCACCAGCTCCGCCTGCTCCTTGACGCTGGAAGGAGTGCCGTGAAACTCGAAAAACACCGTCGGCACTTCCTTCAGGGTGAGCTTGCTGAACTGGTTGATCGCGCGCACGCACAGCGGGTCGACGAAATCGCAGCGCGCCACCGGCACGCCCAGCTGGATCGCGGCGATCACCGTATCAGCCGCCGCCACCATGCTGGGAAAGCAGCAGACTGCAGCGGAGAGTGCTTCCGGCTGCGGGTAGAGCTTGACAGTGACTTCGGTGATGATGCCCAAGGTCCCTTCGCTGCCGACAAACAGTCGCGTCAAATCGTAACCCGCGGAAGACTTTTTGGTGCGTCGGCCGGTCTTGACGATGCGCCCGTCGGCCATCACTACGGTCAAGGCCATGACATTTTCGCGCATGGTGCCGTAACGCACCGCGGCCGTACCGGAGGCGCGAGTGGCGCTCATGCCGCCGATGGAAGCGTCCGCGCCGGGGTCGATGGGAAAGAACAGTCCGGTGTCTTTAATGTATGCATTCAATTGCTTACGCGTCACCCCCGCCTGGACTACTGCGTCCAGGTCTTCGGCGTGCACCGCCAGCACATTGTTCATCCGCGACACATCAACCGAAATACCGCCGTGAATCGCCAGGATATGCCCTTCCAGGGAAGTGCCGGTTCCATAGGGAATCACCGGGAACTTGTGCTGGGCGCAAGCTTTTACAATTTTTGACACCTCTTCGGTGGTCTCGGGAAAGACCACCGCGTCGGGCAACGCGTACGGGAAAGAAGACTCGTCCTTGCCATGGTGCTCGCGCACCGCCTGGGAAACCGAAACGCGCTCAGGGCCGAGAACGGCCTTCAATTCCTCGAGCAGGATTGCCGGCAATTCGCGGCGCAAGTACTTGGATGCGAGGGGCTGGTTCATGGAAAATCTGTCTCCGACCGGGGTTTGCCCCAATTCTACTCCGTGCGCCGGGCGGCCCGCTTTTGAAGACCCGTGGACCACCGGATTGTTATTGTCTGCCCGGAAGATTGGCACGTCAATTGCGTAAAAGGGCTGGATAAACTTATGTTGCGACTTTGCAAATTTTATTTAATCCACCCTAAACAGTCCTTGCGCGGTGCGGTTTCTGGGCGCTTAATCTGAAAGTGTAAGATGGGTTCGAAGCGGTCAACGGCGACGATATGCAGGACGTTTATTGTTCTAATCGGCACACCATCGTGATCAAGGATTCTGCAGCATCTGTCTAACGGGGCAAATCCTGCGGCCTCCAGGACGCGAGGTCGCGCGATTGCCCAGATGGCTATAAGGAGCAGTCATGGACGTGATCAGCAATTTCTCCGCCCGTTACGAGCGGACTCGGGAAGAAGAACTTTCCCTCGAGGAATACCTCCAGCTGTGCAAGCGTAACAAGATGGCTTACGCCACCGCCGCCGAGCGCATGCTGGCGGCCATCGGCGAGCCCGAGTATGTCGATACTCGCAACAACCCCACGCTGTCGCGCATTTTCGCCAACAAGACGATCAAGCTCTACCCGGCATTCCGTGAATTCCACGGCACCGAAGAGGTGATCGAGCAGGTGGTCTCGTACTTCCGCCATGCCGCGCAGGGCCTGGAAGAGAAAAAGCAGATTCTTTACCTGCTGGGCCCGGTGGGCGGCGGCAAGTCCTCGATTGCCGAACGCCTGAAGCAATTGATGGAGCACGTGCCCTTCTACTCCATCAAGGGTTCGCCGGTGAATGAGTCGCCGCTGGGCCTGTTCGACCCGGTGGAAGACGGCCCGATATTGCTGGAACAATACGGCATCCCCGACCGCTACCTCAATCGCATCCTCTCGCCCTGGGCGGTGAAGCGCCTGGAAGAGTACGGCGGCGACATCCGCAAGTTCCGCGTGGTCAAGCGCTACCCCTCGGTGTTGAAGCAGATCGCGATTGCCAAGACCGAGCCGGGCGACGAAAACAACCAGGACATTTCTTCCCTGGTCGGCAAAGTTGACATACGCAAGCTGGAAACTTTTGCGCAGGACGATCCGGATGCGTACAGCTACTCCGGCGGCCTGTGCCTGGCCAACCAGGGCCTGCTCGAGTTCGTCGAAATGTTCAAGGCGCCGATCAAGGTGCTGCACCCGCTGCTGACGGCGACCCAGGAAGGCAACTTCAAGGGCACTGAAGGCTTCGGCGCGATCCCTTTCGACGGCATCGTGCTGGCGCACTCCAACGAAAGCGAGTGGAAGGCCTTCCGCAACAACAAGAACAACGAAGCTTTCCTCGACCGCATCTACATCGTCAAGGTGCCCTACTGCCTGCGCGTCTCCGAAGAAGTGCATATCTACGAAAAGCTGATCCGCAATTCCTCGCTCGCCGCCGCCATTTGCGCCCCCGGTACGCTGAAGATGATGGCGCAGTTCGCCATCCTGACGCGCCTGGGCGAGCCGGAAAATTCCAGTATTTTCAGCAAGATGCAGGTGTACGACGGCGACAACCTGAAAGACACGGACCCGAAGGCCAAGAGCTTCCAGGAATACCGCGACTACGCCGGCGTGGACGAAGGCATGAGCGGCGTTTCCACCCGCTTTGCCTTCAAGATCCTCTCCAAGGTGTTCAATTTCGACGCTGCCGAAGTGGCCGCCAATCCGGTGCACCTGATGTACGTGCTGGAGCAGCAGATCGAGCGCGAGCAGTTCCAGGGCGAGCTGGAGCAGAAATACCTGGCCTATGTAAAGGAGCATCTGGCGTCGCGCTACGCCGAATTCATCGGCAAGGAAATCCAGACCGCCTACCTCGAGTCCTACTCAGAGTACGGCCAGAACATTTTCGACCGCTATGTCACCTACGCCGATTACTGGATCCAGGACCAGGAGTACCGCGACACCGACACCGGCGAGGTGTTCGACCGCGGCGCGCTCAACGGCGAGCTGGAGAAAATCGAAAAGCCCGCAGGCATCAGCAACCCGAAGGACTTCCGCAACGAGATCGTCAATTTCGTGCTGCGCGCACGGGCCAACAACGGCGGCAAGAATCCGTTGTGGACCAGCTATGAAAAGCTGCGCACGGTGATCGAGAAAAAGATGTTCTCCAACACCGAGGAATTGCTACCGGTGATTTCCTTCAACGCCAAGGCTAGCGCCGACGAAGCCAAGAAGCACGAGGACTTCGTCAACCGCATGGTCGACAAGGGCTACACCGGCAAGCAAGTGCGCCTGCTGTGCGAGTGGTATCTGCGGGTGAGAAAGAGTTCGTAGGGCGGACGGGCTGCCCGGTCTCCCGACCCCGGCCCGCCACTGACCTGGAGAGCTGAATGCTGCAACAAATCATAGATCGGCGGCTGTCGGGCAAGAACAAGTCGATCGGCAACCGCGAGCGCTTCCTCAAGCGCTATCGCGGCCAAATACGCGAAGCCGTGCGCCGCGCCGTCAGCGGCCGCGACATCCGCGACATCAACCAGGGCGAGAACGTCACCGTTCCCAAGCGCGACGTTTCCGAACCGGTGTTCAGCCACGGTACCGGCGGCTCCCGCGAGTATGTGGTGCCGGGCAACCAGGACTTCGCCCGCGGCGACCGCATCGCCCGGCCGCAAGGCGGCGGCGGGGGCGGCTCTGGCGACGGCGAAGCGAGTCCCGACGGCGAAGGCGAGGACGATTTCGTCTTCACCCTTTCGCGCGAAGAGTTCATGCAGTATTTTTTCGAAGACCTCGCGCTCCCGCACCTGATCAAGACCCAGCTGGCCGAAACCCCGGAATGGAAAAGCCGCCGTGCCGGCTTCACCGGCGACGGCACCCCGAACAACATCCACGTGGTGCGCTCGATGCGCGGCGCACTGGGCCGGCGCATCGCCCTGGGCGGCGAACGGCGCCGCCAGTTGCGCGCGCTGGAGGCGTTGCTGGCGGAGGCGCGCAAGAATCCCAACACCCTGCCCAACGAGATTGCCGCGCTGGAGGAGCAGATCGAGGTTCTGAAGCGCCGCCTGCGCAGCATCCCCTACCTGGACCCGATCGACCTGCGCTACCGCAATCGCGTGCGGGTGCCGCAGCCGACTTCCAAGGCGGTGATGTTTTGTCTGATGGACGTCTCCGGCTCGATGAACGAGGCGCGCAAGGACATCGCCAAGCGCTTTTTCATCCTGCTCTACCTGTTTTTGACGCGGCATTACGAGCGCACCGACATCGTGTTCATCCGCCACCACACCCAGGCCGATGAGGTGAACGAGCACGACTTTTTTCACTCGGTGGAGACCGGGGGCACGGTGGTGTCTTCCGCCCTGACCCTGATGCACGAGATCATCCGGGAGCGCTACCCATCCGGTGAGTGGAACATCTACGGTGCCCAGGCTTCCGACGGCGACAACTGGGGCCAGGATTCCCTGAAGTGCCGCGAGATGCTGGCCAACGACATCCTGCCGCTGCTGCGCTACTTCGCCTATGTGCAGGTGGCCGACGGCGAGCAAAGCCTGTGGAGCGAGTACGCCGTGCTGGCCGAGCAATGCGAGCAGTTCGCCATGCGCAAGATCGACACCCCGGCCGACATCTACCCGGTATTCCGCGACCTGTTCAAGAAAGAGGGCACGGTATGAGCGCCTCCGCCGACATCATCACCGCAAACGGCTTGCGGCCTTCCGACGGCGGCCGGCGCGAGCCCTTGCCCTGCCCGTCCGACTGGACCTTCGAGCTGATCGAGACTTATCACAAGGCGATCGACGCCACCGCCAAGCACTTCAAGCTCGATACCTACGCCAACCAGTTGGAGATCATCACCGCCGAGCAGATGATGGACGCCTACGCCTCGGTGGGCATGCCGGTGCTGTATCGCCACTGGTCCTACGGCAAGCAGTTCATCTCCACCGAAAAAAGCTATCGCCGCGGCCAGATGGGCCTGGCCTACGAGATCGTCATCAATTCCGAACCCTGCATCAGCTACCTGATGGAGGAAAACACCCTGCCGATGCAGGCCCTGGTGATCGCCCACGCCGCCTACGGCCACAACTCGTTTTTCAAGGGCAACTACCTGTTCCGCATGTGGACCGACGCCTCGTCGATCATCGACTACCTGGTCTACGCGAAGAACTACATCGCCGAATGCGAGGAGCGCCACGGCGTCGAGGCGGTGGAATCCACGCTCGACTCCTGCCACGCCCTGATGAACCACGGCGTCGACCGCTATCGCCGCCCGCAAAAACTCTCGATGATCCGCGAGCAGGCGATGCGCGCGGAGCGCGAAGAGTACATGCAGCGCCAGATCAACGACCTCTGGCGCACCCTGCCGCGCCAGACTTCGAAAAAGACCGAGGACGGTCCGGCGCGCTTTCCCGAAGAGCCGCAGGAAAACATCCTTTACTTCATCGAAAAGAATGCGCCCCTGCTGGAACCCTGGCAGCGCGAGATCGTGCGCATCGTGCGCAAGGTCGCGCAGTATTTCTATCCGCAGCGCCAGACCCAGGTGATGAACGAAGGCTGGGCCACCTTCTGGCATTACACCCTGCTCAACACCATGTACGACGATGGGCTGTTGACCGACGGCTTCATGGTCGAATTCCTGCAGTCCCACACCAACGTGGTGTACCAGCCGCCGCCCGGGCAGGGCGGCTTTCGCGCCTTCAACCCGTACGCGCTGGGCTTCGCGATGTACACCGACATCCGCCGCATTTGCGAACACCCGACGGACGAAGACCGCGCCTGGTTCCCCGACATTGCCGGTTCCGACTGGAAGAAGACGCTGGATTACGCGATGCGCAACTTCAAGGACGAGAGCTTCATCGGCCAGTTCCTCTCGCCCACCCTGATGCGCCGCTTTCGCCTGTTTTCGGTGAATGACGACGAGGCCGAGAGCGAGATGGAAGTCTCGGCGATCCATGACGACAGCGGGTACCGCCACCTGCGCGAAGCTCTGGCGCGGCAATACGACCTGAACCACCGCGAGCCAAACATTCAGATCTGGTCGGTCGACACCCGCGGCGACCGCTCGCTCACCCTGCGCCACATCCGCGACAACAACCGCCCCTTGGGCGAAGGCACCGCCGAAGTGCTCAAGCACGTCGCCCGCCTGTGGGGCTTTCGCGTGGTGCTGGAAAGCGTCGACGGCAGCGGCTCGGTGGTGCGGCAGTGGGTGGCGCCGGCACCGGAGTAGGGGCACGCAAAAGTAAAAACCTACTTTTGCGTGGGGAACTGCATGAAAATCGCTGGCGGAGCCAGACGATTTTCATGATTAACGGCAACGAAAAAGTGGTGCTCGGCGGCGTTGATGCCGCTTTGTGCCGGGCGATCTTCCGCGCCGCAGCGGGACGACCTGACAGGGATGCCGCATAATCGGTTTTCCGATCCGACTCGCGCCCCGCCGTGACTACCGACACCCCCAACAACGCTGCCACCCCCTACTTCACCCCGGAGCACGAGATGCTGCGGGAAACCATCCGCCGCTTCATCGCCGAGCGTGTGCTGCCGAACGGCGATGCCTGGGAGGAGCAGGGTTTTGTGCCGCGCGAAATCCTGCGCGAAATGGGCGAGCTCGGCCTGCTGGGCATCCGCTACAGCACCGACTACGGCGGCAGCGAACTCGATACCCTGGCCACGGTGGTGCTGGCCGAGGAACTGGGACGCTCCACCTACGGCGGCTTCGCCGTCACCGTGCTGGTGCATACAGACATGGCTTCGCCGCACCTGAACAATGCCGGCAGCAAGGCCCAGCTCGAACGCCTGATGCCGGCGATCATCAAGGGTGAGAAAATCGCGGCCGTGGCGATGACCGAGCCGGATGCCGGCTCCGATCTGGCCTCGATGCGCACCACCGCGCGCCGCGACGGCGAGCGCTGGGTGCTCAACGGCGCCAAGATGTACATCACCAACGGCGTGCATGCCGACGTCTACTTCGTCGCCGCCAAGACCGGCGAGCCGGGGCGCAACCACCAGGTGTCGATGTTCATCGTCGAAAAAGGCACGCCGGGCTTTCGTGTCGCGCGCCCTTTGAAAAAACACGGCTGGCTTTCCTCCGACACCGCTGAACTGTCATTCGAGGACTGCCGTATTCCAGCCGCCAACCTGCTGGGCGAGGAAAACAAGGGCTTCTACTCGCTGGTGCGCAATCTGCAGAACGAGCGCATCGTGCTCGGCGCGCAATCGATGGGCGAAGCGGCGCGCGCGCTCGAACTGACGATGGATTGGGTGACCCAGCGCAAAG
>DATAZV010000182.1:0-2637 GCA_036271855.1 Burkholderiales bacterium
CGGCGCGCAATTTTTCACGCGCGGCGTCGTCGGCCTCCTGGATGTTCAGGGTGATCAGGCCGTGGTCGTGGCCGGTCATCACCCGTGGGCCGCCGGGCATGGTTTCGAGAAAGTCGAAGGCGATGCCGTCGGGCCGTTCCAGGCGGGTTTCCACCGGCAGGGCCAGCGCCAGCAGTTGCGAGACCAGGCGGCGCTTCGGGGTCTCCATGCGCCGCCACAACTCCTGGTTGGCCGGGTTGCCCTGGTCGGGCACCATGCGGTTCAGGCTGCAGGCGAGGCAAAAGCCGGGGTATTGATTGGGGTATTCGAAGGTCCCTTGCGGGTTGGCGGGGATAAGCCAACTGCAGCCGGAGGCGGTGGTCAGGTTGGCGCAGGTCATCACCCGGCTGCCGGGCTCGTCCATCAGCTCGAATACGCCGGGTTCATCGGCGACCGGGGCAATCGAGATCATGGTGCGGCGCGATGGGTCGTAGCCGACGGCGGCGCCGCAGTTCAGGCACAGGCTGTTGCGCAGGAAAATCGGCTTGCCGCAGTGATGACACTTGTAGGCGCGGCTGATCGTCGGGCTAGCGACCTCGTGCGGTGCTGGGGCGATCTGCTGGGACTGATTCATGCTGGGGCTCGGTGGATTCTTCGCTGCGCGCGCGGCAATTTTTGCCGACCGGGCGCCGCACCGGAAAATATTTCCCGTGCGCGCCGGGTAAATGGCGGGTTTAGGCAGATCAAAGCAACAGCCATACCGCGCGCGGCCCCGATCCACGAGAAACCCGGTGGCCTGGCCACTGCGGCGAAAGGGTTGGGCGCATCGCCTCGTACGCGGCACCGGGCAACACCTGCCCGTGCTCCAAGCATACGCAAAGCCGTCAACCAAGTGTGGTTGATTTGCGCCCTCGCCCGGCGCCAAAAAAACAGCCCCGGAATCAGCCGATGCCGGGGCGTTGGACCAGCATGCAGCGCGCCCGAAGGCGCGCGCGCATTACGACGAAGACGACGAGGACGAAGAGGAAGACGACGAAGCCGCCGGCTTGCCCTTGCGGCCGGGCGCGGCCGGCGGAATGTAACCCGCGAGGCGGCAGCGCATGCCTTCGATTCTCTTGCCATCCTTGAACTGGATGGAATGACAGGCGATCACCTCGCCCTGGGCCAGCAGCTTTTCCAGGCTGCGTTGCACGCTGGCCAGCGACATTTTGGTCGCCACGGCGATTTCGGAATCGAAACGCTCACCGTTGGTCTTCAGAAATTGCAGGATTTCCTGCATAAGGGGCTCCTGGGGATCGATGAAACTACAAAGGAGCGAGATCGGGGCGGTATGCCGGATTGCAAGGCTGCGCCCATAAGACTACGCCCAACTAAAAAATTATATCATAAAAACAGGGACTTATGCAAGCCCTTCGGCAAAGCCCGGGGAGCCGCACGCGGACCCGGCGGATTTGCCGCCCGCGACCTCCCGCCGGCTGTAGGAAGGGGATGGACAGACGCGCCCGGCACCACCGCGTATGTTGCAGGCATCACCCAGCAGTATCAGCCAGATGCAACACGACCTCGAAGACCAGCTGCGCGCCCTGCTCGCCGACCAGCGCGCCGCCCAAGACGCCGCCACCAAGACCCGCGAGGCGCTCGCCGCGCGCATCCAGACCGCCCGCGACGGCCGCAAGACCGACCGGCCGCTGAAGGCCTTTCTCGAAGCCAACGACCGCGCGGCCGAAACCCTGACCCGCGCTACCCAGGCGCTGGAGCGCTTTCGCAAGGCGCATCCGGACGCCGGCTAGGAATCCGGGCGCCGCACTTAGGCGCGGTGCTATCTGCCGCGTATCGGCTGTGCCCCTACCTACGGCGCCCTATCTACGGCGCTCTACCCGCCGCGTCCTAGGCGCAGCGCCTGATCCGCTGCGCTCCGCCTGCCGCGTCCTACCTGCCGCACCCACCCGTCGCATCCTATCCACCGCGCTCCACCCACCGTCCCATTCGCCGCGTCCCATTCGCCGCGTCCCATTCGCTGCGTCCCATTCGCTGCGTCCCACACGCCGGGCCCGCCACGTCCGCCTGCCGCTTCCTGCCGATCGCGCCTGCCCACCTACCCGCCCGGCGCTCCCGTCTTGCGCTCCGGCATGCGCCGGGTGCAGCGCGAGTCCTGGTAAGGCCCGTCCTGTCGGGTCCAGCCCCCGCCTGGCGAGGTTTGCGCGCAGGCGCTGGCGCCGGACCGGCTTTTCCAGGTGTACCAGGGCGCGGGGGCGGCGCGGGCAGCAGAAATGGCCAGCGAACACAATAACAAGGCAACAACAGCGAGGCGGCTAGCCATTGAGGAACTCGGCGCAGGAATCCGGCGGCTCAGGCCCCGTTACTCTTCCTTCAGCGCGTGGTCCGCCAGCCAGGGGGCGAAGTCCGGGCCGAGGGCGCGGATGTTGCCGGTGTTGGACATCAGGTCGGAGCGGCCGATGGCGTCGTTGACCTGCTGGTGGTCCGCCGCGCCGTGAACGAAAATCGCGATCTCGCTGTCGCCGTGGGCGTAAGTGCTGCGCCGCGAATACGCATACTCCTTGCCGGCCGCGCTTTCGCTCAGCACCCGCAGCGCGCTCTTGTCCTCCAGCGGCACCACTTTCCCGTGCAACGGACCACCGACGAGCAGAGCTTGCATGG
>DATAZV010000183.1:0-36686 GCA_036271855.1 Burkholderiales bacterium
CTTGACCACTACGGTTCTGGGTACCCTGAGCACCGCCCAGGTCCAGGCGATCTCGACCAAGGAAATCGCGGCGCTGTCGACCGTCCAGGTGACGGCCCTGCCGGTGACCCAGCTGACGACCAGCCAGGTCGGCGCGCTGACCAGCACCCAGGTGGGATCGCTGACGACCACCCAGATGTCGCAGTTCTCGACCACGCAGATCCCGTATCTGACGCTGTAAGGACAGTCGCTTTCGATACCGCCACCTGACTTCCTCGCGCGCAATCGCTGCGGATCACCCGGAGCGATTGCACGCCATGGAGCGAAGAGCCAGGTCTTGATCAGGCGATCGGGGAATCGTGGCGGGCCAGGATGCCACGGATCAGCATCGCGGCATTGCCCACGAAAGGCGCGAGGTCACGAAAACGGCCGAAAGCCGTAAGCGCCTACGGCCGCGGGATCGCTGGACGATCCGGTCGTGAAGAATATCGGGATTGACGGCTGCCGCGCTTGCGGCTGGCCGGTGCAGGTCAGACCTGCATGTTCATGATGTCGTGATACGAAGAAACCAGGCGGTTGCGCACCTGCACCGCGGCCTGGAATGAAACGTTGGCCTTTTGCATCGAGATCATGGCGTCTTCCAGGCTGACCTGCGGGTCGCCCAGCTGAAACTTGTTCGCCGAAGTGGCGGCGTCGGCCTGCGCGCCGTCCACGCTGTCGAGCGCCTTCGCCAGCAGGTCGGCAAAGCCGCCGCCGCCGCTCTTTTGCACCGCCGTGGTCGCGGCGGTGTTGCCGACAGGCGCGTTCAAACTGATCTTGTCTATCATGGCCTTCCTCAGGTCAGGGCCGGTGCCGCATGGGAATGCGTGCTTCAGCCAGCCTTGCCAGTCTAGCCACCCGGCGCCACCCCGGCCCGGTGAAAAGTGGCGGAAAACCGGCCTTTCTCCGCGCTTGGGGGATCGTCCGCGCTGCCGATAATGCCGTCATCCCCACATTCCTTTGTTTACAGGAAGCCCCATGGCCGACACCGCCGTCCTGCCGCAAACCGGATTCGCCCTTCCCGCAGCCCCCGGTATCGCCGCCGGCTGGCGCGCCATGCCGGCCCGCAGCAAGATCGGCACGATGGTCGGCGCCGCCGCTTCGATCGCCCTGCTGATCGCGGCATGGATGTGGAGCCAGGCCCCCGACTACAAGGTGCTGTTTACCGGCATTCCGGACAAGGATGGCGGCGCGATCATCGCCTCCCTGACGCAGTTGAACGTGCCCTACAAGCTGGAAGGCGGCGGCGCCATCATGGTGCCGTCGAACATGGTGCACGAAACCCGCCTCAAACTGGCCTCGCAGGGCCTGCCCAAGGGCGGCTCGATCGGCTTCGAGCTGATCGACAACCAGAAATTCGGCGCCACCCAGTTTCAGGAACAGGTCAACTACCAGCGCGCCCTGGAAGGCGAACTGGCCAAGTCGATCCAGTCCCTGGGTGCGGTGCAGGGCGCGCGCGTGCACCTGGCGATCCCGAAACCCACCCTGTTCATGCGTGAGCAGCAAAAGCCCACCGCATCGGTGCTGCTGTCGCTGTACCCGGGCAAGACCCTGGAACGCTCGCAAGTCGCCGGCATCATGCACCTGGTTTCGTCCAGCCTGCCTGACCTGCCGGTTAAAAACGTCAGCGTGGTCGACCAGACCGGCGCCCTGCTCTCGCCGCAGACCGACGGCAACGCCACCGACCGCCTCGACGCCACCCAATTGAGTTACGTGCAACAACTGGAGCAGGTGCACGCCAAGCGCATCATGGAAATTCTGGCCCCCCTGTATGGCGCCGAGAACGTGCGCGCCCAGGTCACCGCCGACATCGATTTCTCGCAAAGCGAGTCCACTTCCGAAGCCTTCAAGCCGAACCAGAATCCGGCCGACAGCGCCATCCGCAGCCAGCAGATCAGCGAAGCCGGCGGCCCCGGCGGTGCCGGCGCCCAGGGCGTGCCCGGTGCGCTGACCAACCAGCCGGCCGCCCCGGCCACGGCATCCCTGACCGGCGGCGGCGCCACCAATCCGACCGGCGCGGCCGCAAGTACCACGGCCAATGGCGCCAACCCGGCGCGCCGCGAATCCGTCACCAACTACGAAGTGGACAAGACCGTACGCCGTGTCACCACCCCGACCGGCACGCTCAAGCGCCTGTCGGCCGCGGTGGTGGTCAACAACAAGAAGGTGCCGCCGGCCAAACCCGGCGGCAACCCGACCAGCGTGCCGCTTTCCGCCGAAGAGATCACCCAGGTGAACAACCTGGTGCGCGAGGCGATCGGCTTTTCCAAGGATCGCGGCGATTCGATCAACGTGGTCAATGCGGCCTTTACGCCGCCCACCATCGAAGTCCTGCCCGACGTGCCGATGTGGAAGCAGCCGGAAGCCATCGACACCGCCAAGGACGCCGGCCGCTACCTGGTGCTCGCCGGTGTCGCCGCCTTCCTGGTGCTCGGCGTGTTGCGCCCGCTGATGCGCCAGTTGCTGACGCCGCCGCCCGCCGCCGAAGAAAGGGAAGAACCGGCACAGACGCTCGACGCCGCCGGCAACACCGTACCGCAACTGACTGCGCCAGGCTCGCTGGACCGCGCCCGTGCCATGGCCAAGCAGGACCCGCGCATCGTCGCCAACGTGGTGCGCAACTGGGTGAACAAAGATGAGTGACGCCGGGGTTGACGATAGCGCCATCCTGCTGATGAGCCTGGGCCAGGAAGAGGCCGCCGAGGTATTCAAGTTCCTCTCGCCCAAGGAAGCGCAAAAGCTCGGCGCAGCGATGGCCAAGGTCTCCAACGTCAGCAAGGAAAAGGTCGACGCGGTGCTGTCGCGCTTCGAGGAAGAGGCCGACGAGCAGGCGCCCATCGGCCTGGATTCCGACCAGTACATCCGCGGCGTGCTGACCAAGGCGCTAGGCGAGGACAAGGCCAAGTTCCTGCTCGACCGCATCCTCACCAACAGCGACACCTCCGGCATCGAAAGCCTGAAGTGGATGGACGCCAAGTCGGTGGCCGAACTGATCAAGAACGAGCATCCGCAGATCATCGCCTCCATCCTGGTGCACCTGGAGCGCGACCAGGCGGCGGCGATCCTCAACGAAATGGTCGAGCGCTCGCGCAACGACGTGGTCCTGCGCATCGCCACCCTCGACGGCATCCACCCCTCCGCGCTGCGCGAGCTCAACGACGTCATCGCCAAGTCGCTTTCCGGCACCGACCAGATCAAGAAGGCGGCGATGGGCGGCGTGCGCACCGCGGCCGAAATCCTCAACTTCGTCGGCAGTTCCTCCGAAGGCACCATCATCGAGGCGGTGCGCGCGGTCGACGAGACCATCGCCCAGAGCATCATGGACGAGATGTTCGTGTTCGACAACCTGATCGACGTCGACGATCGCGGCATCCAGGCGCTCCTCAAGGAAGTGCAGTCCGAATCGCTGGTGCTGGCGCTCAAGGGCGCGGCGCCGGAATTGCGCGAAAAGGTTTTCGCCAACATGTCGACCCGCGCCGCCGAAATGCTCAGGGAAGACCTGGAAGCGCGCGGCCCGGTGCGCGTCTCCGACGTCGAAGCGGAGCAAAAGGAAATCCTGAAGACCGCGCGCCGTCTTGCCGACGAAGGCCAGATCGTGCTTGGTGGCAAGGGCGATGACAGCTTCATCTAAACCGGCCTCGAACATCCACCCGGAGACCTGCTCTTGAAAGCCTATGAACGCTGGCAGTTTGCCTCGCTCGCCGACGAAGCGCCAAAACGCTCGCGCCGGACGCAGCCCGGCCAGGAACCACCGCCCGGCCCGTCGACGGCTGAGCTGGCCGCACACGAGCTGGCGGTGCTGCGCGAGACCGCGCGCGCCGACGGCCATACCGCCGGTTTTGCCGCCGGCCGCAGCGAAGGCCTGCAGGCCGCCGGCGCCGAAGTCGAGCACCTGCGCCGTATCGCCGCCGCCATGGCCGGTGCATTTACCGAGATGCAGGACGAGACCGCGCTATCGCTGCTCGACCTGGCCATCGACATCGCACGCCACGTGCTGCGCGACGAATTGCGCACGCATCCGGAAGCGATGCTGGGCGCGATACGCGAGGCCATCGACCTTTCCGGCGCCGGCGCCAACCCGGTGCTGCAACTCAATCCCGGCGACCTCGGTTTCGTCCAGCGCCATCTCGGCGAAGAGCTGAACCCCGGCGGCTGGCGCCTGGCCGAGGATGCGCGCGTCGAACCCGGCGGCTGCCGCGTCAGCACCACCAGCGGCACCATCGACGCCACGCTGAAAACCCGCTGGCAGCGGGCCATCGCCTCCTTCGGCCGCAGCGACCCCCTGGATCCCCAGGCCCTGCCGCCGGCCGTGGCACAAGTGGCTGCGGAATGACCACCGCCTACGCCTCCTACCTCGACAGCTGCCGCGAGCATCTGCTGGCCTCGCACCCCCTGGGTGCGCAAGGCCGCCTGACGCGCGTCGCCGGCCTGGTGATGGAAGCCACCGGCTTGCGCCTGCCGGTGGGCAGCACCTGCCTGGTGAGCCAGGACGGCTTGAACCCGGTGGAGGCCGAAGTGGTGGGCTTTGCCGGCGACCGCCTGTTCCTGATGCCCTGCTCGGACATCTACGGCTTGATGCCGGGCGCCGCGGTGATTCCGCAGGAGCCGATCTACACCGCGCCGGTCATCGGCAGCGCCGCCCATCCGTGGCGCCGCGCCGAAGACCGCACCAAACACCTGCCGGTGGGCGACGCGCTGCTCGGCCGCGTACTCGACGCGCAAGGCAAGCCGCTCGACGGCCTCGGTCCCCTGGGCCTGGCGCAGCGCTCACCGCTGTCGAACCGGCCACTCAACCCGATCGAGCGCGCCCCGATCAACGAACCTCTGGACACCGGCGTACGCGCGATCAACGCGTTGCTCACCGTCGGCCGCGGCCAGCGCATGGGCCTGTTCGCCGGCTCAGGCGTGGGAAAAAGCGTGCTGCTGGGCATGATGGCGCGCTATACCAACGCCGACGTCACCGTGGTCGGCCTGATCGGCGAGCGCGGCCGCGAGGTGAAGGAATTCATCGAGGACATCCTCGGCCCCGAGGGCCTGAAGCGCTCGGTGGTGATCGCCGCTCCAGCCGACGTGCCACCGCTGTTGCGCATGCAAGGCGCCGCCTATGCCACCACGGTGGCGGAAGAGTTCCGCAATCGCGGCCTGAACGTGCTGCTGATCATGGATTCGCTGACCCGTTACGCGATGGCGCAGCGCGAAATTGCGCTGGCCATAGGTGAACCCCCGGCAACGAAGGGTTACCCCCCCTCGGTTTTCGCCAAGCTTCCCCAGCTTGTTGAGCGCGCCGGCAACGGCTCGACCAAGAATCCAAGCGGGCGCGCCGGCTCGATCACCGCCTTCTACACCGTGCTGACCGAGGGCGACGACCAGCAGGACCCGATCGCCGATTCGGCGCGCGCGATTCTCGACGGCCATATCGTGCTGACCCGCTCGCTGGCCGATGCCGGACACTACCCCGCGATCGACGTCGAGCAGTCGATCAGCCGGGTGATGCACGCGGTGTCCAGCGAAGACGATATCAGGCTCGCCAAACAGTTCAAGACGCTGCTGTCGCGCTACCAGCGCAATCGCGACCTGATCAACGTCGGCGCCTATGCCGCCGGCTCGGACCCCGTGCTGGACCGCGCGATCCGGATCTACCCGCAACTGGAAATCTTCCTGCAGCAGGGCCGCAACGAGGTCTGCGGCCAAGCGCAGAGCGTCGAGCAACTACGCGCGTTGATGCAAAACGCCTGACACCGAAAGTAAATCGCCATGCTCAATACCTTCGACACCCTGATCGATTTGTCCCAGACCAAAAGCGACAATGCCGCCGTACGCCTGGCCAAGGCGACCGCGCGCCTGGGCGAGTCGGAACAGAAGTCCCAGGTTCTGCGCGGCTACCGTGACGACTACCGCGCCCGGCTCGAGGCCGCCGCCAGGCGCGGCGCGGCCGCGGCGGACCTCGCCAATTTCCGCGCCTTTATCGCCAAGCTCGACGAGGCGGTAGCGCAGCAGGGCAACGACGAAACCTTCTGGCGCGAGCAGACCGCGCTGGCGCGCACGGAGTGGCAGAACGAGCAGAAGCAACTGCAGTCCTTCACCACCGTCGCCAGCCGGCGCCGCGACGAACATACGCGCGCGCAGAATCGCCGCGAACAGAAATCGCAGGACGAATTCGCCGCCCGCATGGGCAGCGGCAGCGGTTTCGCCTTCGGAAAATAAGCACAAACAGACCAGAAAACGGGAATCTCCATGCCAGACTTGAACCCCATCATCGCCGCCGCGCCGGCGGCCAGTGCCAAACCGGCCCAGGGCAACGCTCGCGATGCCGCCAACCCGGCTGACGCCGGCAATGGCCAGCAAGCCTTCGCCAACGTCCTGCGCGACAAAACCACCGCGGCTGATCCGGCGCAAAACGCAGCGAAGGCCCCCGCCGACACCGACAAGAGCAAAGACGCTGACAAGGCGAAGGCCAAGGACAAGAAGGAAGACGACGACACGGCGCAAACCCAGGCCGGCCAGCCGTCGCAAAGCGTATCGGCCGACGCCATCCTGGCCGCCTGCATGCCGCAGGCGCCGCGTCCGGATGCCGTGCTGGCAGCCGGCGCCACGGCGACGGATACGACCGGAAAATCCGCCAAGGACACGCTTGCCTCCTTGGCCGACGAAGGCGCGGGCACCGACCCGCGCCGTCCTCTCACCGCTGCGGTCGCCGATCCCATCGCCGCCAAAGCAAGCGCTGCTGCCGCCGCCGGCAGCAAAGACGCCACGGCAGGCACCGACACCGACTTCAGCGCCCTGCTCGGCCACCTGCGCCAGGAAGGCCGCGACAAGGAAGCCGGCCAGGCCCAGACCGCGGATGCCTCCACCTCCACCCTCGCCATGCTGATGCCCGCGAACCATATGACCGAAACCCAGCCCGCCGCCGCGCAACGCCCGTCCACCCTGATCGAGGCACCGGTGGGCTCACCCTTGTTTGCCGACGAGACCGCGCAGCGCATCACCTGGTTGGCGAAAAACGGCATCGAGCACGCCGAAATCCGCGTCACCCCGCCGGACATGGGGCCGATCCAGGTATCCATCGACATGAAACAGAACGAGGCGACGATCAACTTCACCGTCCACCAAACCGATACCCGGGTGGCGCTGGAAGACTCGCTTCACCGCCTGGAGGAAATGCTCGCCGACTCCGGTATTTCCCTGGCCCAGGCCAACGTCGGCCAGCGTGATGCCGGCCAGAGCCAGTCGGGCGGCCAATCCGGCGGCCGCTCCTCGGGAGGCGGCCGCAACACCGGCCTGGGCGGCATTGACGCTACCGGCAGCCTGGCCGCAGGCGCCAGCCGCCCGGCTGCCGTGGCGCGCGGCCTGGTCGATACCTTCGCCTAAGGCCCGGGCCGGCCGGGCCAAACCCGCCTGACCGGCGGCGCTTTTCGGCCCGCCTCTCGGCCCACTCCCCCGGCCCGGCTCCCGCCAGATCATCCGGCCCCTGGATCGCGTCATGTCGCGATATGGGCCGGATTTACGCCTTTTCTCCGGCCTTGCCGGCCCTCAAGGGAAAGCAACAATACGTCTGTTCATTGCGCCGCCCCCGTGTTCTCAGCGAATACCGGCGCTCCCGACCAGACCACCCAGGAGCCGACATGTCCAAAGCCGCCGCCGCACCCAGTCCCGAAGGCGCCGCCCCGCCGAAGAAGAGCAAAAAGTTGCTGTTCATCATCGTGGCCGCCGTTTTGGTGCTCGGCGTGGGCGGCGCCGGCGCCTTCATCATGCTTAAGCGCCATGGCACTCCGGGCGACAAGTCGGAAGCCAAAAAGGTCGAGAAAAAGCCCACCGTATTCGCCGCCCTCGACCCCTTTACCGTCAACCTGGCTGATCGCGACCGTGACCACTACCTGCAGATCGGCCTGACCTACGAGGTCGCCGGCAAGGATGTCGAAGAGGAAGTGAAGGGGCAGATGCCCCTGATCCGCAGCCACATCCTGCTGCTGCTCACCTCCAAGACCGCCACCGAACTGGCCACCGCCCAGGGCAAGGCCAAACTCGCCGGCGAACTGATCGCCGTGGCGCGCCAGCCGATGGCCGAATCGCCCCTGCCCGCCGCCCAGGGTGCCGAGCACGGCGTGGTCAACGTGCATTTTTCCGCCTTCATCATCCAGTAATCGCAGCAGACTCCAAAGCGCACCATGTCCAGCGAATTTCTCTCCCAGGACGAAGTCGATGCCCTGCTCAAGGGCGTCAACGGCGACGAGGACGCTTCCGGCCCGTCCGAGCAGGAAGCGGGGGTACGCCCCTACAACCTGGCCAAGCAGGAACGCATCGTCCGCGGACGCATGCCGACCCTGGAAATCCTCAACGAGCGCTTTGCCCGCTACCTGCGCATCGGCCTGTTCAATTTCATGCGCAAGAGCCCGGAGATTTCCGTCGGCCCGATCAAGGTGTGCAAGTACAGCGAGTTCGTGCGCAACCTGGTGGTGCCGACCAACCTGAACATCGTCCACGCCAAGCCGCTGCGCGGCAGCGCCCTGGTGGTGTTCGAGCCGACCCTGGTGTTCACCGTGGTGGACAACCTGTTCGGCGGCGATTCGCGCTTTCATACCCGCATCGAAGGACGCGATTTCACCCTGACGGAGCAGCGCATCATCCAGCGCATGCTCGAAGTCGTGCTGGAAGGCTATACCCGGGCGTGGAAGCCGGTGCACCCGATCTCCTTCGAGTACGTGCGCTCGGAAATGCACACCCAGTTCGCCAATATCGCCACCCCTTCCGAGATCGTCGTCACCACCTCGTTCTCGGTGGAGCTGGGCTCGGCCGGCGGCGACATCCACATCTGCATCCCCTACTCGACGCTGGAACCGATCCGCGACGTGCTCTATAGCAGCACCCAGGCCGACAACTCCGAGCCGGACACCCGCTGGATGCGCATGCTGACCAAGCAGGTGCAGTTCGCCGAGGTCGACCTGATTGCGCAACTGGCGCGCACCCAGATCACCTTGGGCGAGATCCTCAACATGCGCGCCGGCGACATCATCGACCTCGACCTCAAACCCACGCTCACCGCGGAGGTCGACGGCGTGCCGGTGTTCGAGTGCCGCTACGGCGTGCTCAACGGCCAGTACTCGATCAAGATTGACCAGATTCTTTCGATTCCCCCGCAGGAAAATTCACTAGGAGACGAGCATGTCTGACGAAGCTCTCGCCAATCCCGAAACGCCTTCGGCGGACGACGATTGGGCCGCCGCCATGGCCGAGCAGGCCACCGCCGCCCCGGTAGCCACCCCCGACGCGCGCCCGGCGACCTCGATGTTCGAGCAATTCGCCCCCGCCGGCGGCGCCGCCAGCGGCCACGCCAACGACATCAACATGATCCTCGACATCCCGGTGCAGATCACCGTGGAGCTGGGGCGCACGCGCATTCCGATCAAGCACATCCTGCAACTGGCGCAAGGCTCGGTGGTCGAGCTCGACGGCCTGGCCGGCGAGCCGATGGACGTGCTGGTCAACGGCTGCCTGATCGCTCAGGGCGAAGTGGTGGTGGTGAACGACAAGTTCGGCATCCGCCTGACCGACATCATTACGCCCTCCGAACGCATCCGGAAACTGAACCGATGAAATCCGTTTTCCCGCACGCCGCGCCTGCTCTTGCGCTGCTGCCCCTGTGCGGCACGGCGCAAGCCGCCGAGCCCGGTTCGGCCGGCAGCATGCTGCAGGTGCTGCCCGGGCTGGCCCTGGTACTGGCCTTGATCGCACTGTGCGCCTGGGTCGCCAAGCGCATCGGTCCCGGACGCATCGCCGGCGGCCAGGCGATCCGCTTCGTCGCCAGCCAGTCGGTCGGTTCGCGCGAGCGCGTGGTGATCGTCGAAGTCAACCAGCAGTGGCTGGTGCTGGGCGTTGCCGCGGGCAGCGTCACCACCTTGAGCCAGATGGACAAGCCCGAGACCGTTTCCGAGGCGCCCGCGGGCGGTGCTTCCCAATTCGCCAAGCCGCCCTTCGCCGCCTGGCTGGAAAAGGCCTTGAGCAAGAAATGAATTCCCGCCAACTGCTTCCCCTGATCGCCATTGCCGGCGCCGCCCTTTTCGCCCTGCTGCCGGACTCCGCGCACGCGCAGGCGGTACAGGCCGCGTTGCCTGCGAGCTTGCCCGGGGTGACCGCCACGCCCGGCCCCGGCGGCTCCACCAGCTATTCGCTGCCGGTGCAGACACTGCTGATCCTGTCGGCGCTGACCCTGATTCCGGCGGTGCTGCTGATGATGACGGGGTTCACCCGCATCGTCATCGTCATGTCCCTTTTGCGCCAGGCGCTGGGCACACAATCCTCTCCCCCGAATCAGGTTATCGTCGGCTTGTCGCTTTTCTTGACTCTTTTCGTCATGAGCCCGACGCTGGACAAGATCTACACCGAAGCCTACCTGCCCTACAGCACCAGCCAGATGGGCTTCCAGGAGGCCTACAAGAAGGCCGAAGCGCCGCTCAAGGCCTTCATGCTCAAGCAGACCCGCGAGAACGACATGGCGCTGTTTGCCAAGCTGGGCAACCGCCCGATGGCGGAAAAGCCGGCCGACATGCCTCTCACCGTGGTGACCCCGGCCTTCATCACCAGCGAGCTGAAGACCGCGTTCCAGATCGCCTTCATGATCTTCATCCCCTTCCTGGTGATCGACATGGTGGTCGCCAGCGTGCTGATGTCGATGGGCATGATGATGCTGTCACCGGCGATGATCTCGCTGCCGTTCAAGCTGATCCTGTTCGTGCTGGTGGACGGCTGGAATCTTTTGATCGGCTCTCTCGTTGCATCCTTCCACGTATAAGAAGCGCAAAAAAGTACACCCTACTTTTTTGCGGTCTGGACGGTTCCCGAATCGCTGGCAGAGCCAGTCGATTCGGGAAACTAAAACCCTACGAAAGCACTGCAGAAATGTTCACCACCCAATCCGTCCTTACCCTGGTGCAACAGGGCATGATGGTGACCATGCTGGTCTCCGCGCCGATGCTGCTGGCGGCACTATTCACCGGCCTCCTGGTCAGCATTTTCCAGGCCGCCACGCAGATCAACGAATCGACGCTGTCCTTCATCCCGAAGCTGGCGGCGATTTTCGCCGTGCTGCTGGTCGCCGGCCCCTGGATGCTCGCCACCCTGACCGACTACATGCGCGAGCTGATCACGCAGATTCCGCAGATGCTCGGCTAGGTCGCGGCTTCCCGCCCCGGTTCATTCCCCCATCGTGCTCTCCGTCACCGACGCTCAGTTGATCGCCTGGGTCAACGCCTTCGTGCTGCCCCTGGCGCGGGTGCTGGCGATGATCGCCACCGCGCCGGTGCTGAACCACCCGTCGATCCCGGTGATGGTGAAAATCGGCCTCGCCGCGCTGATCGCCGCCCTGATCGCGCCCACCCTGCCGCCGCTGCCGGACACCATCCTGCTGTCCTGGAACGGCATCCTGGTGCTGATGCAGCAGATCGGCGTGGGCGTGGCCTTCGGCTTTACCCTGCAACTGATTTTCGCCGGCATCGAGTTCGCCGGCGACCTGATCGGCATGCAAATGGGCCTGTCCTTCGCCACCATGATGAACCCGCAAAGCGGCATGGCGGCGCCGGTCACCGGAACCTTCCTGTCCATCATCGCTTCCCTGGTGTTCTTGTCGATCGACGGCCACCTCACCATGGTGGCGGCGATTTCGGAAAGCTTTCGCGCCTTTCCCATCGGCGTGCCCTCCGCCGGCAGCGCGCTGATGGCACGCGACTTAGCCACCCTAGGTGGCCAGGTGTTTTCGATCGCCGTGCATCTCTCGCTGCCGGTGGTGGCTGCGCTTTTGATCTGCAACCTGGCGCTGGGCGTGATGATGCGCTCCGCCCCGCAGCTCAACCTGATGTCGATCGGCTTTCCGATCAGCCTGCTGGTCGGCCTGTGGATGATGTGGATCTGCGCGCCGCAGTTGGTCGAGGCGATGCAGGCGCACCTGTCCAACGGCATGGCGCTGCTGATGCGCTGACGCCCCAGCCGCCAGACCAGAGAACAAATCCGGAAAACCAATGAAACTGGGCATCGTCACTCCTGTCGGCCCGGGCCATCAAGAGGCCTACGAGGCCTGCCTGCAATCCATCCAGCAGGCCTGGGAACACGATCAGGGAGGCTTTTCCGAACTCGAAATCCTGCCGATGTGGGACCTGCAGGGCGAATTCGGCCGCTCGCGACGAAGAAACGATGGCATTGCCATCGCCGCGCAGAAGAACTGCGACTGGATTTTCTTTCTCGATGCGGATGACCTGATGAGCGCCACTGCTTTCGAAGAGGCTGCTCCCTACCTGGATGACTATGACGCGATCTGGGGAAACATATGCGAGATGCCCTTCGGAAAATTCGATCAGGTTCGTTTGAGGGGCAGGCAGCTCAAGACCACCGAGAATGTTGACGACATCCTCAAAATCGACCCCTATCTGACCTTGCAGATGGGGCACTTTGTCAAAACGGCCTGTGCCGCTTCGGTCGGCTTCGAGGAGGCGATGAATACGGGCGAGGATTTTCGCTACTACCTGCAAGTCTGCGGAAAATACCGATTCATCAAGGCGCCCTGCATCTTTTTCATCAATCAACGCGGCAATCATTCGCAAGGCCCCTTGTCGGCCGACGGCAATGAGTGGCGCGCCGCCGTACAGCGGGAAATCCGGCATGTGCTGGCGTCGCGAGAACTGAGCGCCGAAATCAAGCTGGCGGACAGCAGGTCCGTTTTCCATATCAACAACCCGTTTGACATCATTCAACGGTGCTTGTGCCAGGGAGCCTTTTTTGAACAGGCCGAATTGCTTGCCCTCAAGGACTATGTCGGTGAGCGGAAAGTGATCGTCGAGGTCGGGGCGAATATCGGCAACCATACGGTGTTCTATGCGCATCACATGAACCCGGCAAGGATTTTTCCTTTCGAGCCCAATCCGCACAGTGTCGCCCTGCTGGACAAAAACATCCGCCTCAATCGCCTCGAAGGCCTGATCGATCGGCGCGGGATTGGATTCGGACTAGGTTCATCGAGCAGGAACTGCCATGTCGTGCAAAGCGACATGAACAATCTTGGCGCGGCACGCCTGGAAGAAGGCGGCGACATCCAGGTACGCACGCTCGACGAGGTGATGCACGATGAGCCTGTCGACTTCATCAAAATCGACGCCGAGGGCATGGAATTCGAAGTGCTGGCCGGCGGATCGGCGTGCATAGCGAAAAATCGGCCGCTAATCCACGTCGAAGTCTGGAATCAAGGCGTCCCGCAATTCGAAGCCTGGATGCGCGAGAACCGCTACAAGTTGATCACACAGGTGAAAATGGTCAACGCGGTCAACTTCCTGATCGGCCCTCAATAGACCCTAAGCCGGCCGCAAAGCCCTGCACAGCTTCCGGATGGGCAAGCGCCTGAAGCCGGCTCAGGCGCAGACCGCCACTCAGCTAGGAAGGACCCGGCCCGCGTGCTCGCGCATACGGGAGTTGAAAAATCCCAGGTCCAGGGCCATCAGGTCCATCTCGTACTGGAAGTAGATGTAGCCCAGGCCGGCCAGGTCGCCTTGCAAGGCTTTCAATTCTTCCGGCTTCAGGTTCACCACCTCGATATTGACAATCGCAGGCCGGTAGGCGGAAAAATCGAATTGCTTGAAAACCTGATAGTCGAAGCCTTCGGTATCGATCTGCAGCACGTCCACCCTGGGCAGGGAATGCTTGTCCAGCAGGCTGCGCAAGGGTACGCAAGACACCGGCTGCGCTTCAACATGCTCCTGATACTCCTTCAGCTTCGCGTCGCTGAAGGTGGACATGCCTTTTAGCCAGTCGGGCAGCTTGTGTGCATCGATGGTTTTCTGCGATACACGATAAAGGGCGCGCTGCTCGACCTTCTCCGAGATGGCGACATTTTCGAAAATCAGGCCGTCGCTGCCTTTGTAGTTCAGCTTCAGCCGCTCGACCATGTCCGGAAGAGGTTCGACCAGGATGCCTTTCCAGCCGTATTTGGTGACATGGGGATAGATCGGGTCGTAGCTCTTGCCGTCCATGGCGCCCACCTGCAGGAAATAGACCTGTTCCTTGCTTTCGCTCAGAATCCTGAAGGCATCGTCAGGCTTGGACAGCTGCAGCTGACCGTATTTCTCCAACAGGATTTTCCTGTATCGCGAATAAGGTCCCTCGGCATCCTTGATGGTCGTAATCACCCAGGAGAGCGCATCCGCCCGGTGGCCGCTATCGATCAGGCCCGTGCCTGCGATGCAGGTCGCCGGTGGTGCTTTCGCCAGGATGGCGTCGAAGCAGACAGACAATGCCACTTGGTCGAGGAACCAGACATAGTTACGCCGGTCGAGGTTATGCTGGATAAATTGCGCCACCTGGCCGATGTACCGCCTGGCCGCGTCGCCCGGCTGGAGATAAAGAAAACCGGCCGGAACTTTTTCCCAAAAAGGAGCGAATTCGTTTGCACTGACGATCACCTCGCCCCGCAGTTCATGCGTGGCTGCCCAATCGGTCCATTTCTCGCGGAACAGGCTATCGGCATCGACAACCATCAGGGGTGCGTCGAAATGCCGCAGCAATTGATCGGCAATCACGAACCTGCGGCTGGCGAAATGTACCCGGCTGCTGTCTTTTTCCCACGTTGGCGCCTCGCAGGTAGCCGTGATCTCGAGTTCGGGCAAAAAGCCTTGCAGCTCCTTGACGAACGAGACAACGCTGGGATTGGGGTCGTACAAATGCAAATGCGCCAGCAGTTCGCCGCGATTGGTTTCATACAGCGAATAGATCAACGCGATGGCGTGATCGAAAAAGTAGCGGTCATCGCAGGCGATAAGCACCGTCGGCCGGGTGCGCCCAGGGCTACCCGGATGCAGCAACCAGGTCAGCGCAGGCACGCTGTCGGCCGGCACTTCCTGCGCCTGCCGCAAGCTTGAAAAGTCGATCGGAGAATCGGGCATTTCGCCTAGCTTGTAGGTACAGGTGAGACCCATCAGCGAAATGAGCGGGTATTGGCGCTGCTTTTGTTTCTCCACCAGGCTCACCAGGAAGGGCAGCGCCGATTCGTAATCTTCGTTGACGGTAAATATCATCGCCAGGATCATCTGCAGGATCGGCGATTCTTCGGCGAGCCGCGGCATGCGCTGAACGATGGCCAGCACTTCGTCGATTTCGCCGATGCGGTACAGCAGTTGCGCCGCCATCACCGCGTAGTGACCGTTGGGGTCCAGCGTGAGCACCCGCACCAGGCCCTTGCGGATCGACTCGAGATACAACTGCGGCAGCCGGTCTTGCCGGCCTTCGCGGGCGCGGTCGAGCGCCAAGTTGGCCTGCGAGATCACCACCAGCATCAGCTTGAGCGCCAGATCCTTGTTGTGCGGCAGGCCTGAGTCCAGGGTGAAGAGTTTTTCGACGATAGGCGCGGTATCGCACGAACCGGAAGTCAGGATCGATCCGACCCAGTCATGGGGCAATTTGCCGCAATCGGGGAAGGTCAGCTCCTGGCTGAAGACGTCCCGGTAATACTGGTGCATTTTCTGCACCTTTTCATATTTCGACATTGCCACTGTCCTCGACATTTACCCGTGGGTGACGCCCGCCGGCCTGTGCCGGGAATTGCGCAATCCGGACCCGGGTCGATGGGGAGCCCCCCAGGGGCGCAGCGCTAGCGTGCGTCAACAGGGTCCATATTGCGGCAAAGGACGCGAGAAGCGTCTTGCAATATGCGCCGGTAAAAGCGGCTATTTCGCCGCTGTCTGGACGCAGCGCCGGCACTCCGGCCATGGCGACGGACCGCCCGGCCGCCATACCCGCCTCGCCTCCCCATCCCACCGGAGAGCAGGAACGGCCCTGTAGTTCAGGTCCGGAGGGGCACGGAACTCAGTCGGCGCCGGCGGCGCGCAGGCGCGGCATCACATCTTGTGCGAAGCGCGTCATCGACGCCTTCACCTGCTCGCCAGTGAGCCCGCCGAACTGCATGTTCAAGCTGAAATGAGTGACCTTCAGCGTTTCCAGGTCTTCGAGCATGCGGCGGGCGCAGTGTTCGGCGTCGCCGATCACCGCCATCTCTGCGATCTGCTCCAGGGTCGGCTCGTCCGGCGCGGCCACCTCCGGCACGATGGCCTGCGGCAGTTGCGCCAGCTTGCCCTTGAGGGAGTGAATCATGCGGTGCGTGTGGCGCGCGTGCTCGGCGGCGGCAAGGCGGTCCGTTTCATTGGCGCTGACATAGACGGTGCGCTGCACGCCGAAAGGCGTGGTGCCGGCGCGGCCAGCGGCGCTCCAGGCAGCCTGGTAGGCGTCACGCGCCGGCAGCAGGGTTTTGGCCGGCATCCAGCCACCGGCGACAAACGGCACATAGCCCTTGGCGGCAATGCGCTCGGCCATGCCGGGGATGCGCGCACCGGCGACCCAGATGTCCGGCGGCGTGGCCGCGTGCAGCGACAGGTGGGTGGCCGGCACGGTGAAATGCTTGCCCGCATACTCCACCGCATCGTGATTCAGCCCCATATCGAGAATGTCCAGCGCCTCGCTGAAACGCTCGTAGGCGATCTCCGGCGCGATGCCCAAACCGCGAAACTCGTGCAACTGGTTGCCGGTACCCACACCCAGCACCATGCGCCCTTTTGAAACGGTGTGCGCCCAGATCGCTTCGTCGAGCAGGCGCATCGGGTTGTACAGCGGCAGCACCGCCACACCGGCGCCCAACCGAATTTTTTTCGTTTGCCCGGCGCACCAGGCCACCATCATCAGGGGCGAGGGACACAGGCTGAAGTTGGAAAAATGATGCTCGGCGAACCAGGCGAAATCGAAGCCCTGCTGATCGGCCAAAACCACCTGGTCGCGCGCTTCGTCGAAGACTTGGGACAGAGGCTTGGCGGGGTCGCGTTGCGGGAAAAGATGAAAAATGCCGATTTGCATGAGAAGAAGGATCGCGCTACAGGGATAAAATTGCGGCTTCGTGAAAGTTGTCGCGTGACCTCAAGCTTAACCGAAAGCGGTGCTGCATTATCATGCGCGCATGCTTCGCGACTTTCGCCGCTCGTTGTTTCTCGCGCTCGCCGTCATGGCGGCGCCGCCGGCACCGGCGGCCGACGCGGTGCTGCACGTCGGCTCCAAGCGCTTTACCGAGTCCTACATCCTGGGCGAGATACTGACCCAGGCGGCGGCCCCCCATGCCCGCGTCGAGCACAAACAGGGCCTGGGCAATACCGCCATCGTCTATGAAGCGCTGCGCTCGGGCAGCATCGATCTCTATGCCGAGTACAGCGGCACCATCGCATTGGAAATTCTCAAGCGCGGCGGCCCGGTTTCGATCGCCGAGCTGGACAGTGCCCTCGCCGGCGAAGGCCTGGGCGTGGCGATTCCGCTCGGCTTCAACGACAGCTACGCGCTGGCCATGCGGAGCGCGGATGCAGCCCGTCTCGATCTGCGCACATTGGGCGACCTGGCACGCCACCCCGAATTGCGCCTGGGCCTGTCGCATGAATTTCTTGGCCGCGTGGATGGTTGGCCAGGCCTGGCGCAGGCCTACCACCTGCCGCAGCAGCCGACCAGCCTGGACCATGGCCTGGCGTACCAAGCCCTGGGCAAGCAGCAGGTCGACGTGATCGACATCTATTCGACCGATGCGCAAATCGCCAAGCAGGGACTCGCCGTACTCGCCGACGACCGCAACTACTTTCCGCGCTACGACGCCGTGGTGCTGTATCGCCGTGACTTGCCGCAGCGCTTTCCGCAAGCCTGGGCGGCGCTGCAAAAGCTGGAGGGCCGGATCAACGTACAGCAGATGATCGCGATGAACGCCGCCGCCGAACTCGAAGGCCGCTCCTTCACGGTAATTGCGCAGGACTTCCTGCGCACCGGCCAGGTACCGGCGCAGAGTAGCAGCGGCAAGACACGGCGCGACAGCCTGTGGGACAAGCTGTTCGACGACCATCTCTGGACCCTGACGCGGCAGCATGTTTTTCTGGTGCTGGTATCCCTGGCCGCGGGCTGCCTGATCGGCCTGCCCTTGGGTGTGCTGGCCGCGCGCGCCCCGCACCTGCGCCAGCCGGTACTGACGATCGTAGGCGTGCTGCAGACCATCCCTTCGCTGGCCCTGCTGGCGATGCTGATTCCGCTGCTCGGCGCCATCGGCACCCTGCCGGCCTTAGCCGCCCTGTTCGTCTATTCGCTGCTGCCGATCGTGCGCAATACCATGACCGGACTGCAGGGCGTACCGGCGGGCCTCAGCCAGGCGGCGGTGGCGCTCGGCCTGCGGCCGCGCCAGCGCCTGCTGTATGTCGAATTGCCGCTGGCCGCGCCGGTGATCCTGGCGGGCGTAAAGACCGCGGCCGTCACCAGCGTGGGCACGGCGACGATTGCCGCCTTTATCGGCGCCGGCGGATATGGGGAGCGGATTGCCACCGGCCTGGCGCTGAACGACAACAATCTATTGCTGGCGGGAGCGATCCCCGCCGCCTTGCTGGCGGTGGCTACGCAGTGGGCCTTCGATCTGGCCGAATACGCCCTGCAGCGGCGCCGCCGGAGCGCCGCGCGCTAGGCAGCACCGGCTCAGGCCGCGTGCGCGCCGCTGCGCCGCAAGGTGCGCATCAGGGCCCGCGAAGTGTTGGGCAGCTTGCCGTCCACACCCTCGATCAGCTTGTGCCGCGACAGGCTGGACATGATGAAGCGCGCGGTCTCGCGCGCCACCAGCTCGCGCTCGTTGTCCATGCAGATGATGTGATAGCTGTCACCCAGGATCAGTTTGCGCTTGTGTTCCGAGGCGATGCCTTCGTAGACCGCCTTGGCGTTGCGCGGGCTGGCGGTTTCATCGTCGACCGCGTGCATGATCAGCGTATCGGTTTCGACCCGCGGCAAGGCGGCGCGGACTTCACGGCCGAGGCGGATCGCTTCGCACAAAAAGGCGATCGGAATTTCCGCCGCGCCGACGGCCGATTGCCTGCTTGAATGCATGGCCTCGGCGATCCGGTTGCGCATCGCCTCGTTCTTCAGCCCGAAGGGCGACGCTTCCTGATACGCATAGCGCTTGCCGATCCCCAGGCGATAGCAGGGCTCGAGGATGAACCGGTACCAGGGCAGCGCCCAGCCGTCGTACTGCAGCGTCACCGACAGCAGCGCCAGCGCGTTGACCGAGGGCCGCGCCTGGGCGATGGCCAGCGCCAGCGCGGCACCGATGCACAGGCCACCGACGCTGACCGAGGCGCAGCGCGCGGCCAGGGCGTCGTATTCCTTGAGCAGCGCGGAAATCCACTGCTCGCGCCCGCTGCAGCCCGCGCCCATGCTGTAGCCCGATACAGAGGGGCACAACACGGTGAATCCGGCCTTATGCAGAATCTTGGCGACAAAGCGCATTTCCGACGGCGCGCTGTTCAGGCCGTGGATCAGCATCACCGCATGCGGCCCGCCTTCAAACAAAAGCGGCGGCGGCGTGGCGTCGACCGCCACGGTAGCCGGTGCGGCAAGGTTCGGAATCGGGATCGGAAGGACGGCGGAGTTCATGGGGAAATTCACAAAAGGCCAGTCCGGAAGAACTGGCGGCAGCATGCTCGCGGCGAAGGGTAACCGCTGCGTGCCGCACATACAATACAAGACACAAAATCTAACAAGTACCGTGGCAATTTGCGCTCTGCCGGCGCCTATAATCGACCGGTGCAGTCGAAGCCGCGGGATTGTTGCAGCGCATGAAAATTCACAACGTCAAATCATGGGCACCCACCGGGGCGCGGCGCTGGGTGATGACGGTCAACATCTCCCTGCTCGCCTTTTTCGTGCGCATGAGCTTGCAGCCGGTAGTGCACGGACGTTTTCCGCTGCTGGCGTTTACCTTGTCCACCCTGTTCGTGCACTACCGCTATGGCCTGGGGCCGGCCGTGCTTTCGGCGATCGTGGCTTTTCCCGTCGGCGTGTATTTCTTCTTGCCGCCTTACGGCCAATTCGGCGCCCTTGAGGCCGAAGACGTAATGACAGCAGGTGCCTACGGGCTACTGACCATCGCCTTCATGCTGGTGATCCAGCGCCTGCGCCGCGCGCAATACCGCGCGGAATTGTTGGCCGACGTGGCGGAATCGCGCTACATCATGCTGCTGCAATCGGACAAAGACCGCGAAGCCGCCGAGCGCGAACTCAAGGAGTTGCACCAGGAGTAAAGTGCCCCGCGCCCCGGCCGGCGCCGAAAACTGGTGCATTAAGTGCTTGATTCGGCTATAATTTTGAGCTTCGCACTCGAACCATAATTGCGTACGGCCCAGGGCCGATGCGTATTGCGCCCATCATGGCGACCATCAAGCACTTTTTGCAGTACAAGGACCTGACGCGCGCCGAGCACGAGTACCTGTTCGCGCGCACCGCATGGCTGAAGAAGAAATTCAAGGCCTATGAGGTGCACCACCCCTTGTTCGACCGCCATCTGGCGATGATTTTCGAGAAGAATTCGACCCGTACCCGTCTTTCGTTTGAAGCCGGGATGCAGCAACTGGGCGGCTCTTCGATCTACCTCAACACCCGCGATACCCAGCTCGGCCGCGGCGAGCCGGTGGAAGACGCGGCCCAGGTAATCTCGCGCATGGTCGACGTGGTGATGATCCGCACCTTCGAGCAGGAGATCATCGAGCGCTTCGCCGCCAACTCGCGGGTGCCGGTGATCAACGGCCTGACCAACGAATACCACCCCTGCCAGGTGCTGGCCGACATCTACACCTTCATCGAGCAGCGCGGCAGCATCCAGGGCAAGACCGTGGCCTGGATCGGCGACTCCAACAACATGTGCAACACCTGGCTGCAGGCGGCCGAGCTGCTGGACTTCAATGTTCACGTCTCCACCCCGCCCGGCTATGAAGTCGAGCCGGAGCGCGCCGGCGTTTACACGGATGCGCACTTCGAGGAATTCGCCGACCCGATGGACGCCGCCCGCGGCGCCCACCTGGTCACCACCGATGTGTGGACCAGCATGGGCTTCGAGGCGGAAAACGAAGAACGCAAGCGCGACTTCGCCGACTGGTGCGTCGATGCCGAGATGATGAAGGTGGCGGCGAAAGACGCACTGTTCATGCATTGCCTGCCGGCGCATCGCGGCGAGGAAGTCGAGGCCGAAGTCATCGACGGGCCGCAGAGCGTGGTCTGGGAAGAGGCGGAGAACCGCTTGCACGTGCAGAAAGCGCTGCTGGAATTCCTGCTCCTCGGCGAACAAAAATCCTAAATCACTCGTTTCAATCTTTACGCTAACGGTTTGCACATCATGTCCGAAAAAATCAAGAAAGTCGTCCTCGCCTATTCCGGCGGCCTGGATACCTCCGTCATCCTGAAGTGGCTGCAGGACACTTATCACTGCGAAGTGGTGACCTTCACCGCCGACATCGGCCAGGGCGAGGAAGTGGCGCCGGCGCGCGCCAAGGCCCTGAAGATGGGCATCAGACAAGAGAACATTTTCATCGAAGATTTGCGCGAAGAGTTCGTGCGCGACTTCGTGTTCCCGATGTTCCGCGCCAACACACTGTATGAGGGCGAATACCTGCTGGGCACTTCCATCGCTCGCCCGCTGATCGCCAAGCAGTTGATCGACATCGCGCGCAAGACCAAGGCCGACGCCATTTCGCACGGCGCCACCGGCAAGGGCAACGACCAGGTGCGCTTCGAACTCGGCGCCTACGCGCTGATGCCCAACGTCAAGGTGATCGCCCCCTGGCGCGAGTGGGACCTGCTGTCGCGCGAAAAGCTGCTGGCCTATGCCGACAAGCACGGCATTCCCGTCGATTTCAAGAAGCGCAAGGGCGGTGGCGCGCCCTATTCGATGGACGCCAACCTGCTGCACATCTCCTACGAAGGCGGCATTCTCGAAGACCCGAATTTTTCGCCCGAAGAATCGATGTGGCGCCTGACGGTGTCGCCGGAAAAGGCGCCGAACAAGCCGCAGATCATCGAGCTCACCTACACCAAGGGCGACATCACCGCCATCGACGGCAAGAAGCTGTCGCCGGCCCAGGTGCTGACCAAGCTCAATGAGATCGGCGGCAAGCACGGCATCGGCCGCCTCGACATGGTGGAAAACCGCTACGTCGGCATGAAGTCGCGCGGCTGTTATGAAACCCCCGGCGGCACCATCATGTGGAAGGGCCATCGCGCCATGGAGTCCATCACCATGGACCGCGAAGTGCTGGCCCTCAAAGACGACCTGATGCCGCGCTACGCGCGCCTGATCTACAACGGCTACTGGTTCAGCCCGGAGCGCAAGCTGATGCAGGTGCTGATCGACGAATCGCAAAAGACCGTCAACGGCACCGTGCGCCTGAAGCTCTACAAGGGCACCATGATGTGCGTGGGCCGCGAGTCGAAGACCGATTCCCTGTTCGACATGAAGATCTCCACCTTCGACGACGACGGCGGCGCCTACAACCAGGCCGACGCGGCGGGCTTCATCAAGCTGAACGCGCTGCGCCTGCGCATCGCCGGCAATCTGGCGAAAGGCCGCAACAAGAAGAAGTAAGCCGCAAGGCCCTGGACCAAAACGCCCGCGCATGCGGGCGTTTTCAATTTGCTCGCCCGCACTGGCGGACTTTTTTATTGGCCGCTCCCGGCGCCGGATTCGCACCAGCGGGGTGCGCACTTCGTCGCCCCCCACCTCTCCGCGAAGGTCGATGCGGCGCCAAGCCTTTGTGTATACAGGACTTTTCCGTCTGGTATACAAATTGCCATGCCTTGCTCATCGCGCCTTGCGCTCAAGAGACGGCCATGCCGGCGACATTCCGATGCGACTGCTGATCATCAACCCGAACACCACGCAGCAGGTCACCGACACCGTTGCCAAGGCGGCGCAAGCAGCGGCCGACCCCGGCACCGAGATCACGATGGCGACCGCGCGCTTCGGCGCCGAGGTGATCGCCAGCCGGGCGGAGGATATCGTCGCGGCGCATGCAGCATTGGAGATTGCCGCGCAGCATGCGGGCAAGTGCGACGCGGTAATCATCGCCGCCTCCTGGGATAGCGGCCTGCTCGGCATTCGCGAGGTGATGCGCGTACCGTTGGTGGGGCTGACCGAAGCCGCGTGCACCATGGCCTCACTGCTGGGGGACCGCTTCGGCCTGGTGACTTTCGGCGCGCGCTCCATCCCCTGCTATCGCAACCGGGTCGTTTCCTACGGCATGGGCAGCCGGCTTGCCGGTGTCGGTTGCGTCGACATTGACCGCACCAGCATCTATGCGGATCGCGCCGGCACCATCGCCAAGCTGGTGGCCAGCGCGCGCGACCTGATCGACAACCACGGTGCCGAAGTCATCATCCCCAGCGGCGCGGTGCTGGCCGGGCTGAATGCCGAAGTGCAGGCCGAGTTGCAGGTACCGGTGATCGACGCGGTTGCCTGCGCCATGCAACTGGCGCAATCGCTGGTGCGCCTGAAGCCGTTCAAGCCGACCGGCGGCAGCTTCTCGGTGCCCGAGGGGCGCAAGGTGGGCGGCGTCGACCCGGCGATTACCGCGCTGTTCGAGCCGCGCTAGAGCGGCATTCGTTCCAACAATTTCCCTATTTACCGAGGCATTTCCATGCAGACCCTTCGCTCCTCCTGGACCCGCATCGTCGCGGTACTTTGCTTCGGCCTATGTGGCACGGCGCTGGCCCAATCGCCCACGACGATGCGCGTCGCGGGAAATTTCTCCTCCAACGCCAAGCACGTGGACGGCATCGAGAAGCCCTTTTTCACCGCCCTGCCCAAGCTCTCCGGCATCCCGCTTGCCGTCAACTACAACCCGATGGACGTGGTGGGCGTGCAGGCGGCGGACGCACTGCGCCTGCTGCGCTCCGGCACCTTCGACGTGATGTCGGTGCAGATCGGCATGGCTTCGCGCGACGACCCGTTTTTCGAGGGCCTGGACCTGATCGGCGTGTCGACCAATATGAGCGATTTGCGCAAGGCGGTGGATGCCTACCGCGAGGTATTCGACAAACGCCTGCAGCAGCGCTTTCGCGCCAAGGTGCTGACTCTGTGGCCGTTCGGCCCGCAGGTGTTTTTTTGCAATGCGCCGATCAAGACGGTGGATGACCTGAAGGGCCTGAAAGTGCGCAGCTTCACGCCTTCGATGGCGGCATTGATCCAGAGCTTCGGCGCCACCCCGGTGTCGCTGCAGTTCTCCGAGGTGTATCCCGCCCTGCAGCGCGGCGTGGCGAATTGCGGCGTGACTTCGCCGACCTCGGGCAACTCGGGCAAGTGGCCGGAGGTGACGACGCATTTTCTGCCGCTTTCGGTCTCCGGCTCGGTGCAGGGTCACTTCGTCAACCTGGAGTACTGGAACAAGTTCACGCCGGCGCAGCAAGCCACACTCTCGGCCCAGTTCAAGAAAATGGAAGACGAACTATGGGCGCTGGCCGACCGCGCCAACATCGATGCGCTGAACTGCAACATCGGTAAAGACCCCTGCAAGGAGGGCACCAAGTTCAACATGACCCTGGTGGCGGTGGCGCCGGCGGACGAGAAGAAGGTGAAGGACGCCGTCACCAAGGTGGTGTTGCCGCTGTGGAAGAACACCTGCAACAAGGTTGACCCGAAATGCACCGAGACCTGGAACGCCACGGTGGGCAAAGCGCGCGGCTACCGCATCGACTGAGCGCCGCGCATGCCCGATAACCTGTTCTCGCGCTGGATGCGCCGCGGCGTCGACGCGCTGGTGCTGCTCTCCGGCTGGTGGATGATCCTGCTGTCACTCGCCACCTGCTTCGAGATGGTCTCGCGCAAGCTGTTCCAGTACAGCCTGCAGGGCATTGACGAGATCGGCGGCTATACGCTGGCGGTGACTTCCGCGATCGGCTTTTCCTACACCCTGATCACCCGCGGGCACACGCGCATCGACTTCCTGGTGTCCAAGCTGCCGGTGCAGGGGCGCGCCTTCATGAACACGCTGGCGATGGTGACCCTGGCGGCGCTCGCCACCTTCGCGGTGTATCGCGCCAGCTCGGAGCTTTCCGAGACCATCGAATTCCAGAGCACCGCCACCACGCCGCTGCAAACGCCGCTGTGGATACCGCAGTCGCTGTGGTTCACCGGCTATGCGCTGTTCGCGCTGATCGCCGTCTACCTGGCGGCGCATGCGATGTACCTGCTGCTGCGCGGGCGCGCGCTTGAGCTGAACAAGCTTTACGGCCCACAGACGCTGGAAGAGGAAATCGAAAGCGAGGCCGGCGACGTGCTGCGCGAAGCGCACCTGGCGCAAGCGCCGGAAGGCCGCGCATGATCGGCCCGCTCGAAATCGGCATCGGCTTCGCGCTGATGCTGGTGCTGATGTTCCTCGGCCTGCATGTGGCCACCACCATGTTCGCTGTCGCCATGCTGGGCGCGGTGATGTATCTCGGCAAGCCGGCGCTGTTCGCCTTCGGCACGCAGCTCTGGGGCGCGACCGAGGATTACGTGCTGCTCTCCATCCCGCTGTACATATTGCTGGGCGAAATCCTGGTGCGCGGCGGTGCCACCGACAAGATGTACCACTCGCTGGCCGACTGGCTCAACCCGCTGCCGGGCGGTCTGTTGCATACGAACATCGGCGCCTCCGCCCTCTTCTCGGCCGTCTCCGGCTCGTCGGTCGCCACTGCCGCGACGATTGCCACCATCGCCCTGCCGACGTTCAAGAAGCGCAACTACGACCAGCGCATGGTGCTGGGCTCGATCGCCGCCGGGGCCAGCCTGGGCAACCTGATTCCGCCCGGCATCGCCTTCCTCGTCTATGGCGCGATGACCAATACCTCGGCTGGGCGCCTGTATGCGGCAGGTGTCATCCCCGGCGCCATCATGACCATCATTTTCATGGCCACCATCATCCTGATCGCCTGGTGGAAGCCGGCGCTGACGGGCTCATCGACGCGAGAGCCGCAAAGCCCGATGAACGAAAAGCTGGCGCGCCTGAAGCACTTGCTGGCGCCCCTTGGCGTGTTCCTCGTGGTGATGGGCAGCATTTATACCGGCTGGGCCACTGTGACCGAAAGTGCCGCACTGGGGGTGGTTTGCTCATTGGTGGTGGCGGCGCTGTACGGCAAGCTGGGCGTGGCGATGCTGCACGACTCCTTCCGCGCCACCGCGCGCCTGACGGCGATGAGCATGTTCATCCTCGCCATCGCTTTTTACCTGAACTTCGTGCTGGGCCTGCTTGGGGTGACGCAATCCCTGGCGGGCGTGGTGAAGACGCTCAACGTGTCGCCGGTGCAGTTGCTTTGGGTGCTGGCGGTTTTCTATCTGCTGCTGGGCATCTTTTTCGAGACCTTGCCGATGCTGGTGGGCACGGTGCCCATCGTCTTCCCGTTCGTGATTGCCGCCGGCATCGACCCGGTGTTTTTCGGCGTGTTCATGGTGCTGATGTGCGAAATCTCCCTGATCAGCCCGCCCGTGGGCATGACGCTCTACGTGATCCAGGGGGTGCGTGGCGAAGGCACGATCAACGAGGTGTTCCAGGGCACGGTGCCGTTCTTCATCTCCATGATCGTCATGACCGGCCTGTTGATCCACTTTCCGCAAATGGCGCTGTGGATGCCGAATTTGTTTTTCGGCAAGTAGCGCGGCGCGCTAGATCCAGACGGGTTCGGGCTCGAGTTCCACCGCGTAGTGGGCGCGGATGTCAGCCTGGATTGCGCGCGCCAGCGCGGCAATGTCGGCACCGGTGGCACCGCCGCGGTTGACCAGCACCAGCGCCTGCTTTTCATACACGGCCGCCGCGCCCAGCGCCCTGCCCTTCCAGCCGGCCTGGTCGATCATCCAGCCGGCGGCGAGCTTGTGCAGGCCGTTGCCCTGCGGGTAGCTCACCAGCTTGGGGTAGAACACCTTCAGGGCCTCGAGCTTTTCCTCGTCGACCACCGGATTCTTGAAAAAGCTGCCGGCGTTGCCCAGCACCGCCGGGTCGGGCAGCTTGCGCGTGCGCAGCGCGATCACCGCGTCGCTGACGTCACGCGGTGTGGGCGCCGATATACCGCGCGCGGCAAGTTCGGCCTTGAGCTCAGCGTATTCGACATGCACCCGCGCTTCACGCGACAAGCGCAAGGTGACGGAGACGATGATGTAGCGGTCGCGGCCAGCGCGCTTGAACAGGCTGTCGCGGTAGCCAAAGGCGCAGGCCTCGCGATCCAGGGTGACGATGCGCCCGGTGTCGATCTCCCAAGCGTCGAGGGATTCGAAACGGGATTCGAGTTCGACACCATAGGCGCCGATATTCTGGATCGGCGCGGCGCCCACGGTGCCGGGAATCAGCGACAGGTTTTCCAGCCCGTACCAGCCTTGCTGCAGCGCATGCATCACCAGGCCGTGCCAGTTTTCGCCGGCGGCGGCGCGCACGCGGCACACGCCGTCGGTCTCGCCGAGCAGTTCGATTCCGCGGTTTTGCACCAGCAGCACCAGGCCGGGAAAGTCGCGCGTCAGCAACAGATTGCTGCCGCCGCCGATCACCAGCAACGGCTGTTCGCGCACCTGGGCCTCGCCCAGGATGGCCGGCAGCTCGGCCGGATCGCGTAGCACCGCCAGGTAACGGGCTTGCGCTTCGAGGCCGAAGCTGTTGTGCGCTTTCAAGCTGGCGTGTTCGGTCAGGAGGCTCACTTCGGCTCTAAGGCTTTGAAATTACGGCGATTATACGTGTTGAGAGGCGCTTTGCGGCAAGGCACCAAAATTGTGCATCCTTGCGCGATTGTTGGGCTTGGCTACAATGCGCATTCTGCACGCGTCATCTGCATGCATCAAAAGAAAGCGCATTTCATGCCCTCGTTTGACATTGTCTGCGAAGCCAACATGATCGAAGTGAAGAATGCCCTCGATCAGGCGAACAAGGAAATCTCCACGCGTTTCGACTTCAAGGGCTCGGATTCGCGGGTTGAGCAGAAGGAGCGCGAACTGACGGCTTATGCCGACGACGACTTCAAACTGGGCCAGGTGCGCGACGTGCTGACCGGCAAGATGGCCAAGCGCAATGTCGATACGCGCTTTCTGGACATCGGCAAGGTGGAAAAGATCGGCGGCGACAAGGTCAAGCAAGTGATCAAGGTGCGCAACGGCATCGAGTCCGAGCTGGCGAAAAAAATCGTCAAGGTGATCAAGGAAGGCAAGCTGAAAGTGCAGGCGAGCATCCAGGGCGAGGAGGTGCGGGTTTCCGGTGCCAAACGCGACGACCTGCAGGCGGCGATTGCCCTGGTGCGCAAGGATGTCACTGAAGTACCGCTGAACTTCCAGAACTTCCGGGACTAAACAGGCGAGAGGGCGTGCCATGCCGGCACGCCCTCCCTATTTTTGCGTTTTGAAAACATCATGAACAAAAACAAAAAATCACGCGCAGGCTTTGCTGCGCTTCTCATTGCGGCAGCCGCGGCCTTCCTGCCGCAGGGTAGCGAGGCCACCGAAGTCAACGTGGTCGGCCTGTTCCCCGGCAAGGCCATCGTCTCGATCAACGGCGGCGCACCGCGCACGCTTTCGGTCGGCCAGAAGACCGCTGAAGGAGTGACGCTGGTCTCCTCCGGCGGCGATGGCGCGGTGCTGGACATCGACGGCAAGCGCCGCAGCCTGCGCCTGGGCGAGGCCTATGCGGTGCAGCCCGGGGCCGGCGCCACCGGCGGCGCCGACAGCGTCACCCTGACCTCCGACAGCGGCGGCCATTTCAACGGCGTCGGCGCGATCAACGGCCGTACCGCGCAGTTCATGGTCGATACCGGCGCCAGCATGGTGTGGTTGTCCAGCGATCTGGCCGACCGCCTGGGCATCTCCTGGCGCCATGGCGCCACATTCAACGTGCAGACCGCGGGCGGCCCCAAGCAGGCGTTCGCTGTCGTGCTCGACAGCGTGCGCGTCGGCGGCGTCTCGGTCGACCACGTGGAGGCGGGTGTGGGTGAAGGCGCCGGCACCGGCAACACCTTCCTGCTGGGCATGACCTTTTTGTCGCGCCTGTCGATGTACCGCGACGGCGCGCGCCTGGTGCTCAGCCGCAAGGAAAGCGGCGGCGCGCAGGACAAGGGCGACAAGCGGCCGCGCCTGACCATCCAGGACACCGGCCACGGCGTGTTTGCCACCAGCGTGGCGATCAACGGCACGTCCATGCCGTTTATCGTCGACACCGGCGCCACCAGCGTGGCGATCGACACGGCGATGGCGCGGCGCATCGGCGTCAACTTCGAAAAAGGCACGCCCTCGCTGGGCTCGACCGCCAATGGCCCGGTGCGGGTCTGGCACGTCAAGTTCGACAGCGTCACCGTCGGCCCGATCACCCTTTACGGCGTGGACGGCACCGTGCTTGACGGCGCCGGCGTGGGCGGGGTCGGCCTGCTGGGGATGAGCTTTCTCAATCGCATCGAAATGCATCGCGACGGCGAGGCGATGACGCTGATCAAGAGATTTTGACGGACAAAAGCGGAGCTTTCTTTTAAAAGAAAGCTCCGCTTTTGTCCGGATTGAACTGAATGAAATCGCTGGCAGAGTCAGACGATTTCACTTTAAAAATCGACAACAAGGCGTCGCAGGTTACTGATACCGCAAGGCACAAAACAAAATGCCGGGCAAAGCCGGCATTTTGTTTACGTACAGTATGCGATCAGGATTTTCGCTTGTCGCGCTCGATCACCGCGTAGGCCGAGTGATTGTGGATCGACTCGAAGTTTTCCGCTTCCAGGGTGTAGGCCAGCACGCGCTTGTCAGCGTCCAGCGCCGCGGCAACGTCGCGCACCAGGTCTTCGACGAACTTCGGATTGTCGTAGGCACGTTCGGTGACGTATTTTTCGTCCGGGCGCTTCAGCAATCCATACAGCTCGCAGGAGGCCTGGGCTTCGATCAGTTCGACCAGCTCCTCGATCCACACGACATCGCTGAACTCGGCGCTGACGGTGACGTGGGAGCGCTGGTTGTGCGCGCCGTAGGCGGAGATTTCCTTCGAGCAGGGGCACAGGCTGGTGACTGGGGCCAGCACCTGCATCTTGAAGCTGGTCACACCGTCATGGATTTCGCCGATGAAGCTGACCTCGTAATCCATCAGGCTTTTGACGCCGGAGACTGGCGCAGCCTTGTTGATGAAATACGGAAACTTCATTTCAATATAGCCGGAAGTCGCTTCCAGCTTTTGCACCATGTCGACGAGCATCTTGCGGAAACTTTGCGGCGAAACCGCTTCTTCATGCGCGCTGAGGATCTGCACAAAGCGCGACATGTGGGTGCCCTTGCGTTCCTGCGGCAGGCCGACTGACATGCTGAAGGTCGCGACGGTGGCCTGCGCGACTTCAGTCCCGGCCGCTTTTCCGGTTTCGGGGCGCGCGGCAATCTTCACCGGCAAGCGAATCGCCTTGATGCCGACCTTGTTGATCGCAATGTGGCGCGTATCGGCCGAACCTTGTACGTCCACCAATTCGCTCGGGGCAAAGGCGGGGTCTCGGGTGTTCATTGAATGTCCCTTCTGGCGGCCAGGGTACCGCAGTGTCCCGGCGAAAACGCAATCTTAACCAAGAAAACTGGATTATTTTACTCGGATATTTGACTAAACCCGTCGGCTGGCCCCGTCCAGATTGCCCCTAGGCGGTCTTTTTCAAGGCCGGCACCGGCATTTGTTGCAGGCGGCGCGAAATCGAAGCCTGGATACCGGCTGCGTCCAGGCCCTGCAACGACAAGAGCTTGCCAGGGTCGCCATGGTCGATGAATTTGTCCGGCAGGCCCAGGTGCAGCATCGCCGGGGCCAGCTTGAGGCCGGCCAGGGCCTCGGCGCAGGCGGCACCCGCGCCCCCGGCGATGACGTTTTCTTCCACCGTCACCAGCAGGTCGTGCGCCATCGCCATCTGCTCCAGCAGGGCGGTGTCCAGCGGCTTGACGAAACGCATATTGACCACGGTAGCGTCCAGCGCTTCGCCGACAGCCAGCGCCGGCGTGAGCATCGAGCCGAAAGCCAGGATCGCCACGCGCCGGCCGTTGCGCCGCACCTCGCCCTTGCCCCAGGGCAACTGGGTCATCTCTTTTTGCACCGCCACCCCGGGGCCGGTGCCGCGCGGGTAGCGCACCGCCACCACGTGGTCCTGCATGAAGCCGGTGTACAGCATCTGCCGGCATTCGTTTTCATCCGATGGCGCCAGCACCGAGACATTCGGCAGGCATCGCAGGTAGGTGAGGTCGTAGCTGCCGGCGTGGGTGGCCCCGTCCGCGCCCACCAGGCCGGCGCGGTCGATCGCCAGCAACACCGGCAGGTTTTGCAGGGCAACGTCGTGGATCAGCTGGTCGTAGGCGCGCTGCAGGAAGGTCGAGTAGATCGCCACCACCGGCTTCAGACCCTCGCAGGCCATGCCGGCGGCGAAGGTGAGCGCATGCTGCTCGGCGATGCCGACATCGTAATAGCGCTGCGGAAACTTCTGCTCGAACTCCACCAGGCCGGAACCTTCGCGCATCGCCGGGGTGATGCCAACCAGGCGTTCGTCCTTGGCCGCCATGTCGCACAGCCACTCGCCGAAAATTTGCGTATAGGTAGGCTTGCCGGCGGGCTTGGCGACGATGCCCTGCGCCGGATCGAACTTGCCCGGACCGTGATACAGCACCGGGTCGGCCTCGGCCAGCTTGTAGCCCTGGCCCTTGCGCGTGACCACGTGCAGGAACTGCGGTCCCTTCAAGGCCTTCAAATTCTGCAGTGTCGGGATCAGCGACTCCAGGTCATGGCCGTCGATCGGGCCGATGTAATTGAAGCCGAACTCTTCGAACAGGGTGCCCGGCACTACCATGCCCTTGGCGTGCTCTTCCAGGCGCTTGGCCAACTCCCACACCGGCGGTACCACGCCCAGCACACGCTCACCGGCCGCGCGGGCGGCGGCGTAAAAGCGACCCGACATCAGGCGCGCCAGGTAGCGGTTGAGCGCGCCCACCGGCGGCGAGATCGACATGTCGTTGTCGTTGAGAATGACGATCAGGCGCGCGTCTTCATGCACGCCGGCGTTGTTCATCGCCTCGAAGGCCATGCCGGCGGTCATCGCGCCGTCGCCGATGATTGCCACGGCGAAGCGGTCTTCGCCCTTCTGGCGCGCGGCCAGGGCCATCCCTAAGGCGGCGGAGATCGAGGTCGAGGAATGCGCCGTGCCGAAGGTGTCGTATTCGCTCTCGACGCGGCGCGGAAAACCGGAAATGCCGCCCAGCTGGCGCAGGGTGCCCATGCGCTCGCGCCGGCCGGTAAGGATCTTGTGCGGGTAGGTCTGGTGGCCGACGTCCCACACCAGCCGGTCTTCCGGCGTGTTGAAGACGTAGTGCAAGGCAATGGTCAGCTCGACCGTACCGAGGTTCGACGACAAGTGGCCGCCGGTCTGCGCCACACTTTCCAGCACGTAGCCGCGCAACTCCTCGGCCAGCGGCCCCAAATCCTTGCGCGGCAGCTTGCGCAGGTCGGCCGGACTGTCGATGGTCTTGAGTAGCTCGTACATGGTCTAGAAGCTGCGCCTGGTGATGAATTCAGCCAATTCCCGCAAGCGGCGTGCCCGCGTGCCAAAAGGCTCAAGAGCGGCCAGGCTGTCTTCCAGCAGAGTCTGCGCCTTGCGGCGCGCATCGGCAAGCCCAAGGATGGAGACATAGGTGGGCTTGGCGTCTTTGGCGTCCTTGCCGGCGGTCTTGCCTAAGGTGGCGGAATCCTGCGTCACGTCGAGAATGTCGTCGACCACCTGGAACAGCAGGCCGACGCATTTGGCGTAGTGGTCCAGCTTGGCGTTCTCGTCGGGCGCCAGCGGATTGCCGCACAGCGTACCGAGGGTGACCGAAGCGCGGATCAGCGCCCCGGTCTTGTGGATATGCATCAGTTCGAGTTCCGGCTCGGTGAGCGGGCGGCCCACTGCGTCGAGGTCGATCTGCTGGCCGCCGCACATGCCGCGCGAGCCCGAAGCCTGGGCCAGCACGCGCAGCATTTCCAGTTGCGCAGCGGCATCCGGCGCCACATGGCGGTCGGAGAGGATCAGGGTTGCCTGCGCCTGCAAGGCGTCGCCCGCCAGCAGCGCGGTGGCGTAATCGAACTCCTTGTGCACGGTGGGGCGGCCGCGGCGCAGGTCGTCATTGTCCATGCACGGCAGGTCATCGTGCACCAGCGAATAGGCGTGGATCATTTCGATCGCGCCGGCCACCACCTCCAGCGAAGCCTCCGGCGCCGCGACAATCTCGCCGGCGGCGAACACCAGCAGCGGGCGCACCCGCTTGCCGCCGCCCAGCACCGAATAGCGCATGGCGTCGTGCAGGCGCGCCGGCAGCGCATCAGCCGGCGGCAGCAGCCGCCCGAGCGCGGTTTCCATGCGTGCCTGGATGCCTCCCATCCAGGCGGAGAATTCTTGGGTCATGTTCTGATTTTATAAGCGGTTTATGGCAAAAACAGGGCGTGCGGCTTTTTTCTTATTCGTCTTCTTCATCCAGCGCGAGCGGCTTGAGTACGCCTTCCTCGAGTATCTTCACCTGCTGCTCGGCCGCTGCCAGGCGCGCATGCGCCGCCTTTACCAGGGCCACGCCGCGCTGGTAGGCCTTGAGCGATTCTTCCAGCGGCAACTCGCCCGCTTCCATCGCCGCGACGATTTTGTCCAGTTCGCCCAGCGCGGCCTCGAAACTCAGGTCGGGGGGCAATGCGGCTACAGTTGAGGCAACATCCTTGGGCACGGTGTTCTCAAGCGGATAACGGGGAAACCGGGGCTAGGGCAAACACCGCAGCCTCGGGCGACGACCGGTAAAGGACGACTTTTTCACCCGTAAAACGCGAAAATTGATCCAAACCTCTATTTTAGAGTGTCCCGAAGGTTTGCGCCGGGATAAAATAGGGGTAGCATCATCGCACGGCTGTACTGGTCGCCAGGCGACCGGATAGCCCAGCCATTTGTCCCTGGCCACGTTTTTTGCATATCGACCAAGGTTTTCGCTGAAAAATGAGCGTCCTGCGTCTGCGCCTCACCATCCTCACCCTGGCCCGCGACGGGCCGGCTCGCTCGCGCGCGTAAACACGCGCCTTTTGCTTATGCGTTGCCGGGCGCCCTTGCCCGGCCTTGGGTTCACCCCAGGTTTCAGCCGCATTGACGGCTGAAAGAAATTCGAGTCAACGGGTCAATCAGGTCGCCGCCGGGAATTGTTACCGGCGCGCGGCCGGGGAATCAGTAAATGTCGGATATCGGGCGGGAAAGCCTTTTGCGCCCGGCGGTTTCGCAACTGCCGGTGCATGCCTATCACGATCAAGCAGTGTACGAAGCGGAAATGCGCAGCCTGTTCGCGCCGCGCCACGCGCCGGGCTATGTCGGCCACGAATTGATGGTGCCCAACGCGGGCGACTATCACACCCTGGGCTGGATGAACGACGCGCTCTCGCTAGTGCGCAACCGCAACGGTGTCGAACTCATCTCCAACGTCTGCCGCCATCGCCAGGCGATCATGCTGAACGGCCGCGGCAATGCGCAAAACATCGTCTGCCCGCTGCATCGCTGGACCTACAACCTGCAGGGCGAGCTGATGGGCGCACCCTACTTCGGCGAAAAGCCCTGCCTGGACCTGCACAAGATCCCGCTCACGAACTGGAACGGCCTCTTATTCAGTGGCGAGCGTGACATTGCGACCGAACTCGCCGGCCTTGGGGTGAAGGAGCAACTCAACTTCGACGGCTACATGCTGGACCGCGTCGAAGTGCATGAGTGCGACTACAACTGGAAGACCTTCATCGAGGTCTACCTCGAAGACCTGCACGTCGAGCCCTTCCATCCGGGCCTCGGCGGTTTCGTCACCTGCGACGACCTGGCCTGGGAATACGGCGAGCGTTACTCGGTGCAGACCGTGGGCGTGAACAGCGCCCTGGCGCGCCCCGGCAGCGACAAATACCGCTACTGGCACGACCAGGTGCTGAAATACCGCGGCGGCGAGCCGCCGGCGCATGGCGCGATCTGGCTCACCCTCTACCCCAACATCATGGTCGAGTGGTATCCGCACGTGCTGGTGGTGTCCAACCTGATCCCGCGCGGGCCGCAGAAGACCACCAACGTGGTGGAGTTCTACTACCCCGAAGACATCGTGCTGTTCGAGCGCGAATTCGTCGAGGCCGAACAGGCCGCCTACATGGAAACCGCGGTGGAGGACGATGAAATCGCCCTGCGCATGGACGCAGGCCGCAAGGCGCTGATGCAGCAGGGCCTGAACCAGGTCGGGCCGTACCAGTCGCCGATGGAAGACGGCATGCAGCATTTCCACGAATACCTGCGGCGCGAACTGGGCGAGGCGCTGCACAGCGAGGCTCCCTCGCAGCCCTGAGGCGGCAGGCATCACATGCAATCGCTGTGGATGCTGCTTGCAGCCTTTCTGCTGGCCGTCACCGGCGTGGCGATCAAGTACGCCGCCGCCGCCGGCCTTTCCACCGGCGAGACGGTGTTCTACCGCACCTTCATCGGCGTGGTAGTCGTGTCGGTGATGATGGCGGGCTTGCGCGTCAGCCCGCGCTCGGTGCACACCCGCGCCCTGCTCTACCGCGGCCTGGCCGGCACCTTCGCCATGTGGCTGTTCATGTACTCGGTGGTGCACCTGCCGCTTTCCACCGCCATCACCTTGAACTTCACCGCGCCCTTGTGGATCGCGCTGATCCTCGCACTGGTGTTCGGCGAGCGCCTGTCGAAGACCATGACGGCGGCGCTAGTGCTGGGCTTCATCGGCATCGTCATGCTGCTCAAACCGATTTTCGTGCCGGAGATGCGCTTCGACATCACCATCGGCCTCTTGTCCGGCGTGGCCGGCGCCACCGCCCTGCTCAACGTGCGGCGCCTGGGCGCCCTGGGCGAGCCGGACATGCGCATCTTCCTCTGGTCCTCCTCGGTGATCGCCTTGGGCGCGGCGCTCTGGCTCACCGCCACCGGCGGCTGGCATATGCACGGCTTCGATGCGGTCAAGTGGGTGGTGGCGATGGGCGCCCTGGCCACCGCCGCGCAGTTGTGCCAGACCCGCGCCTATTCGCGCGGCGGCACCATCCTCACCGCCAACCTCTCCTACGCCACCGTGCTGTTCTCGGCGCTGGCCGACCTGCTGCTGTGGGGCGTGCGCATTCCCGCTTCCGGCTGGCTGGCGATTGCCCTGATCATCGCCAGCGGTATCATGGCAACCCTGCGCAGCCGCAAAGGCGCCCGGCGCGAAGCCCGGGCTGAAACCGCCGCGCCCTCCATACAACCAGAACCGCCATTGCCGGAATCATGACAATCATGACCTACACCACCATCGTCTCCACCACTGAGTTGGCCACCCACCTGAACGATCCCGACTGGATCATTCTCGACTGCCAGCACGACCTGATGAAGCCCGAGTTCGGCCATGAAGCCTATGCGGCCGAACACATCCCTGGCGCGCAATTCATCGCGCTCGACGACGACCTTGCCGGCGCCAAGACCGGCAGCAACGGCCGCCACCCGCTGCCCACCGTCGAAGCCCTCACCGCCGTATTCAGCCGCCTCGGCGTCACGGACAAAAAGCAAGTGGTGATCTACGACGGCGTGCAAGGCATGTACGCCGGCCGCGCCTGGTGGACCCTCAAATGGCTGGGCCACGACGCCGTCGCCCTGCTCGACGGCTCGCTTACCAAATGGAAGGCCGAAGGCCGCCCGCTCAGCACCGAAATCCCGCCCGCGCAGCCCGCCCACTTCGTCCCCCGCGCCAACGACAGCCTGCGCGTCGATGCCGCCTACGTCTCCATGCACCTGAACGACCGCAGCATCATCGACGCCCGCGCGCCCGACCGCTACGACGGCAGCGCCGAAACCATCGACCCCATCGGCGG
>DATAZV010000184.1:0-2865 GCA_036271855.1 Burkholderiales bacterium
ATAGGCCTTGGCGTTGCGGTTGATGGTGGAAAAGAATACGTGGCCGCCGGGCTTCACCAGCGCGGCGCAGGCGGCGACGATGGAGGCGGGGTCGGGCACGTGCTCCAGCATTTCCATGCAGGTGACGACGTCGCGGCTGGCCGGCGCGCGCGCGGCCAGGTCTTCGGCGCTGATGCATTCATAGTCCAGCGCGACGCCGGACTCCAGCTTGTGCAGCGCTGCCACTTTGAGGGGCTTTTCGGCCAGGTCGATGCCCAGGACGTGCGCGCCTTTTTTCGCCATCGACTCGGAGAGGATGCCGCCGCCGCAGCCGACGTCCAGCACCTGCTTGCCGGCCAGCGTAACGATGCCGTCTATCCATTCCAGGCGCAGCGGGTTGATGTCGTGCAGCGGCTTGAACTCGGAGGTGGGGTCCCACCACTTGGCGGCGAGCGCGCCGAATTTTTCCAGTTCGAGGGGGTCGGCGTTGGTGGTCATGGCTTCACTTTCGCTTGATGCATTCGAGATAGGCCTCGCCGTCCGGCCCGGTGCCGTTGCGCTGCGCGTTGAAGACGGTTTGCCCCAGGCATTCCAGCACATCGTGCGCGGCTTCGTGAAAGGAGCCGTGCTTTTTCGCCAGGCGTTCGTACTCGGCGCGGATGCCGGGCGGCTGGTCGATCGAAATCTGCTCGGTCACGGACAGGTGCAAGGAAAGATGCAGGAAGGGGTTGACCGCGCCGAACTCCGGCAGGAAATCCTGCTGCAAATATTTTTCCGGGTTGCCCAAGAGCGCATGGTACTCGGGATGCTCCAGCACCCAGTCCAGGGCCTGGGTTTCCAGCGGCGTCAAAATCTCCTTGGCGTTGTACTTGCGCCAGGTGTCGAAAAAGAAGTTGCGCACTTCGTCGCGGCTGGGGTTGAACATCTCAGGCAGCCCTTTTGCGCGCGGCAGGTTTTTTCGCAACGGCTTTCCTTGCCGCTGGCTTTTTAGGCCCGGTCTTTTTGGCCACGGCCTTTTTCGCGGGGGCTTTTTTTCTCGCGGGGGCTTTTTTCTTTTCCTTCGGCGGAATCTTCGGCGCCGGCTCGGCCAGTGGGTCGGGCGTCTTGTGCTTGTACTCGCACAGGTCGCTGATGTTGCAGTTCGGGCAATCCGGCTTGGGCGCCTTGCAGGTGTAGCGGCCGTGCAGGATCAGCCAGTGGTGGGCGTGCAGCAAAAATTCCTTGGGCACGAACTTCATCAGTCCGCGTTCCACCGCTTCCACCGTCTTGCCCGGGGCGATGCCGGTGCGGTTGGCGACGCGAAAATTGTGCGTGTCCACCGCGATGGTGTGCTGGCCGAACGCGACGTTGAGCACCACGTTGGCGGTCTTGCGGCCGACGCCGGGCAGGGCTTCGAGCTCCTCGCGATTGTCTGGTACCCGGCTGCCGTGCTTTTCGACCAGCAGGCGGCAGGTGGCGATGACGTTTTTTGCCTTCGCCCGCCACAGGCCGATGGTCTGGATGTATTTCGCCAGGCCCTCTTCGCCCAGCGCCAGGATGGTCTCGGGCGTGTTGGCGACCGGATAAAGCTTGGCCGTGGCCGCGTTCACGCCCTTGTCGGTGGCTTGTGCCGAGAGGATCACCGACACCAGCAGCTCGAAGTGCGAACCGAATTCGAGATCGCTTTCCGGGTGCGGGTTGGCTTCGCGCCAGCGGCGGAAGATTTCGGTGCGTTTGGCGGTGTTCATAGGGTGTTGGGCTTTTTGCGCGGCGCGTGCAGGTGGGCGCGGCGGGTTTCGGCTTCGTCGATCTGGCGCTGCACTTCCGGCGAGCGCACTTCGGTGTTTTTCGGCTGCACCGCCGCGCGCTGGGCGCGGGCGCGCTCCACCGCGGCGGCGATGATGGCTTTTTTGCGTGCTGCTGCCGCTGCCGCTGCCGCGCCGGGGTCCTGCGGCGGCGTGCTGGAGGAGGTGCGGGCGGCGAGTTTTAGTTCGCGTTCGTGTTTTTCGGCGGCCAGGCGTTCATTGCGCGCGTAATAGCGGCTGCGCGCGAGGTCGGCGTCGGCCTGGGTCCAGGCGCGCGTCGGGGCCACCGGCTGCATGCTGATGCAATCGACCGGGCAGGGCGCCACGCACAGGTCGCAGCCGGTGCACCAGTCGGGCAGCACGCTATGCATCAGCTTGGCCGCGCCGACAATCGCGTCCACCGGGCAGGCCTGGATGCACAGGGTGCAGCCGATGCACAGGGCTTCATCGATCACGGCGAGGGTCAGCGGCTGCTCCAGGCCATTGGCCGGGTTCAGCGGTTTGGGCGCGCGGCCCAGCAGCGCTGCCAGCTTCACCACCCCGGCGGCGCCGCCGGGCGGGCACTGGTTGATGTCGGCCGCGCCCTCGGCTACCGCTTGCGCATAGGGCATGCAGCCGCTGTAGCCGCAGCGGGTGCACTGGGTTTGCGGCAGCAGGGCGTCGATGCGCTCGGCAAGGGTCTGAAGGGTCATTGGAAAGTTGCTTTTTTGGCCACCGGATGCGCTGTTTTGTTGCGGCGCAGGTGCGCGGGCCTTTTCAGGCTAGAATTATCCCATTTTGTGCAATGCAATACGCGCCGGGCCAGAGACAAGCGGCGCGCACGCCGGAAACTCGAACAATGGAAAAGCCAGTCGCCAAAGCCCGCACCAGCACCCGCCCGAAGCGCGATCCCGAGCGCACCAAGGCGCGCATCCTCGAAGCGGCCACCGACGAGTTCACCAAGCATGGGTTGGGCGGCGCGCGCGTCGACCGCATTGCCAAGCGCGCCGGCACCAACGAGCGCATGCTGTACTACTACTTCACCTCCAAGGACGTGCTGTTTCTCACCGTCCTGGAAAACGTCTACGTCAATCTCGCCGAGGCCGAGCGCGCGCTCGAACTC
>DATAZV010000185.1:0-2399 GCA_036271855.1 Burkholderiales bacterium
TATGGCGATTAGTGCGGGAAAGTCCGTAACACCGCCCGGTGTGCCTTCGGATTACGCTAGGCCTGCCGCACTTGTTTCGAAAGACTGTCTAGGCCCCTGAATCCCTTAACTAGGGGGGACCTCGCTCGAATATTTTTCTAGACCCACAAGCTTAAAAGAACTATATCGAGCAGGCCCTTTTTATTCTACTTTGACCGTCCTCAACTCCGTGCCCGCATCCCCTGCACCGCCGCGACTGCGGCGTTGACCGCGAGCGGGTCGAGGGTGAGGGTGATGTGGCCGATGCCGGGCAGCAGGGTCACCGGCCATTGCTGGCCTTGCTGGCGGAAGATGGGTTCGAACCTGTCGGTGAAAAAGAGCTCGTCGGCGGCGCCGGCGATGACGGCGCAGGGTTGGTGGGCGGCGCGGATGTTGGCGGCGTAGTCGCGCTGCGGGCGGAAGTTGGCGGCGAGGGTGTGGGAGTAGAAAGGGGTGAGGAAGGTTTTGGCGTGCTCGTCGAGGGCGAAGCGGACGACGGGCAGGTGGTTGAAGGCGTGGATGCCGGCGCTGCTCAGGATGGTGAGAGCGACGATGCGCGGTATGCCGACGCTGGCCCAGCCGCCGCCGCCGGGGCGGTAGGTCGGCGCGTCCTGGCTGAGAAAGGGCGAGAGCAGGAGGTAGCTGGCGAATTGCTGCTGGCGCGGGCTGCCGGCGTAGCGCAGCACGAAGCCGCCGCCGGAGGAGAAGCCGGCGAGGGTGGCGGGCGCGGCCGGGCGCACCGTGCGCACGAAGGCGTCGAGGTCGTCTTCAAGCTGGCCGATGTAGGCGATGTCGCCCTTCGGGCCGGAGGCGCCGTGGCCGCGCATGTCGAGGGCGTAGGTGGCGTAGCCGGCGGCGGCGAAGGCCTGCGCCAGCACGTGCATGCTGTTGCTGCTGGCGGAAGAGCCGTGGACCAGGACGACGCTGCCGCGGGCGGGGGTTGGGGCGGCGCTGCCCGGCTGCGGCGGGTAATGGCGATAGGCCAGGGCGGCGCCGTCGGCGGCGGTGTAGTGCTGCAGCGGCGGCAGGCGCGAGAAGTCGACGGTGCTAAACGGGTTGTTGATGCTGGGCATCGCGGCCGGCTGCCCGGGGCCGCCGAAGGCGATGGCGGCGGCGAGCGCGACGGCGCACAGGGCCGCGCCGATCAGGGCATGCCTGGCGAGTTTGGCAGGTTTCACAGGGGCGGCCGCATGAGGCAGTCTAACCCGGGAACTGGACGGGGCGGAATAAAAGGGGCCGGGCTGGAATATTTTTCTCAGGCTTTGCATCGGAAAATGATGCTTCACCACAATCGACGGCTGCCTATTGCTTGAAGGGCCGGACGGTGACGGTGCCGCCGATCTCGAATGACATGAGGTCTTCTCTGGCGGCATCTTCGCCTTCGGCAATCCCGACCCGGGCGAAATACCCGCATCCCTTTTTCCGGGCTGCGTTCCAGCTGACCGGTAGTGCCAACTAGGCGTTCGCAGGGCGCCGGCGAATGGAGCAAAACTGAAATCGCGGCTATCCCGGCATGGCGGACCTTGGGTAAAATGTCCGGACAGGAGCCTGGCGCACATCCGAATGCCAGCGCGCTGCTGTCATCTACTGCCTAAGGAGCTTGCATGTCCCTGAAAATCCGCCGCGTCGTCACCGGTCACGACGCCAACGGCCACGCCATCGTCGTCAGCGATTCGATCTGCCCGACCACCTCGATGCGCCCGATGGTCGAAGCCGTGGTGCCCTGGAGCACCGAAGGCTTCCCGGTCAACAACGACGACCCGACCGACGGCGGCGCGCGCCCGGTTTCGACCGCGCACCACGACGGCACCGTGCTGCGCATCGTTTCCTATGAGCCGGGCTGCACCCCGCGCAACCACCGCACCGACAGCATCGACTACGGCATCGTGCTGCAGGGTGAGATGCATATGGAGCTCGACGACGGCGTGATCGTCGTGCTGAAAAAGCACGACGTGTGCATCCAGCGCGGCACCATCCACAACTGGAACAACAAGGGCCCCGAGGTTTGCGTGATCGCCTTTGTGCTGATCGACGCCAAGCCGGCAATGCCTGGCGGCAAGCCGCTGCCGGCGCACGGCTGAGGGCCGTTGGGGCCAGGGTTAACAATGACACTGACCCCAATTAATTTGCTGGAGCGCCATTGGAGTGCTTCGGACGCGGGCGATTTCGAGGTGGAGCATGAAATCTACCGCGAGGACGCGGTGCTGGAGTATCCGCAGTCAGGCGAGCGGATTCGCGGGCGGCGCAATATCCAGGAGAGCCGGCGCCTGCAGCCGAACCAGAAGCGGTTTACGGTCAAGCGGATTGTCGGCAGCGGCGATTTCTGGGTGACGGAGTTCGTGCTTGCGTATGACGGCGTGCCGTCTTATGTGGTGAGCATC
>DATAZV010000186.1:0-6880 GCA_036271855.1 Burkholderiales bacterium
CGGAGGTGGCGAAGGAGACCGCGCCGGGATGACTTTTCACGTAGGCGATCAGGCCCTTCACCGAGGTGATGCCGGTGGCGCTGTTGACGAACAGGGCTTGCGGCGCCTTGCCGATGATGGTGATGGGGGTGAAGTCCTTCACCGGGTCGTAGTGCACGTTGCGCGACAGGTAGGGCATGGCGTAGTGCGAGCCCACGGTGATCAGCAGGGTGTAGCCGTCGGCCGGCGCACGGGCGACCTGCTCGGTGCCGATCACGCTGTTGGCACCGGGCCGGTTGTCGATGATCACGGATTGGCCGAGACTGCCGGAGAGCTCCTGCGCGACGGCGCGGGCGACGTTGTCGGCCCCGCCGCCGGCGGCGTAGGGCACGATCACCCGCACCAGGCGATTCGGGTAGGGCTGCGCCTGTGCCTGCGCCGCCGGGGCGGCGAGCAGGACGATGGCGGCGGCGAGCGCGGCGGCGGCGCGTTGGTGGATCTGCTTCATGTTTGTCTCCTGCCCTTGTCGGGGCCGGCGCTCAGGCCTTCAGGCCCAGCACGTGGCGCGCCATTTCGTCGTGGCGCGGGAACCACACGCCCTCGTGGCCCTGGTAGTACTTGATGATCTCGTTGAGCATGGCGGCGATCGGCGGGCGGGCGCCGAAATGGCTGTGCAGGGTCAGGTTGATCTGCGCGCCCGGCTCGTTTTCGTACAGGTAGTCGAACATGCCCTTGTAGACGTCGTAGAAGTCCTTCGGGCTGCCGCGCATCACGCGGTTGTCGGTGAATTCGCTGTGCGGCAGGGCCACGATTTTCTTGCCGCCCGCGGTGACGATATAGGGCAGGTCGGTGTCGTGATAGTCGCCGTGCCACAGGCAGCCGGCCTCGGCCAGAAAGCGCGCGGTGTGCACCGTGGGCGTCATGCGCGGGCTGGCCCAGCCGACCATCTTGAAGCCGGTGGTTTCCTCAATGATGCCGGCGCATTGGTGGATCAGGGCGCGCTCCTCTTCCTCGTTCATATAGGGCAGGAACATGTTCTGGGTGTAGGAGTGGCCGGCGATCTCGTGCCCCTGGCGCCCCAGTTCCCGCGCTGCTTCCGGAAAGCGTTCGAGCGACTTGGCGTTGGCGCAGATGGTGGCCTTGAGGCCGAATTTTTCGAACATGCGCAGCAGGCGCCAGATGCCGGTGCGCCCGCCGTAATCGGCCCAGGAGACCGATTGCAGGTCGAGGGTGCCTTCGCGCAGGGAACTTGCCATCGGGCCGTAGGGCGGGCCCTTGCCTTCAGGCCAGCTTTCGTACATGACGGTGAGCATGACGGCGATGCGGGCGCCGTTGGGCCAGGCGGGCAGGGCTTGTTCCATGGGGAATCCGGAGGGAGTGCGAATGCGCGGGAGGGCATTCTAATGGGGCGGGCCATGCATGCGCGAGCCTGCGCGGGGTTATGCGCGGTATGTGAATTCGCCGGAAGCCCGCTTAAGCGGGAATCGAGAACAGCACCAGGGAGGCGCGCAGGCCGGGATGGTTGTCGCGCAACTCCAGGCCGCCGCGGTGCAGCTTGGCCACCGCCGCCACCAGGCTCAAGCCGAGCCCGACACCGGGGGTGCCGCGGCTGGTGTCGCCGCGATAGAAACGCTCGCTGACCTTGGGCTTCTCGCCGTCGCCGATGCCCGGCCCGTCGTCGGCGACGGTGAGCGCGACCACGCCGTCCGGGCGCTGCTCCGCCGCCACCGTGATGGCGCCGCGCTCGCGGGCGAACTTCAGCGCGTTGTCGATCAGGTTGCCCACTGCCTGGGTGATCAGCAGCGGATCGCCGGACACCACCAGCGTCTCCGGGGTATCGCAGGAAAGCGCCACGCCCCGGAGCTCGGCCACCGGCTGGTAGAACTCGGCGGTGTCGCCCAGCACCTTGGCGAGGTCGACTTCGACAAAGCCGGAGCGGCGCGCGCCGGTGTCGATCTCGGCCAGACGCAGCAGGGCGTTGAATATGCCGATCACCCGGTCGACGTCGGCAACCGCCGCCTCCACCTCGGCGAAGGTGACTTCGGCCGGCGGGCGCGACAGCGACAGGCCCTCGAGGCGCGAGCGCAACTCGGTGAGCGGGGTGCGCAGGTCGTGGGCGATGGCGTTGGCGACGTCGCGCACGCCGTGGATCAGTTGCTCGATCTGGTCGAGCATGCGGTTGACGGTGTGCGCCAGCATGTCGAGCTCGTCGCCATGGCCCTGGCCCTGGCCGGCCAGGTCACGCAAGGGCAGGCGCCGCGTCAGGTTGCCCTCGACGATGGCCGAGGCGGTCTGGCTGATGCTCTGCACCTCGGCCATGAAGGCGCGGCGGATCAGCAGGCCCGACAGCACGCCCAGCAGCAGCACGATGCCGGTACAGCCGGCCAGACCCCAGATGAAAAAGCCTTCCAGCCGCTGGAAGCGGCCGGTGACGCGGCCGACCAGCAGTTCGTAGCCGCCCGCCAGCGGCACGCGCATCAAGGCCATGCGCGTGGGCCGGCCGTTGAGTTCGCCGGTCAACAGCTGGAAACCCTGTGTCTGGCCGTGGAACTCGGGGGGCCACTCGTAAAGGTTGCCGGCCAGGCGATGCCGTGCCGCATCGGTGAACAGCACGATCTTGCCGGTGGCGGGCTCGGTGATGACGCGGCGGTCGATGGTGGCGGCCAGCACCTCCGGGCCCTGCTTGTGGAAGCTGTCGGAAAGCCAGACCGCCTCTTCGCGCAGGAACTCGCCGCGTCCCAGGTCGAGCGCCTCGTGCCAGGCGAACCACAGGGGCGCGGCGAAGGTGGCGAGCACGACGATGGAAATCGCGGTAAAGCCGAGCGCCAGGTTGAGCGCGGAAAAACGCGGCCGCGAGGGCTTGAGGTGTTTCCACCAGCCCGCGCCGGCACGGCCGGGGGCCGCATGGGCGAGCGGTACGGCCAGGCGCTCGCCGGACATGCCCTCAGTCCTCCGCCGTCAGCATGTAGCCGGCGTTGCGGATGGTGCGCAGCAGCGGCTGCTGCTCGCCGGCGTCGAGCTTCTGGCGCAGCTTGCTGACGTGCACGTCGATCACGTTGGTCTGCGGATCGAAATGGAAATTCCACACGTTCTCCAGCAGCATGGTGCGGGTCACCACCTGGTTGGCGTGGCGCAGCAGGTATTCCAGGAGCTTGAACTCGCGCGGCTGCAGGTTGACCACCCGGCCGGCGCGCGTCACCTTGCGCGACAGCACGTCCATCTTCAGGTCGGCGATGGCGAGGGTGGTGGCGACCTGCGACTCCTGCGAGCGGCGCAGCAGCGCGTCCAGGCGCGCCAGCAGTTCGCCGAAGGCGAAGGGCTTGACCAGGTAGTCGTCGGCGCCGCTTTTCAGGCCGCGGATGCGCTCGTCGACGTCCGACAATGCGGAGAGGATCAGCACCGGGGTCTTGCTGCCGGAGCCGCGCATGGCGGAGAGGATGCCCAGGCCGTCGATGCCGCCGGGCAGCATGCGGTCCATGATCACGGCGTCGTAGGTGCCGCCGGTGGCGCGCGCCATGCCGTCGCGGCCGTCGGCCGCGTGGTCGATTGCGTGGCCCGCCTCCTCCATGCCTTTTCTGACGAAGTTGGCGACCAGCTCGTTGTCTTCGACGAGCAATACTTTCATGGACTCACACCTTTAGGACGGACCCGCGACTACTGCTTGCCACGGGCGACTGCATAAGTATGCCCCACTCCGCGCGGGTTTGCCGATTCCTGCCGGTTTTTGCCGGCTTTTGACAATCCGGCCGCGCCGCGCGCTTCAGGCCTTGCTACTGATATGTTCGAAGCGCTGCTGCAGTTCGCGCCGCAACTGCTTGCGCAGCTTGGCCGCCTCGAAGCGCCGCAGCTCGTCGGGCGTGGCCGGGGCGAGGGGCGGCACCGACACCGGCTTGTGGTTGTCGTCCAGCGCCACCATGGTGAAATAGCAACTGTTGGCGTGGCGCACAACCTGGGTACGGATGTTCTCGGTCACCACCTTGACGCCGATTTCCATCGACGAGTTGCCGGTGTGGTTGACCGATGCCATGAAGCTCACCAGTTCGCCGACGTGGATCGGCTGCAGGAAAACCACCTGGTCGACCGACAGGGTCACCACGTAGCGCCCGGCGTAGCGGCTGGCGCAGGCATAGGCCGCCTGGTCGAGCAATTTGAGGACGGAACCACCATGCACATTGCCGGTGAAATTGGCCATGTCGGGGGTCATCAGCACGGTCATCATCAACTGGTGGGTGGGCAGGTTCATCTCAACTCCAGGCGCGCATGATGATGCTGCGCAGGATGTGCAGGCGGTGGTGGAAGAAATGGTCGGCGCCCGGGATCACCGTCACCGGCAACTCCATCGGCTCGGCCCAGCGCAATACCAGCTCCAGGGGCACGGTGTCGTCCTTCTCGCCGTGGATCACGAGGGTGTCTTCGGGCACGTTTTCGACCACGCCGCGGGTCACCGCGGTGCCGACGAACACCAGGCGCTGCACCGCCACCCGCAAGGCAACGCGCGACTGCACCAGCGAGCCGAAGGAAAAGCCGGCCAGCACCAGCGGCGCTTCGGCCAAGCCGGGGCGGCGGCGCACCGCGGCGATTACCGCCAGCAGATCCTCGGTTTCACCGTTGCCGTCATCGTGCTTGCCGGCGCTGCCGCCGACGCCGCGAAAGTTCGGGCGCACGGCCACGTAGCCGAGCTCGACAAAGGTCCGGGCCAGGGTCTGTGCCACCTTGTTGTCCAGCGTGCCGCCATAGAGGGGATGCGGATGCGCGACCAGGGCGATGCCACGCGGGGCGCCGGGCGGATGATCGATCACGGTCTCGATAGCGCCCACCGGGCCCTCGAGCAGGATGCGTTCGGAAGAAGACATGGCACAAAAAACCCGCTGGAGAATGTTGATTGCTGCGCGCGACCGCGCGGATCGCGGGATGATGCGGCCGCGGACCAGGCCGCCGTGCCTCAGATTTTCAGGCGCTCGACCACCTGGCCGTTTTTCAGATGCGATTCGACGATTTCGTCGATGTCGCTCTCATCGACATAGGTGTACCAGGTTTCTTCCGGGTAGACCACGATGCACGGGCCTTCCTCGCAGCGGTCCAGGCAGCCGGCGTTGTTGACGCGCACCGCGCCCTGCCCTGCCAGCCCCGCCTTTTTTACTTTCTTTTTCGCGTAGTCGCGCATCGCCACGGCGTTCTTGTCGGCGCAGCAGGGGCGAACGTTGCCATTCTCGTCGGGCTCGCGCTTGTTGGTGCAAAAAAATACGTGGTGCTTGTAGTAACCCATGAAACCGCTCGGTGTTTGCTTCGATGGCTTCGAGTATACGCCAGCAGCCCCCGCGGCCAGCCGCTGCCGCAGCGCCGATTCAGGCTTGGCGCTGCCCGCCTTCAGCGAGCGCGAGCACCGCGTAGAACAGCGCAAAAAACGGCCACGCCGCGGCCACCAGCTGGGTCAGGCCGTTGAAGTCGAGAAAGCGCCCGGGGTTGAGGCCCTGCACGATGGCGATGTAGTAAGGGTTGGCCGGGGCGATGTTCACCACCACGGTGGCGAAGGTGACGGCGATCATCAGCAGGGCCAGGCGCATGGTGGGCGTCAGCCCCAGGGTCACCAGCAGCGCCACCGCGCCGGCCAGCAGGCCGCGAAACGCGCCGGGGGTGAGCCAGGCCCAGGCCGACTCGGTACCGAAGAGGATGGCTTGCGACAAGGCGCGCAAGGCGCAGGCCACCGCCAGCAGCAGGGTCAGCGCGACCACGCGCGGCGCCTTGGGCGACAGCGCGCACAGCAGCATCACGCCGGCGGCGAACAGGCTGGAGCCGGTCACCGCCGTTTCGACGCGGGCAAATTCAGCCGGGGTGAAGGGGTAGCCGGACAGCGGGCCGCCGAAGTAAGTCAGCGCATTGCCGTGGCCGAACAACAGGCTTTCCGGAAACAACAGCGCAAACAGCCACAGGCCGGTGAGGATCAGCGCGCGCGCCGCGCTGCGGCCCGGCTGCAGCCAGGCCTCGCCGATGCGCTGCAGCAGGTCGCCCTCCAGCACGGGCAGCAGCAGCGGCGCGATCGCCGCGCCGAGCAAGGCGCCGGCGGCGTTGGCCGCCAGGTCGACCATCGAAGGCGTGCGCGACGGCAAATAGGTCTGCAGGGATTCCAGCAGCAGCGACAACAGGGCGCCGGCGCAGGCCGCCGCTAGCACCGCGCCGGGCCCACGCAGCTTCGGCCGGGCGGCCCAGACCAGCAGCGCCCCCAGCGGCACGTAGGCCAGCAAGTTGAACACCACGTCGGACGGCAGGGTGATTGCCGGCCAGTGCGCCAGCCAGGCCCAGGGCGGCATGGCGGCGCCACGCCAGGAAGTGATCGGATGCAGCGTGGCGTAGATGATCAACAGCAGGTAGACGGCGCAAAGCTCGCGCGCCAGCGGCGCGGCCGGCCGCGGCATGGCTATTCCCCGGCCCAGGCCAGGGCGGCATCGACCAGGCTTTCGGCAGCGCGTTTCAATGCGGCGGCGCCGCCGGGGCCGTCGGCGCTGGCGGCCGGCTCCTCGATGGCGAAGACCTTCTGGCGCACGGTGGCGTCGCGCCCGCCCAGCACGGTGACGCGGGCGCGCAACACCGCATGGCTGGTGGCGGCGCTGGTAAACACCTGGCTGAACTCGTCGAGCTCGATGCGCACCGTGGGGCCGCCACCGCCGATCACCGCGCCGCCCGCCGCCGCGCGCTCCTTGAAGCGCACCTCCACCATACTGGCCGGCGGCATGCTCCATTTGGTCTGCGTATAGGCGCGCGGCTGCGCGATGTCGGCGTAGGCCAGGCGATAGTAGAGATTGACGCTGTCGAGCCAGCGCGGCGCGCCGACTTCGACCTGGCCGATGTTTTTCAGCGCCAGGCGCGGCGCCGCCGCTGCCGCCAGGCCGAAGTCGTAGGTGCC
>DATAZV010000187.1:0-11783 GCA_036271855.1 Burkholderiales bacterium
TCATCCCGGTGAAGTGGATCGACAAGGTGCTCGAGCTGGCCCTGGAGCGCAAGCCCCAGCCGCTGCCCGACGAACCGGTGGTCACCGCCGCTACCCCCGCCACGGTACCGGCGCCGGGTGCGACCGACACGGCCGTCAAGCACTAAGCCGTAGCAGCAAAGAAAAGGGCGCCGTCCGCGAGGACCGGCGCCCTTTGTTTTTGGGCTCCGCTTTTGTGCTCAGGCGTGCGTGATGGCGGCGCGCCGCTCCGGCGTGTCCAGATGCGGGATCGAATTGAAGCTCAGCAGGCGCATGCCGGTGCCGCCGACGATCAGTTCGCAAAATGCCGCATTGCGCATCTGCAGGTTGAGCTCGATCGCAGTTTCACCGGAACAACCCAGCACCGCCGCCAGGGCGCGGCAAATGGCACCGCCCGAACTCACCACCAGCACCGCCTCCTCACGCGCCGCGCCTTCGCAGGCGATCGCCAGCGCGGCTTGGGTGCGTACACCGAAGTCTTCCCAGCTTTCCGGCACGCCGGTCAGCGTGCCTGCCGCCCACGCCTGCATCGCCGCCTTGAAGGTGCGCCAGTAGCCGTTGTAGTCGCTTTGCTGGTGGGCGAGGGCGTCGGCACCGCCGGTGTGGGCGTGGTAAATCGGTGCGGAGTGGTATTCGTCCAGGCCGGGGTGGATGACGAACTCACCAGTGGCGCCCATCGCGCCCAGCAGTTCGCGCGCCGTATCCTGCTGTCGCGCCAGGGTGCCGGCCAGCACCCGCTTGAACTTCAGCCCGCGCCCGGCGAAATACTCGCCCAGCCAGCGCGCCTGCTGGCGGCCGAGAGCGGAGAGTTCGTCGTAATGCGCGCTGCCGAAAGAGGCTTGGCCGTGACGCACCAGTAACAGCAGGGCCATGGGAGGTGGAGGATGGCTAAAGCTTGAGGGTACTCTTAAGCCAGCCGGCCACCAGGCCCTGGATCGCCGGCTCCGCCTTATTGTAGAAGTGGTCGCAGTTGGCAACGATTTCCACCTGGCACGGGCCACCCGCCGCCGCCCTGAATTCCTCGGCCGGATATCGGTCCATCGGCTCCTGGTCGCCGCGCACATACAGCGTCGGGCACTTGATGCGCGGCGCCAGCTCGACCACGTTGGGTGTGTTGTGCTTGCGGTCGAGATAGCTCTCGGCGCTGATCGCGTACCACCAGCCGGGCATCAGCATCAGCTCGCGGCCTTGGCCGGCCGCGACCATCTGCTCCGCCCGCTCGGTGAATTCCTCCACGCGGTCGGCCGCCATCATGCCGGCGCTCGACGTATCTTCCACCGCCGTCTTGCCGCCGCGATGGGCGGAGAGCAGCACCATGGCGCGGGTCTGCGGATGGTCGGCGACGTGGCGCACCGCCAGCATGCCGCCGTTGCTGTGGCCGATCACCACCGGGTCTTTGTATCCCTTGCCGGCGAACCACTGCGCCGCCAGGCGGTTGTCCTCGATGCCCTCGGCCGCGGTCTGCAGTGCGCCGCCGACCATGGCGCGGCTGTTGAAGATCGAGAGAATGTCGCGGCCGCGGCGGTTGAACGCCAGGCAGGCGAAACCCAGCTCGGTCAGCACCGGCGGCAAAAAGCGCGGCGCGCCGGTGTAGAAGTTCATCGTGTTGCCATGAAACAGCAGCACCCCGCCGGCCTTGGCGCCGCCTTCCGGCTCGTAGTAAACCCCGTCCAGCGGAACGGTGGGAGTGGCAATGGAGATGAGTTCGGTACGCATGGGTTCCGCTGGTCGCGAGCTTGGGTAGGGCGCACTGTAGCGGGCTTCGGCAGCGCGTGCATTGATGGGCGAAATTAACGCAATTTTGCAAATGTCCGGACAGGTTCTGGTACCATGGCGCTTGTTGCAATCTGGACTTCATGGGATTTGGGGAGACGATGCTGGAACTCGATCTGGACACCCCGGCCTTGCAGCGCCTGCTCTCCGAAGAGGCGCCGCTGGACCGCATTTACCACGGCATGACCTTCGGCGAGGGGCCGGTGTGGAATCGCCGCGACGGCAAGTTCTACTGGGTCGACATCGTCGGCGACACCATCTACCGCTACACGCCGGGCACCGGCACCGAGGTGCTGATCCACCCCTCCGAGAAGGCCAACGGCCTGACCTTCGACCGGGAAGGGCGCCTGAACGTCGCCGGCTGGGCCTCGCGTAGCGTCTGGCGCGTCGAGCATGACGGCAGCGTCAGCACCCTGGCTTCCCTCTACCAGGGCAAGCGCATCAACAGCCCGAACGACATCGTGGTGAAGTCGGACGGCTCGATCTACTTCACCGATTCGCCAGGCGCCTTGTACAACCCGGCGATGGCGGCCGAAGACCTGCAGCAGTACCTCGATTTCCAGGGCGTGTTCCGCATCACCCCCGACGGCAAGAGCATCAGCGTGGTGGTGACCGACGTGGTCTACCCCAACGGCCTGGCTTTCACCCCGGACGAAAAGACCCTCTACGTCAACTGCACCCGCACGGGCCAGATCACCGCCTACGACGTCAAGCCCGACGGCAGCGCCGGTCCCGGCCGCCTGTTCCACAAACTCACTGGCCCCGAGCCCGGCATCGCCGATGGCATGAAGGTCGACACCGAGGGCAACGTATATTGCACCGGCCCCGGCGGCGTCCACGTCATCGACAAGTCGGGCAAGCTGCTCGGGCGCATCCGCTTCGCCGAGCATTGCACCAACATGGCTTTCGGTGGCCCGGATGCGATGGATTTCTATGTCACCACCTACACCTCGCTGTACAAGACGCGCGTGAAGATTCCCGGCGTCGCGGTCTGGTAAGGAGACATGGGTGATGAAAAAGGGGGCATGCCCCCTTTTGATCCCCGAAATTTGAAAGTGATGGTGACGAAGACATGAAATTCGAAAAAGTCGCACAAACCGAAGGCGCCGCCGGCGGCCTGGCCTGGGACGGCCGCGCGATGCTGTTCACTTCCATGGTGATGGGTATGGGCGGCGGCAACATCCTGCGCTACGATCCGCAGACCAACAAGACCAGCAACTTCCGTAAATACACGGTCCTGACCAACGGCATCGGCTTCGGCCCCGACGGCGCCCTCTACGGCTGCCAGGAAAGCTCGCGCCGCGTGGTGCGCTTCATGGAAGACGGTTCGACCGCGCAGACCGAAAGCCAGATCGGCGGGCGCTATCACAACCAGCCGACCAAGCTTGCGATCGACAATCGCGGGCGCATCTGGTTTGCCGACCCGCACAGCACCGTACGCTCCTTCGGCCCGCAATTCGTGCCCTATCTGGAGCACGCCTCGGTACTGCGCCTGGAGCGCGACCCGCAGCGCAAGCTGTGGGAGATCAAGCGCATGACCTTCGACACCACCCAGCCGCGCGCCGTCGCGCTGGCGCCCGACGACAAGACCCTGTACGTGGCGCAGACCGACAACAGCCCGGGCGGCTTGCGCGAACTGCGCGCCTATTCCGTAGAGGCCGATGACGTGCTGGGGCCGTATCGCCTGCTGCACAGCTTCGGGCGCGACTATCGCGGCGAGCAGCGCGGCATCGAGGGCATGTGCACCGACAGCGCGGGCAACATCGTTGCCGTTGCTGGTTCGTCCAAGACCGGCCCGGGTACCCTGGTTTACGTGTTCTCTCCCAGCGGCGCGGTGCTGGAAAGCCACGCCCTGCCGGGGGACGTGCCGATGAATTGCGCCTTTGGCGACGCCGGCCTTTCCAGCTTGTACGTCACCACCGCCGCCGGCGAGTTGTGGCGCGCCCGCGATTGCGGGCGCCTGGGCCGGGGGTTCGCGCCGGTGGGCTAGGCTTTTGGGGCCGGCGGCGGCCGGACCGGCTGCCATCGGCGATACTGCCGCATGCAGCAATGCCTGATCAAGACAAAGATCGCGCGCCCTCCGGGATAGCGCGGCAAATTTGTGCAAAGCACAGACCAGTAGACTTCAAACAGTATTCGTTCAAGGAAACGAGGTTGATATGAAAAACATTCTTGCCACCCTGATTTGCGCTGCCGCCGGCCTGGCCGCAACGGCGCCGGCATACGCGCAGCAATATCCCGACAAGCCGATCCGCATCATTGTCGGCCCCGGCCCGGATACCCTGGCACGCCTGCTCGGTGCCGAAATCACCAAGGATTGGGGCCAGCAGGTGCTGGTCGACCAGCGGCCCGCCGCCGGCGGCATCGTCGCCGCCGACGTGGTGGCGAAGGCGGCGCCGGACGGCTATACGCTGCTTTTGTCCACTGGCTCCTTCACCATCAATACCGCGCTCAACGCCAAGCTGCCCTACGACTTCCTGCACGACCTGACGCCGGTGTCGCTGATGGCGACTTTCCCCTTTATCCTGGTGGTGCGCCCGGATGCGCCGTACCACTCCCTGAAAGACCTGGTGGAGGCCGCCCGCGCGCAGCCGGGCAAGCTCAACTACGCCTCCGCCGGCAACGGCACGCCGCCGCACCTGGCGGGCGAAATGCTCAAGCAGATGGCGAATATCAACATGGTCCACGTGCCTTACAAGGGTGCGGCGCCGGCGATCACCGACCTGATCGGCGGCCAGGTACAAACCATGTTCGGCGTCGCGCCGGCGGCGCTGCCGCAGGTCAAGGGCGGCAAGCTGCGCGCGCTCGCTGTCAGCAGCCAGAAGCGCTATGTGCTTCTGCCCGACGTGCCCTCGGTGGCCGAGTCCGGCTACCCGGATTTCCAGGTGGTCGGCTGGAACGGCCTGCACGCGCCGGCGAAGACGCCCAAGGCGATCATCGACAAGCTCAACGCCGAGGTCGCCCGATACCTCAAGTCCAAGGAAGCCCAGGAACCCCTGCTGGCCTCCGGTTTCGTCGCCGAGGGCTCGACCGTTGCGGAGTTCGATGCCTTCGCCCGCGCCGACATCGCGCGCGCAACCCAGGTGATCAAGACGGCAAACATTCACGTCGATTAAAGCAGGCATGGAACGCAAACTCAAGCCGATCCGCCGCGTGGTCACCGGCAACGATGCACAGGGCCGCTCCCGTGTCCTGTTCGACAGTGCCGCGCCGAACGCCAACCCGGGCGCCGTCAGCCCGGGCAACGGCATGACCGACCTCTGGGTCTACCAGTCGCTCCCGGCACGGATATCCGGCGAGCGCGACGACGGCAATCTGCCGTTTTCCTTCGAACCACCGGAACAGGGCGGGCATTTGCGTGTCGTGCAATCCGAAGGCAAGCCCGCGGATTACGATCCGGCAAAGGACAAGACCGCCGTGCCCGAAGGCCCGCCGCGCCTGCGCGCCAACGGCAGCACCTGGGACCGTGGCGGGCAAAACGCCTTCAGCTCGCCGGTGCACAAGTCCGAGACGGTCGACTACGGCATCCTGCTCGAAGGCAAACGCACCCTGATCCTGGACGGCGGCCGCTACGCCCTCAACCCCGGCGACGTGGTGGTGCAACTGGGCAACTGGCACGGCTGGACCAATCCCGACGAAGGCAGCCTGATGGCCTTTGTGATGATGGGCGCGAAGTTCGACAAATAGGGCGCCGACCAAACAATGAAACACGAAATCAAGCCGGTGCGCCGCCTGGTCTGCATCGACGGCGAGGACGGCAAGTCGCGCGCCCTGGCCGACGCGCCTTCGCCCGACGTGCGTACCGACCCGGCGCGGCCCGGTTTCGCCTCCACCCGCATCTGGGTGGCCGACGGTGCGCCGCCGCCGCTGAAAGGGATACGCGAAACCCTGGACTTGCCGCATACCCTGGAACCGCCGCCCGGCGGATCGGTGTGCCGCATCGTCACCTTTCCGCCGGATGCTTCCTACGGCAAGATCGGCGCGCAAGAGGTGGCGGCTTATTTCGCCGCCATGGGCTCACCCCAAGCCTCAACTTACGCCAAGGACGCGCCGCACCCCTACATGCAAAAGACCCTTACCCTGGACTTTTGCCTGGTGCTGGAAGGCGAGATCACCCTGGTGCTGGATACCGGAGAAGTCCATCTCGAGGCCGGCGACACCGTGGTCCAGCGCGGCACCAACCACGCCTGGAGCAATCGTTCCGGCGCCCCTTGCCGCATCGCCTTTTCCTCGCACGACGCGTTCTGTTAAGGCCTTGCGCCGCAGTCGGCCAAGCGCCGGCAGTGGCACAGTGTGTGCATGGTCCGGAAGGTCATCTGTTGTAAGGTTTTCCCGCCATGCTGCCTCTATCCGATGCTCCCGCGCGCCTGCAGGCGCTTAGCGAGCGCGCCCGCGCCGACCTGGCCCTGATGGCCTATCCCAGCCGCGGCTGGGTGCAGCCCATCGATACCCCGCTTAAACCCGTCTATGACGTGCTGATCGTCGGCGCCGGCCAGTCCGGCCTGGCCACCGGTCTCGCACTGAAACGGGACGGCGTGACCAACATAGTGCTGATCGACCAGAGTCCGGCCGGCTGGGAAGGGCCGTGGGAGACCTACGCGCGCATGCAGACCCTGCGCACCCCGAAGTTTTCGGTCGGACTGGAGGGCGGCATCCCGGCGCTGTCGGCGCGCGCCTGGTTCGAGGCGCGCTATGGCGCCGAAGCCTGGCTGAAAATCGAGCGCGTGCCGCGCACCGACTGGATGGACTACCTGCGCTGGTTTCGCCAGGTGATCGATCTGCCGATCCGCAATGAGACCACGGTCGGCGCGCTTGAGCCGGTGGGGGACAACCTGATCGCCGTGCCCCTGACCTCAGCCGCCGGAAAAGAGACGGTATTCGCCCGCCAGGTGGTGCTGGCCACCGGTTTCGAAGGCTGCGGCACCTGGCGCATTCCGGCGCATATCGAGGCGGCGGTACCGGCTGCCGTCCGCAGCCATTCCAATGTGACCATCGACCTGGCGGCGCTGGCGGGCAAACGCATCGGCATCCTCGGCCACGGCGCTTCAGCCTTTGACACCGCCGGCGCAGCCTTGCGGGCGGGCGTGAAATCGGTCGACATCTGCTATCGCCGCCGCGACATTCCGCAAATCAATCCGCATCGCCAGCTCGAATACGCCGGCCTGCTCAAGCACTTCGCCGAACTGCCGCCGGCCCTTCGTTGGGAGATGGCGCATTTTTTTGACACCCGCGACCAGCCGCCTACGCAACTGGCCTACGACACCGCTACCGCTTTCGACAACTGCCGGGTGCATGCCGCCTCGCCCTGGGATGAGGTGCGTTACGAAGACAAGCAGGGCGGCGGCGTGGTCCACGTGCGCACACCCGCCGAGAGCTTCGAGTTCGACTACATCATCTGCGCCACCGGCATCGGCATCGACCTCACTGCCCGCCCCGAGATGGCCAACGTCGCACGCCGCGTGCTGACCTGGGCGGAGGCCTACACCCCACCGCCGGAACTGGCGCACCCGGTGCTGGGGCAATATCCCTTCCTCGGGCCGCACTACGAACTGAAGGCCAACAGCGCCGATTGCGAAGCCTGGGTATCGCGCATTTACACCTACAATTTCTGCGGCTACGTCAGCATGGGGTCGCATTCGACCTCGGTGTCGGCGCACAAGCACTCGATTCCGCGCATGGTGCGCGGCATCACCAGCCGCCTGCTGGCGGAGCAATTGGGCGGCATCATGCCGGGTTTTCACGCCTACACCGAAACCGAGCTCACCTTGCGTCCGGCCAGCGGCGCCGTCGAGCAAAGCGCATAGAATTCATTCATGAGCGATCAAGCTGTTTCTCCATCTTCGCCGGCGGATGCCGAAGGCCTGCCCGCGCTCGAAGCGCGGGTGAAGCGCGACCTGCTGTGCCTGGACTATCCGGCCAAGACCTGGGTCGAGCCGCTGGCGGCGGATGTCATTGGCCCGGTGCTGGATTGCGCCCTGATCGGCGGCGGCCAGTTCGGCGTCGCCCTGGCCTTTGGCCTGAAGCGCGAGCATGTGCCCAACATCATGGTCTACGACCGTGGCCCCGAGGGGTTCGAAGGGCCATGGATGAGCTTCGCGCGCATGGACATGCTGCGTACGCCGAAAGACCTGACTGGGCCGGACCTGGGCATCGGCAGCCTGACCTTCCGCGCCTGGTACGAAGCCCAGCACGGCCGCGCCGGCTGGGACCAGCTCATGCGCATCCCGCGCCCGGTGTGGATGGGCTTTTTGCGCTGGTACCGCAAGCTGCTTGAGTTGCCGGTGCAAAACGATACCGAGGTGATCGCGGTCGAGCCGCTGTCGCCCAAGCTGTTCAAGCTGACCATGCTGCACCAGGGCGAGCGCAAGACCGTGCATGCGCGCACCGTGGTGTTCTGCTCCGGCGCCGAAGGCAGCGGCGCGCGCATCGTCCCTGCATTTATTCGTGACGTGCTACCGGCGGGCCTTTATGCCCATACCAACGACGACATCGATTTCGACCGGCTCAACGGCAAAGTGATCGGCCTGCTGGGCGCCGGCGCTTCCGCTTTCGACAATGCCGCCACCGCGCTGGAGCAGGGCGCGGCCGCCGCCCACTTGTGTTTTCGCCGCGATCAGATGCCGACCCAGAACCCACGGCGCTGGATGGAATTTTCCGGCTTTCTCGCCCACTATCCCGAGTTGTCGGACGCCGAGCGCTGGGCCTATATGCATAGGCTCTACGATCTTAGCCAGCCGCCGCCGGAGCCGACCTTCCGCCGTGCCACGGCACTTCCGGGCTTTCATCTGCACCCGTCCACACCCTGGCAAAAAGTCAGTGCCACCGCCGACGGCCGGGTCCAGGTGCAGACCCCGCAAGGACCCATGTTGTTCGATTTTGTGATCGCCGCCACCGGCATCGCCGTCGATCTCGGCATGCGGCCTGAATTCGCCGGCGTGCTGGCGGGCATGGCGCTGTGGGGCGACCGCTATACGCCGCCGGCCGAACTGGCGGATGACCGCCTGGCCGGTTTTCCCTATCTCGGCCGCTACTGCGACCTGCAGGAGAAAACGCCCGGCGCCGCGCCCTGGGCGCAGCGCGTGTTCACCATCACCCGTGGCGCGACCCTGTCGATGGGACCTTCGGCGGCCTCCAACAGCAACATGAAATACACCGCGCCGCGGATCATCGCCGGGGTCACACGCCAGCTGTTTCTCGATGCCCGCCAGTCCTACTACGAGCGCTTTGCCGGCACCCGCCACGATGAGCTGGACCGCGGCGAAGTGGCGAAGAAGCTGCGCGCCGCGTAAGGCCTCAGGCAATCACCCCGGGCGGCAGTTGCGCGCAATGCGCGGCAATCGCTCCTGGCGTGGTCCACCACACCTGTTCCATGCGCGCCGCGATATGGGCGACGACGCGGCGCAGATGCACCATGCGAAACGGGTGCCCGCTGAGATAGGGGTGCAGCGAAAAATTGTAGATCAGCGGCCGCTGGGCGGACAGGCGCAGCATTTCGTCGAACTGGTCGATCATCATGTCGGCCCACAGCGCCGGCGGCGTCTTGGCGCCATGCATCACCGGCAGGTCGTTGGTCGGGCGCGCGTACGGACTGGCCAGCAGCTTTTTGCCGGAACGCGTTGCCAGCCACACCGGCTGGTCGTCGTGCGCCCAATCCATCACGTAACTGTAGCCGGCCTCGGTGAGCAGGTCGGGCGTGACCCAGGTTTCGTTGACCCACGGCCCCATCCAGCCGGCGGGGGCGCGGCCCTCGCGTTTGAGGAAGATATCGCGGACCTGCTCGATCAGTGCCTTTTCTTCCGCCTCGCTCATGCCCGCCTGACGCTCGGCATTGGTCCGGCCGTGGCCGACGAACTCATCGCCGCGCGCCCGCAGGGCATCGGCGATCTGCGGGCAATGCTCGTAGATTTCGGTGTTCAGTAGCGCCGCCGCCGGCAGCTTGTATTCGTCGAACAGTTCCAGCAGGCGCCAGATGCCGACGCGGTTGCCCCAATCGCGCCAGGTGAAATTGGGAATGTCGGGTTCGGGCTGCTTCGGGCTGAGCTCGGGCCCCATCCCTTCGCCGTAGGGAAACACCTCGAGGTTGATGGCGGCATACACCGCCAGGCGCTTGCCGCCGGGCCAGGAGAAGTCCGGGCGGGCGTTGATCGGGCTGTAGGGATAGCGGCCGTGGGTTTTCAGCATCGGGCTATTTTATAGGTGGCCGGCGTTGCGCCGCAGACTAGGCGGCCTGAAAGGGGCAAATAAAAAAGGGGCTTACGCCCCTTTTTTGTACGCCGGGCGGACTTCTACACCACCGAGCTTTCCACCGCGGTCGGGGCCACATTGAGCTCCGGTGGCGCCGGCTGATGCGCCATCGACAGGCGCACCATGTCGGCGACGTTGTCCACCCCGAGCTTGGTCATCAGGCGCGATTTGTGGACTTCGACGGTGCGCACGCTGATCCCCAGGGCCTGGGCGATTTCGCGATTGTGGCTGCCGGCGACCACCAGTTCCATCACTTCGCGTTCGCGTGCGGTGAGATTTTGCAGCAGGGCGGTGGCCACTTCGCGGCGCTGGATATCTTCGCGCACGGTCGACTCGCGCTTCAGCGCCTCGTCGATGGCGCTGATCAGGCGAGCGTGGTCCAGCGGCTTTTCCAGGAAGTCCACCGCGCGCGCCTTGAAAGCCTGGCGGGCGGACTCGACGTTGCCGTGGCCGGTGATGACGATCACCGGCAGATGGCAGTTCATGTCGGTAAGCTTTTGCTGCAGTTCCAGGCCGTCCATGCCCGGCATGCGGATATCGATCAGCACGCAGCCGGCCCACTCGGGCTGCCAGGCTCGGACGAAGTCCTCGCCGCCGGCGAACACCGCGGTGCGATAGCCGCGCACGCCCAGCAGCAGACCCAGCGCGTCGCGCACCGAAGGGTCGTCATCGATCAAATAGACGGTCAACTCACGAGACTGCATCGTGTTTTTTCTCCTGCAGGGGTAAGGTAAATCTGAATATGCCACGGCCGCCGATTTCTGCCCACAAGCTGCCGCCGTGAGCCTCTATGATCGCACGACTGATGACCAGGCCCAGTCCGAGCCCGCTGGACTTGGTGGAAACAAAGGGCTCGAACACATGTCCGGCTGCCGCCGGCGAGATGCCGGGGCCGCTGTCTTCCACCGACAGCCGGATATTGCCGCCGGCCTCCGGCGCGGTCGAAAGGGTGACGCTGCGCGCTCCCGGTGCGCGCGTGGCAACGGCCTCGAAGGCATTGGAAAGCAGGTTGCGCAGCACCACCTCGACCTGCAGGCGGTCGACGAAGACCACCGCTTCCGGCACCGCCTCCACTGTCAGTTCCACCCCCTGTTCGCGCGCCCGCAGGACGAAAGGGGCAGTCGCAACCGACAGCAGGGCGGCAATCTCCAGCGATTCCAGGCGGGTGGCGCCGGTGCGGAAAAAGTCGCGCAGGCGCCGCACCACATCGGCGGCGCGGGCGGATTCGGCCACCATGCGGCGGATCGCGTCTTTGAGTGAATCACCGGTCTCGCCGCGCGCCAGCAGGTGTTCGCAGACTTCGCCATAGGCCGTCAGCGCGGTCATCGGCTGGTTCAGTTCGTGCGCCAGGGCGGAGGCCATTTCGCCGGCCGCCGCCAGGCGCAGGGTGTGCTTCAGGTCTTCCACCGCCTGGCGCTGCTCGTCGACCACCACGCCGATGAAAAAGCCCACCAGGGCCAGCACCGCACCCAGCATCTGCAGCTCGTAGACTTCGACCGTGACCACGTTGAGCCATTGCACCACGATGATCACCCCGAGCTGCAAGGCCGAAGCCACCAGGGCGGCGCCCGCCAGGCCCTGGCGGGCGGCGGCCCAGACGATCGGCAAGAAGAGGAAATAGAACTGCTGAAATCCCGCCCCCATGCCGAATCCGAAGGTAGCCCAGAGCATCGCCACCCCCAGGGCGATATAGCCCAGGGTTTCCCAGCTGAGGAACAGGCGGCGCAGCACGCCGCGCCCGCGCGGCT
>DATAZV010000188.1:0-2583 GCA_036271855.1 Burkholderiales bacterium
GCCGAAGCCTTTGCCGAAGCCATGCACGCGCGCGTGCGCCGTGAATTCTGGGGTTACGCAGCCGATGAGACGCTGGAAAACCACGACCTGATCAACGAAAAGTACTCGGGCATCCGACCCGCCCCCGGCTACCCGGCCTGCCCGGACCACACCGTCAAGGGGCCGTTTTTCGAGCTGATCAACGCCGGCGAGATCGACATGCAGATCACCGAAAGCTTCGCCATGATGCCGGCGGCCTCGGTCAGCGGTTTTTACTTCTCGCATCCCGAGTCGACCTACTTCAACGTCGGCAAGATCGGCACCGACCAGCTCGAAGACATGGCCCGCCGCCGTAACATGCCGAAGGAAGAACTGGAGCGCTGGCTGGCGCCGAATCTTTGAGGACGCCTCAGGGCTGTATTTAAATACAGCTTAGAATACGGCTTTCGCCCTTTGCGTCAGCCGTGGACTCAAGCCCGCCCCGCCGCATCGCCCACCTCGACATGGACGCCTTTTACGCGTCCGTGGAGTTGCTGCGCCGGCCCGAACTCAAGGGCCTGCCGCTGGTGATCGGCTGGCGCCGCGCCGACGACGGTGACGGTCCCCTGCCGCTGTCCGACTACGCCGGGCGCGGCGTGGTCACCACCTGCACCTACGAGGCCCGCGCCTTCGGCATCCACTCCGGCATGGGCATGATGAAGGCGCGCGCCCTGTGCCCGCATGCCCTGTCGCTGCCGCTGAACTTCGACAACTACCGCCACTACTCGCGCCTGTTCAAGGCGGCGGTAGCCGAAATCGCGCCGGTGATCGAAGACCGCGGCATCGACGAAATCTACATCGACCTGACCGCGGTGCCCGGCGGCAGCGAGGCCCTGGGCCGCGCGATCAAACAGCGCGTGCTGGAACGCACCGGACTGACCTGCTCCATCGGCATCACGCCGAACAAGCTGCTTTCCAAAATCGCTTCCGAACTCGACAAGCCCGACGGCCTCACTGTCCTGAATATGGACGACCTCGAAGCGCGCATCTGGCCCCTGCCGGCCAAGCGCGTCAACGGCATCGGCCCGAAGGCGGCCGAGCGCCTGGCCAAACTGAACATCCACACCATCGGCGAACTGGCGCGCGAGCGTCCCGAGTTTCTCGCCAAGCACTTCGGCGTCAACTACGCGCGCTGGCTGGCGGACGCCGCCCACGGCCGCGACGAGCGCCCGGTGGTCACCTTTTCCAAGCCGCAATCGCGCAGCCGCGAAACCACCTTCGAAAACGATACCCGCGACCGCGAAAAGATAGGCGAGGTGCTGGCCACGCTGTGCGAACAGGTGGCGGAGGATTTGCAGCGCCGCAAGTACTTGGGCCGCACCGTTGGCGTCAAGCTGCGCTACAGCGACTTCAAGATCGTCACCCGCGACAAGACCCTGCCTGCCGCCGTCAACGACGCTGCCAGCATCCGCGCCGCGGCTTTCGAGTGCCTGGGCCGCATCCCCCTCCCCCGCGCCATCCGCCTGGTCGGCGTGCGCGTCGGTACGCTGTACAAGGAAGGCGAAGAGCCGGCAATTGAACCAGAACGTGGCATCACGCCGGACCTGTTCGAAAACCAGGAGTAATGGTCGGCCGCAAAAACGCCTCGCACGAGACGTCTTTTCGTCGCATTTACTTTGAAAAATCGACCGGCTCTGCCGGCGATTTTTTCTAGCCAGTCCGCACAAAAGTAGGTTTTTACTTTTGTGCGCAGCTTATATCAGCAATCCCGGCTGCGGCGGCAACCCCAGCGCATGCATCCCGTAAGCCGTCGCCTGCACATCCCAGGTCAGCGCAATGTGCGCCGTCGCCGCGTGGATGTCGCGAAAATGCCTTTGCATGCGCCCGCCCAGGCTCAAGCCGCCGGCGCCGCTGGCCACCATCAGGCTGTCGATCGCACGCACGCACATCTGCGCTTCGAAAGCGCAATTGCGCTTCCACGCCATCTTGCGGTCCAGCGATGGCTCTTCACCGGCCTCGACCATGCGCATCATTTCCGCCATGTCGCTGCGCAACTGGTTCTCCGCAATCTCCAAGCAGGCGCTCGCCTCGGCGATGCGCATTTGCATCGGCGCCAGTTCCGCCAGGCGCGCGCCGGTGTAAGTGCCGGCGCGCTTTTTCACGCCTTCGATGAACTCGGCCAGCGCGGTGCGCGCCATCGCAATCGGCGGCATCGCCAGCGAAAAACCGAAGGCCGCGAAACTCGGCACCCGGAACCATGGCGAGGGGTTGACCTGGTTGCCCGGCACCTCGACGCCGCGCGTGAACAGCCCCGCTTCAAGCGTGCGATGCTCCGGCACGAAAGCGTCCTTGATCTCCACATCATGGCTGCCGCTGCCGGTCAGCCCATAGGCGCGCCAGTTGTCCAGGCTTTTGTAGTCGACGGCCGGAACGAGGAACAGGCGCCGCCCGGGCGCTTTGCCCTCGCCTTCATCCACCATCGCCCCCACCAGGTGCCAGTTGGCGCCGTCGATGCCGCTGCCGAAGGGCCAGCGCCCGGAGAGCTTGTAGCCGCCTTCGACCGGGACTGCCTTGCCGCAGGGAAAGGCCAGCCCACCGGCGGCCAGCGCGTGCGGGTCAGCGCCC
>DATAZV010000189.1:0-38678 GCA_036271855.1 Burkholderiales bacterium
TTCTGGTACTGCTTGACCAGCGCGTTCTTCGGCGTGGTCAGGATTTCGATCAGCGCGGCTTCGTCCAGCTCATTCAGGGTCGCCACCACCGGCAGGCGCCCCACCAGTTCGGGGATCAGCCCGAACTTGATCAGGTCTTCCGGCTCGACGTCGCGCAGGGTGTCGGACAGGGTACGGTCGGTGAGCAGCTTCACCTCGGCGCCAAAGCCGATGCCGCCCTTTTCCGAACGGTTGCGAATCAGTTTTTCCAGCCCGTCGAACGCGCCGCCGCAAATGAACAGGATGTTGGTGGTATCCACCTGCACAAAGTCCTGGTTCGGATGTTTACGGCCGCCTTGCGGGGGAACTGAAGCAATCGTGCCTTCGATCAACTTCAATAGCGCTTGCTGCACGCCTTCGCCGGAAACGTCGCGGGTGATCGAGGGGTTGTCGCTCTTGCGCGAAATCTTGTCGATTTCGTCAATATAAACAATGCCCTTTTGCGCCTTTTCGATCTCGTAATTGCAGTTTTGCAGCAACTTCTGGATGATGTTTTCCACGTCCTCGCCGACATAGCCGGCTTCGGTCAGGGTGGTGGCATCGGCAATCACAAAAGGCACATTGAGCAGGCGCGCCAAGGTCTGCGCCAACAGGGTCTTGCCGGAGCCGGTCGGGCCCACCAGCAGGATGTTGCTCTTGGCGAGTTCCACTTCCTCGCCGCCCTTTCCCATATGTTTCAGGCGCTTATAGTGGTTGTACACCGCCACCGACAGGATGCGCTTGGCCGTGGTCTGGCCGATCACATAGGAATCAAGGATGTTGCAGATTTCCGCGGGCGTCGGCAGGTCCGACTTGACGGCACGGCCGGGCTCGGCGCTGGCGGTCTCGTCGCGGATGATGTCGTTGCACAACTCGATGCATTCGTCGCAGATGAAGACAGAAGGCCCGGCGATCAGTTTCCTGACCTCATGCTGGCTTTTGCCGCAAAAGGAGCAATACAAAAGTTTCTCGCCGCTGCCTTTTTTATCCGTCATCTCGATGCAATGATTAACTGTGCCGATTCAGCCATAGCTTAGGCCATGTGGGCGGCCAAAAGCAAGCCTAACAGGGGGTGAAAGGGGGTCTGCTTCCCTTATTCACCGCGTTTTGACAACACCTTGTCGATCAGGCCGTAGTCCTGCGCTTCCGGCGCCGACAGGAAGTTGTCGCGATCGGTGTCCTTCTCGATGCGCTCGACCGGCTGCCCGGTGTGAAGGGCCATCAGCTCGTTGAGCTTCTTTTTCATCCCCAGCACTTCCTTGGCATGGATCGCGATGTCCGAAGCCTGGCCCTGGAAACCGGCCGATGGCTGGTGGATCATCACGCGCGAATTCGGCAGGCAGAAACGCTTGCCCTTCTGGCCCGCCGTCAGCAGGAAAGCGCCCATGCTGGCCGCCTGGCCCGTGCACAGGGTCGAGACTTCCGGCTTGATGAACTGCATGGTGTCGTAGATCGCCATGCCGGCGGTGACTGAGCCGCCGGGGGAATTGATGTAGACCGAAATGTCCTTTTCCGGATTTTCCGATTCCAGGAACAGAAGCTGGGCGACGATCAGGTTGGCACCCATGTCTTCGACCGGGCCGATCAGGAAAATCACGCGCTCCTTGAGCAGGCGCGAATAGATATCGTAAGCCCGCTCGCCGCGGCCGGACTGCTCGATCACCATCGGGATCAGGCCGAGCGACTGCGTATCGAGCGCGCCGCGCCCGGTGTCATGGAGGAATTCGCGGTAACGCTGGTACTCAATGTGCGACGACATGCTTTGGAGCCCCTAGATTCTTTGCCGGATTAGCTGTTGCGTCCCATCAACTCGTCGAAAGGAACGTCCTTGTCGGTCACCTTGGCCTTCGAAAGCACGAACTGCACGACGTTGTCTTCCAGAGCGAGGGCTTCGACTTCACCCAGGCGCTGCTTGTCGCTGTAATACCAGCGCACCACCTCGGTCGGGTCCTCGTAGCTCTGGGCGAACTCGTCGACAATCGCGCGCACTTGTTCGGCCTTGGCTTCCAGGTGGTTAGATTTGACCATCTCGCTCAAAATCAAGCCCAGGGCGACACGCCGTTTGGCCTGCTCGGTGAACAGGTCCGGCGGCAGCGGCATGTCCTGCTTGATGCCGCGCTGGGCCAAATCGGCCTTGGCCTGCTCGGTCAGGCGCTCGATGTCCATTTCGATCAGCGCTTTGGGCACTTCCACCTGGGTGCTGGTGTACATCACTTCCATCACCGCGGTCTTGATGCGGCTTTGCAGGCGTTTTTTCACCTCGCGCTCGAGGTTGCCCTTGACGTCTTCGCGCATCTTGGCGATGTCGCCGTCCATGATGCCCAGCGAAACGGCGAAATCGGCGTCCAGCGCGGGCAGCTTGCCCTCTTCCACCTTTTTCACCGTGATGGTGAACTGGGCGGTCTTGCCGGCCACTTCCTTGCCCTGGTAGTCGTCGGGGAATTTCAGGTCGAAAGTCTTTTCCGCGCCTGGGGCCAAGCCGGTGGCCGCGGTGTCGAACTCCGGCAGCATCTGGCCGCCGCCGAGCACGAAGTTGAAATCGCTGGCCGAGCCGCCCTGGAACGCCACGCCGTCGATCTTGCCGACGAAGTCGATGGTCACGCGGTCATCCTTCTGGCTGGCGCGCGTCACGTCGGCGTACTCGATGCGCTGCTTGCGCAGGATTTCCAGGGTCTTGTCGATTTCCGCGTCATTCACCGCGGCCACCGGCTTTTCGATCGCCAGCGTCGACAGATCGCCCAGCTTGACCTCCGGATAGATCTCGAAAGTGGCGATGAACTCGAACTTGTTGTCGTTGGCCGCGCCCTCGGCGGCCTTGGCCGGCTCGATGCGCGGGTAGCCCGCCACATTGAGCTTCTGCTCGGTGACGGCGTCGGAAAAGGCCTTCTGGATGGTGTCGGAAAGCACCTCGGACTGCACTTGCGGCCCGTAGGTGGAGGCCACCATTTTCAGCGGCACCTTGCCGGGGCGAAAGCCCGGCACGCGCACCGTGCGCGAAAGGCGCTGCAGGCGGGTGGTGACTTCCCTCTCGATCAGGTCGGCCGGAATGGAAAGGTTGAAGCGACGCTCCAGCCCGTTCAGGGTTTCAATGGTGACTGCCATGGGGAAATTCTAGTTAGGAGTGAAAAAGAGGATGGTGCGAAAGAAGGGACTCGAACCCTTACGCCTTGCGGCGCTGGAACCTAAATCCAGTGCGTCTACCAATTCCGCCACCTTCGCCGGGAAACAACTTGTCTGACAGTTAAGCCCACTTCATTCTTTTGCCTAAAGCGTCATCGCGCTTTTGCCACGCCGCGGCGGAAATGTCGGGGAACCTGGCCGGCCGGGCGCGCAAGCAGTGCAACCAGGGCGAACGGACAGTTCAGGCCGGCCAGAAAAAACGAGCGCGGCGAAGATGCCGAATTATAACCCTTTGGCGTACCGGACCGCGACCGCCAATGCACGGTCGGGGCGCATCTTTCGACTTCGCGCGGCGATGAGCATTCGTGCCTGCGGCGCGGGCACGCGCAGGAATCGGCGGGAAAAGTGATAAAAATCACAAATGCCGTCGTAAATACATCACAAGGCGGCCGAAATTATCAATTGTTTATGCATTTCCATGAGGAAAGTAGCGATCTCAGGCGACAATGCCGCCGGCCCGGCAATCACGCCCGCTCCCTGTATTTGCAAAACACGCATGCTACAGCCCACTTATAACCATCTTCTGGTTTTGCTGTCCCTTCTGGTGGCCACCCTGGCGTCGTATACGACCCTGGACCTGACCAGACACATCAACCACCTGGGCAACAGCCGCCATCGCCAATACTGGCTGCTCGGCGGCGCCTTTTCGATGGGCATCGGCATCTGGTCGATGCATTTCATGGGCATGCTGGCGATGTCGCTGAGCATCCCCCTGGGCTACGACGCGCTGATCACCGTGGTTTCGCTGCTGATTGCCATGGTGGTCTCCTATTTCGCGCTGTTCCTGGTGACCAGCGGCACCCTTTCCACGCGCAAGCTGACCGGCGGCGGTGCCCTGATGGGCCTCGGCATCGCCTCGATGCACTACACCGGCATGTTCGCGCTGAAAATGTTCCCGGCGATCGAATATGACCCGGCGATCTTCGCCCTGTCGATCCTGATCGCGGTGGTGGCATCCATCGCCGCCCTATGGATCGCCTTCACCCTGCGCGCTGCCAACCTGAGCCGCCTGTTGCTGCGCCGCGCTGGCGCGGCGCTGCTCATGGGCGTCGCCATCACCGGCATGCACTACACCGGCATGGCCGCGGCGCACTTTCTTCCCGGCAGCGTATGCATCGCGGCCAACGGCATCGACCTGCACTGGCTGGCCGCCCTGATCCTGCTGGCAACCGTGGCGATCCTCGGGCTGACCCTGGTGCTGTCGCTGTTCGACGCCCGCCTGGATATCAGCGAAAAGCGCTACACCTCCTCACTCGAAGCCGCCAACGCGCAATTGCTGCGCCAGGCCACGCATGATGCACTGACCGATCTGCCCAACCGGATCGTCCTCGACGAACGCATCCAGCACGCGATCAACTCCTCGGAGCGCGGCAACCGGCGCTTCGCGGTCTACTTCATGGACCTGGACGGCTTCAAGGCGGTCAACGACTCGCTCGGCCACCGCATCGGCGACAGGCTCCTCAAGGAATTGGCGGTGCGCCTGCGCAACAACCTGCGCAAGGAGGACCTGGTCGCCCGCTTCGGCGGCGACGAGTTCGTGATCCTGGTCGAAGACGTGATTGACGGCGCCAATGCCGCTGCCATCGCCGAAAAACTGTTCGACAGCTTCGCCGAGGAATTCGACCTGCTCGAGTCCGGCCTGACAGTGTCGCCCTCCATCGGCATTGCGCTGTATCCGGAAAACGGCGAAACCATCGAGGCCCTGTTGAAAAATGCCGACGCGGCGATGTACGAGGCCAAGGCGGCGGGACGCAACACCTACCGCTTTTTCGAACCTTCGATGAATCTGGCTGCACGCCGGAGCATGCAGATACAGCGCGGCCTGCATGTCGGCCTGCGCCTGAACCAGTTTTCCCTCGATTTCCAGCCCAAATTCGATTGCAGTCGCGGCCATCTGCTCGGGCTGGAAGCGCTGTTGCGCTGGCACCATCCGGAACTGGGCCAGGTCTCGCCGGACGAATTCATTCCGGTGGCCGAGCGCGCCGGTCTGATCGGCCGCCTCGGACAATGGGTGGTCGAGGAAGCCTGCCGGCAGATTCGCGCCTGGGACGCCGAAGGCGCGGCCCAGGTCAAGGTGGCGATCAACCTGTCGGTCAACCAGTTAAGTTCGGTCGACCTGGCCGACGACATGGCCGACATCCTCAACCGCTACGGGGTCGCGCCGGCGCGGGTGATGTTCGAAATCACCGAAAGCGTGGCCATGCACGACACCGAGGCCAACATCGCCGCCGTCGGCAGGCTGCACTCGATGGGCTTTGATCTGTCGATCGACGACTTCGGCACCGGCTATTCAAGCCTGAGCTATTTGCAGAAATTTGCCGTCGGCCAGCTCAAGGTCGACCGCTCCTTCGTCAAGGCACTCGACCGCAAGGACGAAAAAAGCCTGGCGATCGTCTCGACCATCATCGGCCTGGCCCATTCGCTGAAAATGGAAGTGGTGGCCGAAGGCGTGGAAACCAGGGAACAGCTTGAGCTGCTGATCGAAATGAAGTGCGACCAGGTGCAGGGCTTCCTGCTGGGCCGGCCGGCGGCCGGCGCCGCCATCCTGGAGCAGTTTCTGGGGCCGGGCCAGGCCGTCGTTTCGCCCGGCTAGCCGCCGGTGGCGAAGCCCGGATAAAGCGTCATGCCGCCGTCGATAAACAACGTGGTGCCCACCACATAATCCGATTGGTCGGAGGCCAGCCAGACGGCGGCGCGGGCGATGTCTTCCGGCTCGCCGATGCGCCCGTAGGGCACCAGGCGCATCAGCGCCTGATAGGCTGCCGGGGTTTCCCACGCGGCGGTATTGATCGGCGTGCGGATTGCGCCCGGTGCCAGGGCGTTGACGCGGATGTGTTGCGGCGCCAGTTCCTGCGCCATGCTTTCCATCAGCAGCTTGATGCCGCCCTTGGAGGCCGCGTAATTGGCATGGCCGGCCCAGGGAATCTCCTGATGCACCGAGCTCATGCAGATGATCTTGCCCGCCGCGCAGGACACCTCCGGCACCACGCCGCGGCGGATGAACTCGCGCACCGCTTCGCGCGCGCACAGGAATTGCCCGGTGAGATTGATGCCGATCACCGTGTTCCACTGTGTCAGGGTCATTTCGTGGAACGCGGCGTCGCGCTGCAGGCCGGCGTTATTGACCAGGATGTCGATGGTGCCGAACTCGCGCAGCATCGCCCGGAACATGGCGCCGACCTGTTCTTCGCTGGAGACGTCGGCCTTGTAGGCAGCCGCCTTGACGCCGGCGCGCTGGATTTCCCCCACCACCGCCTTGGCCGCGCCGTCATCGACCAGGTAGTTGACCATCACGTCGGCCCCGGCCTGACCCAGCGCGATGGCGATGCGCTGGCCGATGCCCGAGTTGGCACCGGTTACCAGCGCCTTTTGTCCCTTCAGCAGCTTTTGCGGCGGCAGCGGCGGCGCCGTGGTCTCGGGAGGAAAATCGCTGGCGGCCATGCATGCTCCTGCTGGGTGGTTGTCGCGGCGCAACTGCCTGCCTTGCGCACACCATGCGACCCGCACGCCGGCGTGAAAGTTCAATCTCGCGCAAGCTGCTGGCATGGATAAGCGCCTGCGCATCGCCCGCTTGGGTAAGATCACGCCCGACGCCGACAAGGGCGGATTCAAATCGAGGATTCTCATCATGTACAAGATCGATGTGCTGATCCAGGGCTTTCCCGGCAAGTCCGTGTGCCATGGCGGGCTGGGCTGGAGCACGGTGGCCGTGCTGCGCGGCGAAGGCCGCACCATCCTGATGGACACCGGCTCCTTCGGCATGCGCCGCCACCTCGGCGAACAGCTGAAAAAGCACGGCGTGACGCCGGGCGATGTCACCGACGTGGTGCTGTCCCATGCGCACTACGACCATTCGGTGAACTTCACCCTGTTCCCCCAGGCCCGCGTCTACATCGGTGCGATCGAGCTGGACTGGGCGCAAAAGCAGCCGCCCGGCTTCAACCCCCTGCCCGAACTCTACGTGCGCGAACTGGTCAATTACCCGAAGCTGACCCTGCTCGAAGACGGCCAGCACGACTTCCTGCCCGGCATGAGCGCGCACATCACCCCGGGCCATACCCCCGGCAGCATGGTCTATTCCCTGAAAAACGGCGCCACCAACGTGGTATTCACCGGCGACGCGGCAAAAAACCGCTCGGAGCTGCTGTCGATGGCCGCCGACATGACTTACGACGCTTCGGTCAGCCTGAAGTCGTTTGAGACCATCTGGGGCCTGTGGCGCGAGGTGCCGGGTTCGCTATTGATCCCCGGCCACGACTTGTCGATGCTGATCGGCAAGGATGGCCGGCCGGAGTACGTCGGCAAGCGCGCCGCTGCCATCCTGGGCTGGTTCGGCGAATCGATCGAGGAGACCACCGAGATCAACTTGTGCTGCGACCCACCGCAGCGTGTTTTCTCGTCCCTGACCGCCTGAAAGCGTCGCACCGCGTGGCCGCGCCCGTCCTCGACACACTGCAAATCGGCGCGACGCGCTACCGCTGGCTGGACCTGCGCAAGGTGTTGCCGCCGGCCACCCTGGCGCGCCTGCCCTACTCCCTGCGCATCCTGATCGAGAACATCGCGCGGCGCGCGCCCGAGGCGCTACCGCCTTTGCTCGAGCATGTGCAGGGCCACGCCCCCGCTTGCGAAGTGCCGTTTTATCCGAACCGGATGATGCTGCACGACACCACCTGCCTGCCGGCGCTGGCCGATTTCGCCGGCCTGCGCGACGCGGTGGCGGAGCTTGGTGGCGACCCGTCTCGATTAAATCCCACGATCCCCGTGGTGCTGACCATAGACCACTCGGTGATCGTCGAGCGCTACGCCAGCAAGGACGCAGTGCAGGTCAATCTGGACATCGACTTTCGCCGCAATTCCGAACGCTATCGCTTCATCAAGTGGGCGCAGGGCAGCCTGCGCGAGTTCCATGTGGTGCCGCCCGGCACCGGCATCATCCACCAGGTCAACATGGAGTCGCTGGCCCAAGTGGTGTGGGAAACCAAAACCGAAGATGGCGAGCCGCTGCTGCACCCGGACGCCATGGTCGCCACCGACAGCCACACGCCGATGATCAATGCCCTGGGCGTAGTCGCCTGGGGCGTCGGTGGGCTGGAAGGCCAGGCAGCGATGCTGGGCGAGCCGGTGCCGATCATTTGCCCCGAGGTGATCGGCCTGCGTGTCACCGGCACGCCGCGCCCGGGCATGACCGCCACCGACCTGGCGCTGCATCTCACCGAACTGCTGCGCAAGCATGGCGTGGTGGCCAAGTTCGTCGAATTCTGCGGGCCGGGGCTGGACCATCTGGACGCCGGCACCCGCGCCACCGTCGCCAACATGGCGCCCGAATACGGCGCCACGGTGGTGTATTTCCCGTTCGATGCGATCACGCTGGATTATCTGCGCCTCACCGGCCGCGATGAGGCGCATTGCGCCAAGGTCGAAGCCTATATGCGCGCCCAGGGCCTGTGGCGCGACGCTGAAGAGCCGGTTTACGCCGAGACCATCGAGCTTGATCTCGGCAGCGTAGCCCCCTGCATGGCCGGCCCCTATCTGCCCCAACAGCGCCGCCCCTTGAGCGCGGTGGCGCAAAGCTTTCACGATGAAGTGGTGATGAAGCATGCGCGTGAACCGCAGGCGCACTACGCCTCGCGGGCTTTCAGTGCGCCGCTGAAGCACGGCGCACTGGTGCTGGCGGCGATTACCAGTTGCACCAACACCGCCAATCCCAGCCTGATGATCCAGGCCGGCCTGCTGGCGCGCAATGCCGCCGCCCGCGGCCTCACGGTGCCGCCCTGGGTCAAGACCTCGCTTTCGCCCGGCTCGCGGGTGGTCGGCGACTACCTCCAGGACGCCGGCCTGCTGGCTGGACTCGAAGCACTGGGCTTTCACCTCACCGGCTACGGCTGCATGACCTGCATCGGTAGCTCCGGCCCGCTGCAGCCGGATGCGGATGCGCTGATCGACGCCGGCCTGCTGGGCGCCGGGGTGCTTTCCGGCAATCGCAATTTCGAAGGCCGGGTGCATCCCAAGCTGGCCGGCGGCTTTCTCGCCTCGCCGCCGCTGGTGGTGGCCTACGCGATTGCCGGCACCATCATGGTCGATATTTCGCGCGACCCGCTGGGCCATGACACCGGGGGGCGCGAGGTGTTTCTGGCCGACCTCTGGCCGAGCGATGCCGAAGTCGCCGCCACGCTCAAGGCCCACCTGCGGCCCCGGCAATTCACCGAACGCAACCGCTCGCTGTGGCAAGGCACCGGGCATTGGCAGGCGCTCTCCGCCCCGGCCAGCGAACGCTACCGCTGGGAGGCGCGCTCAACCTATTTGCGCCGCCCGGCCTATACCGTCGGCGTAGCGGCCGAGGCGCCGCCTGCCTTGTCGATCACCGGTGCGCGGCCCTTTTTGGTGATGGGCGACAACATCACCACCGACCATATCTCCCCCGCCGGCACGGTGCCGCGCGACAGCCCGGCCGGCGCCTGGCTGCTGGAGCATGGCGAAGCACCGGCCGACCTGAACCAGTATTCGACCCGGCGCAGCAACCACGAGGTGATGCTGCGCGGCGCTTTCACCACCCGCAACCTGAAGAACCTGCTGGTGCGCGGCGAGCACCCGGTGAACGGCGCACACGCCTACGGTGCGGATGGCCAGGGGCTGCTTTCGGTCTACGAGGCGGCGCAAACCCACGCCGCCCGGCGCACCCCGCTGCTGGTATTCGCCGGCATCAACTACGGCGCCGGCTCCAGCCGCGACTGGGCGGCGAAAGCGCAAGCCCTGCTGGGCGTACGCGCGGTGGTGGCGCAGAGTTTCGAGCGCATCCACCGCAGCAACTTGATCGGCATGGGGGTGCTGCCGCTGCTGTTTGCGCCGGGCGCCGGCGCCGCCGGTTTGGCTTTGAGCGGAACCGAGCGGATCGACGTTCTTGGGCTGGAGCAGCTCGCTGTCGGCGTCAACCCGCTGATGCTGCGTATAACCGGCGACGACGGACAAAGCGCCCAGCTTGCAGTCACCCTGGTGGTCGATTCGGCGCAGGAGCTTTTGTACCTGCGGCATGGCGGCATCCTGCCCTACGTGCTGCGCAAGACCCTGGCGCCGGCCGCCGGGCACTGAAACAGGGCGGCGTGCGGCCTCGTCGTGCACTGTCGTGCGTACCGAAACCCGCTCTGGAGACGCTGCCCTTCGTTTGACGGGATACCCCTCTAGAGGGGATAATCGGTGGTTTCCCGAGAGGGGAGCGCAGGTTGGCGCCAAGCTGGCTGCTCTCCTCGCCGGATCGGCCTGCTCGCTGGCCCGATTCTGGCTCCGGGTGCTTCATCTTCAGTCACATCCAGTGGCCGTTGGCCAAATCCCAGCGGCTGCCGTAACTCAGCTGTCATTTTCTCTAGGACCCTTCGCCATGCTTGAAACCTATCGCAAACACGTCGCGGAACGCGCAGCTTTGGGCATTCCGCCCCTGCCCTTGTCCGCGCAGCAGACCGCCGACCTGATCGAACTGCTGAAGAACCCGCCCAAGGGTGAAGAAAAAGCGCTGGTGGAGATGCTGGTGCACCGCGTGCCGGCGGGCGTGGACGATGCCGCCAAGGTGAAGGCCTCCTACCTGGCCGCCGTAGCCCTGGGCAAGGAAAAGTGCTCCCTGATCACCCCGGAGTACGCCACCGAACTGCTGGGCACCATGCTGGGCGGCTACAACGTCGCCCCGATGATCGAGCTGCTGGACGACGCCAAACTCGGCAAGATTGCCGCCGAAAGCCTGAAAAAGACCCTGCTGATATTCGACGCCTTCCATGACGTTCAGGAAAAGGCCGAGAAGGGCAACGCCAACGCCAAAGCCGTGCTGCAGTCCTGGGCCGACGGCGAGTGGTTCACCAGCCGTCCCGAACTGCCCAAGAGCCTGACCATCACCGTGTTCAAGGTCACCGGCGAAACCAACACCGACGACCTCTCCCCCGCGCCCGACGCCTGGAGCCGCCCGGACATTCCGCTGCACGCCCTGGCCTTCCTGAAGAACCCGCGCCCCGGCATCGAGCCGCAAGAGGCGGGCAAGATCGGCCCGATCAATTTCATCGGGAGCCTGAAGTCCAAGGGCCACCCGATCGCCTACGTCGGCGATGTGGTCGGCACCGGTTCTTCGCGCAAGTCCGGCACCAACTCCGTGCTCTGGCACACCGGCGAAGACATTCCCTTCGTGCCGAACAAGCGTTTCGGCGGCGTCTGCCTGGGCAGCAAGATCGCCCCGATTTTCTACAACACGATGGAAGATGCCGGCGCCCTGCCGATCGAACTCGACGTCTCGCAGATGAACATGGGCGATGTGGTCGAGCTGCGCCCCTATGAAGGCAAGGCTTTGAAGGACGGCAAGGTGATCTCCGAATTCCAGATCAAGTCCGAGGTGCTGTTCGACGAAGTGCGCGCCGGCGGCCGCATTCCGCTGATCATCGGCCGCGGTCTGACTGCCAAGGCGCGCGCCGCCCTGGGTCTGCCGGTTTCCACCCTGTTCCGCCTGCCGCACGACCCGGCCGACACCGGCAAGGGTTACACCCTGGCGCAAAAGATTGTCGGCCGCGCCTGCGGCTTGCCCGAAGGCCGTGGCGTACGTCCCGGCACCTACTGCGAACCGCACATGTCTTCCGTCGGCTCGCAGGACACCACGGGCACCATGACCCGCGACGAGCTGAAGGATCTGGCCTGCCTGGGCTTCTCCGCCGATCTGGTGATGCAGTCCTTCTGCCACACCGCGCCCTACCCCAAGCCCGTCGATATCAAAACCCATCACGAATTGCCGGCGTTCATGAGTAACCGCGGCGGCATCTCCCTGCGCGTGGGCGACGGCATCATCCATTCCTGGCTGAACCGCATGCTGGTGCCGGACGGCGTCGGTACCGGTGGCGATTCGCACACCCGCTTCCCGCTGGGAATTTCCTTCCCGGCCGGCTCCGGCCTGGTGGCCTTTGCCGCCGCCACCGGCGTAATGCCGCTGGACATGCCTGAGTCGGTGCTGGTGCGCTTCAAGGGCAAGATGCAGCCCGGCGTCACCCTGCGCGACCTGGTGAACGCGATTCCGCTGGCGGCCATCAAGCAGGGCCTGCTTACCGTGGCCAAGCAAGGCAAGAAGAACGTGTTCTCCGGCACCATCCTGGAAATCGAGGGCCTGCCTGACCTGAAGGTCGAGCAAGCGTTCGAATTGTCCGATGCTTCCGCCGAGCGCTCCGCCGCCGGCTGCACCGTGCACCTGAACAAGGAGCCGGTGATCGAGTACATCACCAGCAACATCACGCTGCTGAAGTACCTGATCGCGCAAGGCTACTCGGACGCGCGCTCCATCACCCGCCGCATCAAGGCGATGGAAGCCTGGCTGGCCAACCCGCAACTGCTGCAAGCGGACAAGAACGCCGAGTACGCCGCCACCATCGAAATCGACATGAGCGAGATCACCGAGCCGATCCTCGCCTGCCCGAACGATCCGGACGACGTCAAGACCCTGTCGGATGTGGCCGGCACCAAGATCGACGAAGTGTTCATCGGCTCGTGCATGACCAACATCGGCCACTTCCGCGCCGCCTCCAAGCTGCTCGAAGGCAAGCGCGACATGCCGGTGAAGCTGTGGATGGCGCCGCCGACCATGATGGACAAGAAGATCCTCACCGAGGAAGGCCACTACGGCACCCTCGGCGGCGCCGGCGCACGGATGGAAATGCCCGGCTGCTCGCTGTGCATGGGCAACCAGGCGCAGGTGCGCGAAGGCGCAACCGTGTTCTCCACTTCCACCCGCAACTTCCCCAACCGCCTGGGCAAGAACTCCAATGTCTACCTGGGTTCGGCGGAACTGGCGGCGATCACCTCCAAACTTGGCCGTATTCCGACCAAGGAAGAGTACATGCTTGATATGGGCGTGCTCAAGGCCAGCAGCGACAAGATTTATCAGTACATGAACTTCGACAAGATCGACGACTTTACTGATGCTGCCAAGACTGTCACTGCGTAAGCAGCAATAGCTCTAAGACAAATGCCCGCTTGCGCGGGCATTTGTTTTTTTGGTGACAGAATTTTCGACTAGGGCTTGTTGCGCGCCCCGTCGATGGTGGCGCCGCTTTGCACCAGCGCATCGATCTGCGCATCGTTCATTCCCGCTTCGCGCAAAATCTCGCGCGAGTTCTGGCCCAGCTTGGGCGCCGGATTCCACTCGCGGCGTACGCTGCTGGACCACTTGTTGGGCAGGCGCATGTTGCGGATCTGGCCTTCGGTGGGGTGCTCTTTCATTTCGAAAAAGCCGACATCGGCCAGGTGCGGATCGGCCAGCAGGCCGTCGAGGGTGTTGTAGGGCATCGCCGGCACGTCGTGCGCATCGAAGATTTCCACCCACTCGGCGGTGGATTTCGTCTTCAGCGCATTGCCGCGCACTTCGAAATACGCCGACACATTGGCAAAGCGCGCCTGCACGCTGTCGAAGCGCGGGTCGGTTTTCAGTTCCGGCTTGCCGATGGCGTCGAAAAAGGCGAAGGCCTGGTCGTTGGTGTTGGCCGAGATGCAGATGAAACCGTCCTTGGTCGCGATCGGCTTGCCCATCGGGTCGAGCAGGCGCGGGTCGCCGGTCTCGCCCAGCGGCGGCTCGAAGGTCTTCAGGTACATATGCTCTTCGAGCACGAACTTGACCAGGTTTTCGAACATCGGAATTTCGATCGAAGCGCCCTCGCCGGTCTTGGCGCGCTGGTACAGCGCCATCGAGATCATCTGCGCCGCGATCAGCCCGACCACCTTGTCGGCCACCACCATCGGCACGAAGCGCGGCTCGCCGAGGGCGCGGTGGTTCAGCGCCGCCATGCCGCCGGAGCCCTGGATGATGGTGTCGTAGGCCGGCTTGTCCTTGTAGCGCCCGTCCTGGCCGAAGCCGAACATGCCGACGTAGATGATGTCCGGCTTGACCTTGCGCGCGTCTTCATACGAGAGCTTCAGTCGCGCCATCGCCGCGGGGCGCACGTTCCACACCAGCACGTCTGCGGAGGCGATGAGTTTGAGCAGCGCCGCGTGCGCCTCGGGTTTTTTCAGGTCCAGCACCAGGGAGCGCTTGTTGCGGTTCAGGTGCAGGAACTTCGCGCCCATGCCGGGCGTCACCGACTTGCCGTTCATCGAACGGATCAGGTCGCCTGACTTGGCCTCGACCTTGATCACATCGGCGCCATGGTCGGCGAGTACCTGCGTGGCCAGTGGCCCCACCACCACCGAGGTGAGGTCGATGATGCGCACGCCTTCGAGTGGCCCGCCGCTCATGCTGCCTCCAGCTCAAGCTGGGCTTCGATGGCGCGTTCGCCCTTGGCGTTGATCGCCCAGGCGCTGACCTGGTTCGGCCCGCTGATGCGCGCGTTGAGCGCGATCGGCTGGCCGACGAACAGGGGCTTGAGGTTTTTGCTGTTCGACGATTTGAGGACGCGCCCGGTTTGCGCAGTCACCAGGTCCCAGAGCATCAGCGTGGTGAGGCCGCCGTTGACCACCAGATTGGGATAGCCCTCGGTGCCTTGCGTGTAAGGCAAATCGTAGTGGATGCGGTGCGCGTTGAAAGTGATCGCCGAATAACGGAACAAGGTGGTGGGCGTCGGCTCGAAGCTGCGCGTCCACTCGGCCTTCTCCTCATCCGGCTTCGCCGCTTCAGGCTTTGCGTCGGCCTTCGCCGCGCCCACAGGCTGCTCGGCGCGATACACGATGTCCTGCTCCTCCACCACCGCCACCCCGGTGGGCACCGACAGTTCGTGGCGCACGGTGACGAATACCATCTCGCCCGAGCGCCCGGTCTTGGGCGTGATGGCCTGGATGCGCGAGACGCGCTTCACCTCGTCGCCGATGGCAAGCGGCATGTGAAACCACGAGCGCCGCCCGGCGAACATGCGCCGCGGCAGCGGCACCGGCGGCAGGAATTGCCCCTTGGCCGGATGGCCATCCGGACCCAGCCCGGACTGCGGCGCCGTGGGGGTGAACAGCATCACATACCAGTGCGCCGGCACCTTGCCGCCGCGCTTGATCTCCTGCGCCGGCTGGTTCAGCAGTGCCGCCATGCGGCGCGAACCAGCCAGGGCCACTTCATCATCCGCCGTCTCTTCACGGCCTATCCATTCCTGCAACATCTTGTGCTCCAAAGTCTTGGTTGGGCGTGACGTCCACGCTGGCAGTTGCCACGCCGGTGGGTATTGATCGTAGCACTCCGGGCAGCGCGAAAAAAACACATTTCTCGACTAGCTGCTATGTCAACCGGGCATAGCGGCGCTCGCGCCTCACGCCAGTTTCAGGTCGGCGATCTGCAGCTTCTCCAGTTGCCACAATTGCCCGCGCAGGCGCGCCGCTTCGGCAACACCGATCACCGGCGTCACCAGCTCATCGAACTTGGCATTGATCTCGGCATCGGAGAGCGGCGCCTCCGGGTCGCCCTTGCGGCAGGGCGCGAAAAACTCCAGCTTGCGGCCGTCCTTGAGCAAGATGGCGGCGCGCGCCGCGCGCTGCTGCGGAAAGGCGGCGGTGAGTTGCGCGTCCGCCGCGATCCGCGTGCGCTGCATCAGCGAGCGGATGCGCGCATCGGCCAGGTGCTCCGGCCCGAAGGCATCCAGGCGCACCGAGCCGTGCACCAGCGCATGCGCCAGCACATAGGGCAGGCTGAACTTGGCCTCCTGCGCGCTGACGGGATTGAGATTTCCCGCCACGTCCAGCGCCGGCTGGTACGTCGCCACACTGAGGGTCTCGATGTCTTCGGCGCGGATGCCGTTGGCCTCGCGCAGGGCCAGCACCGCATCGATGGCGGCGAAGGTGTGGCCGCAGCAGCCATGATTTTTTTGCGTCACCCGGGTGATGTGATAGTCGGTGCCGATGCCGCGCGTGGCGACGTTCCAGTCGGCACCATCGGAAAGCGCGGCGCCGAAACCGGCCTCGCCCTCCAACATATCGGCCACGCCGGTCACGCCCTCGGCCGCCGCCATCGCTGCCTGCACGCCCATCATCGCGGCATGGCCCGCATGCAGCGGCTTGGTCATTGCGTCCGAGCGAAACGCCTGTTGCAGGCCGGAGGCGAAGGTGGCCACTGTCGCCAGCGCATGCAGCATCACCTTCGCATTGCCCGGTGCCAGCAGCGCCGCACCCGCCGCCGCGCCGCCAAAGCAGCCGGCGGTGCCGGTGGTGTGGAAGTATTTGTAGTGCGAGGGCTGCACCGCGGCGCCGATGCGGGTGGAGATTTCATAACCGATGGTCACGGCATTGAGAAAAGCACGCCCGGAGGCATTGCGGTCCTCGGCCAGCGCCAATGCAGCGGCGATGGTCGGGCAACCCGGATGGTAGGCGGCGTCCTTGTAGATATCGTCGAACTCGGCGGTATGCGAGACGCTGCCGTTGATCCAGGCCGCGGTCGCGGGAAACGCCTTGGCCTTGAACCCCGGCAGGCTGCAGGCGCCAAAGCCCAGCTCGCGCGCATGCGCCTTCACCAGCAGGGTGCCCGGTTCCATGCGCGTGCCCGGGTACAGCGCGGCAAACCAGTCGACCACCGCGCGCTTGGCGTGATGCAGCACCGCGCCGGGAAGTTCGCGCTGCGCATCCCGTGCGCCGTATTCGGCCAATTGGGTGAGGATAGTGCTCATTTTGCCTCCAGACCGCGCCTTAGCGGCGCAGTGCCTATTTTCGCTCAAGCCGGGCCATGGCGCAGGCGGGCTATGCAACAATACGCCCCGCAAGATGCAACCACAAAAACATCCGCCCGCATGAGCGTCGGCCACTACGAAAATTTCCCGGTCGCTTCGATCATCCTGCCGCGCCGCCTGCGCGAGCCGATCGCCGCGATTTATCATTTCGCGCGCGGCGCAGACGACATTGCCGACGAGGGTGACGCCGGCGACGCCGAGCGCCTGGCCGGCCTGGAAGCCTACCGTTCGCAACTGCGCCTGGCCGCCGCCGGCGAGCCGCCCGCGCCGCAGCCCGAGGCGGCGATGTTCATCCGCCTGGGCGAGGTCATTCGCGCCCACCGCCTGCCGGTGCAACTGTTCGAAGACCTGCTCGACGCCTTCGCGCAAGACGTGGTGAAAAAGCGCTACGCCGATTTCCCCGACGTGCTCGACTACTGTCGCCGCTCCGCCAATCCCGTCGGCCGCCTGTTACTGCATCTCTACGGCAAGGCCGACGCGGAAAACCTGCGCCGCTCCGACTGCATTTGCTCGGCATTGCAATTGATCAACTTCTGGCAGGACGTCGCGGTGGACTGGCAAAAGGAGCGCGTGTATCTACCGCAGGACAGCCTGGCCCGCTTTACCGTCAGCGAACAGATCATCGCCCGCGGCGAGCTCACCCCGGCCTTCCAGGCGCTGATGGCTTTCGAGATCGCCCGCGCCCGTGCCATGCTGCTCGAGGGCGCACCGCTGGTCCACGCCCTGCCCGGCCGCATGGGCATCGAATTGCGCATGGTGGTGCAAGGCGGCCTGCGCATCCTGGAAAAAATCGAAACCGCACACTGCGATGTATTCCGCCACCGCCCGGTGCTCAAGGCCGGCGACTGGCTGCTGATGGCCGGCCGCGCCGTGATGATGTAGTCGCCCGGTACAATTCGCCCCATGACTCCCGACGAGTATTGTCAGCAGAAAGCGGCCGCCAGCGGCTCGTCCTTCTACTACAGCTTCCTGTTCCTGCCGCCGGAGCGCCGCCGCGCCATCACCGCGCTGTACGCCTACTGCCGCGAGGTCGATGACGTCGTCGACGAAACCGCCGACGAAAATGTCGCCCGCATCAAGCTCGCCTGGTGGCGCACCGAACTGGCCAGCCTGTACGCCGGCAACCCGCAGCACCCGGTGACCCGGGCTCTTGCTCCTTTCCTCAAGCCTTACAACCTGACCGAGGAGCGCCTGAACGAAATCCTCGACGGCATGGAAATGGACCTGCTGCAGACCCGCTACCTGGATTTCAAAGCCCTGGAGCGCTACTGCTACCTGGTCGCCAGCGTGGTCGGCCTGTGCGCCGCCGAGATCTTCGGCCGCACCAGCGAAGACACGCTGGAGTACGCGAAAAACCTCGGCATGGCCTTCCAGCTCACCAACATCATTCGCGACGTCGGCGAAGATGCGCGCCGCGGCCGCGTCTACCTGCCGGTGAACGAACTGCAGCAATTCAATGTGCCGGTTTCCGGCATCCTCAACGCCCGCTACAGCGACGAGTTCACCGCCCTGATGCGCTTCCAGTACGAGCGCGCCCAGCAGTATTACGAGAAGGCCTTCGCCGCCCTGCCGCAGCAGGACCGCCGCGCCCAGCGCCCCGGCCTGATCATGGCCTCGATCTACCGCACCCTGCTGGAAGAAATCGCCCGCGACAACTTCCAGGTGCTGCACCAGCGCGTCAGCCTGACCCCGATCCGCAAGCTCTGGCTGGCGTGGAAGACCTGGGTCACGGCGTGAAGCCCGCGGGCGCACGCCGCGCCGCCGTGCTCGGCGGCGGCTGGGCCGGCCTGGCCGCCGCAGTGGAACTGTCCAAAGCGGGCCATGCCGTGGATCTCTACGAAGCCGCGCGCACCCTCGGCGGCCGCGCGCGCCGCGTGGTGCTGGACGACATCGCCCTGGACAACGGCCAGCACATCCTGCTCGGCGCCTATCGCGACACCCTCGCGATGATCCGCAAGGCCGGCGGCGACCCGGAACAGCTGTTGCTGCGCCTGCCGCTGGAACTGGTGTTTCCCGGCGCCTTCGCCCTGCGCGCACCGCGCGGCCTGCCCGCCCCCCTGCACCTCTTGGCCGGGCTGCTCGGCGCCCAAGGCCTGACTGCCGGTGAGAAATTCGCCGCCATCCGCTTCATGACCATGATGCAACTGCACGGCTTTGCAGTCGCGCAAGACATCAATGTCAGCGAGTTGATGCGTCGCTACGGTCAGCCTGCGAAGGTGGTGCGCTACCTGTGGGAACCCCTGTGCATCGCCGCGCTGAACACCGCCATCGGCGATTCCTCTGCGCGGATTTTCCTGCGCGTGCTGCGCGATGCTTTCACCCAGGGCGCCAGCGACAGCGACCTGCTGATCCCGCGCGCCGATCTCGGCGCCTTGTTCCCCGACCTCGCCGCCGCGGCGATTAGCGCCGCGGGCGGGCAGGTACATCTAGGTGTGGCGGTCGAGAGCATCGCCGCCGAGGAACAGTCCTGGAGCGTCGGCGCGGGCGCCGCACTTTCGCGCTACGAAGCACTGGTCTGCGCCTTGCCGCCCTGGCGTACCGCCGACCTGCTGCCGTCGCAATGCGCCGCCGTCGCCGCGCAATTGCGCGCGCTCGAATACGAACCCATCGTCACCTGCTACCTGCAGTACCCGGGCCACACCTGCCTGCCGCGCCCGATGATCGGCCTGTCGCGCGAAATCAGCCAGTGGGCCTTTGACCGCGGCCAGCTCGACGGCAAGGCCGGCCTGATCGCGGTAGTGGTCAGCGCCGCCGGCCGCCTGCGCGGCGCCGAACCGGCGCAACTGGCCGCCGCCATCCACGAGGAACTGGGTTCGGTGGTGGCAAACCTGCAAGCGCCGCAATGGCATCGCGTCATCACGGAAAAGCGCGCCACCTTCAAGGCCGCGCCCGGCCTGTCGCGCCCCGCCGCCGGCCTGCTGCTGCCGGGCCTGGCACTGGCCGGGGACTTCGTCGACAACGGCTATCCGGCCACCATCGAAGGCGCGGTCCGCAGCGGCATTGCCGCTGCCCGCGCGCTGCCCCTGTCGCCTAAAGCGTAAAAACGAACAGGTCGCCCTTCTGGGTCTGCACCAGGATCGCGTCCTTGTCGGGCACGCTGAACAGTTGCGGCGCCGTCATGATGGCACCGCCCCCGGTGCTCTGGCGGCCGATGAAGCTGCCGTCCTCGCGCGACAAGGCGTGCAGCACGCCTTCGAAATCGCCCACCACCACCGCGCGGCCCACCGACACCGGCCCCGAAACCTGGCGGTACAGCAGGCGCTCCTGTTTCCAAAGGTTGGCGCCGGTGCCGCGCGCCAGCGCCACCACGGCCGACTTGTCGTCGGAGACGAACATGAAACGCTCGTCCAGCGCCAGGCCGGCGGCGCTGGAGATGTCGCGCCCCCAGATCGCCTGTCCGTTGCTGGCTTCGAAGCAGGCGGCGCGGCCCTGGAAGGCCACCGCGCACACCTCGCGCCCGGACAGCACCGGGCTGCTGGAAATGTCGGCGATGCGCTCAAGCTCGGTGGTGCCCTTGGACAAGGCCACCGTGGCCTCCCAGCGTACCGTACCGTTGGAGAGGCCCAGTGCCACCAGCTTGCCGCCGGGGAAGCCGACATAGACCTGGCCGCCGGGCGCGGCAATCATGCCGCCGATGTTGCGCAACACCAGGGCCGGCGCGGTGCGCTGGTAGACCCACAAGCGCTTGCCGTCGACGGCGTTGAAGGCAAACACGCGGTTGTCGTCGCTGCGCACCAGCACGACATTTTCGACCACCAGCGGCGGCGCCAGCACCGCGCTGGACACCTGGGTGCGCCAGCGCTCGCGGCCCTTGGTATCGAAAGCCAGGATTTCTCCCCTCAGCGTGACCACCACCACCAGGGTATCGGAGGCGCCGACACCGGCCGACAGGCCGTCGCGGTCGGCACGTACGCGCCAGCGCTGCTTGCCGGTCAGTGCGTCGAAGGCCGCGAGATTGCCGCCGGCGCCGGCGGCGTACACCGTGTCGCCGACCACCGCCGGCGTGAACACATAGGCGCCTGCGCTGCCGACCGAAGCACTCCACAGGCGGGTGAAGGTGAGGGTCGGCTTCACCAGCGAGGTCAGTTCGGTGGGTTTGTTGACCGAAGCGGCGGCAAACCAGTTCAGCGGGTTAAAGCTGCTCTCGCTGATCGTCGAGCAACCGGCAAGCGCCAGCAACAGCCCGGCGGCCAGGCCCGGCCGCACCGTCAGCCATAGACCCGCCCACAGGCCCGCGAGACGCCCCATCATGAGCGCGCCTTGACCACCGGGGCGCTGCCGCCGGCCAATTCCAGCTTGAGGGTCAGCACCTGGCGCAGGTTGTTCTTTTCGTCGGCCTTCAGGTACGCATCCTGCCAGGCGGCGCGGGCATCGGCCATCTTGCCCTGGGCGAACAGGATGTCGCCCTTGCGGTCGAGGAACAAGGCGTCAAACGAAGCCGGGTGGGCGGCGTCCATCTGCTTGAGCGCATCGTCGTACATCTTCTCGTCCAGCAGCATGCCGGCCAGGCGCACGCGCGCGACGTTGCGCAAATCGTCGTCCTTACCGCTGTCCACCACCCATTGCAACTGCGCCTTGGCGGCCTTGGTATCGCCCGCATCGAGCTGCACCTTGGCATTCATCAGGGCCGCCAGCGGGGCGAAACTGGTGCGCGGAAAGCGCTCCAGCAACTGGCCTGTCAACTCGGCGCTTTTCGCCTTGTCCTTGGCCGCGCTCACCAGTTGCAGCTCGTCGTAGATCGCGAAGGCCGCCCCGGCCTGGCTGCGCTGGTAATAGCGCCAGGCGTTGAAGCCGGCCACCACCAGCATGACGATGATGAACGCCGTCAGCACCAGGTTGCCGTAGCGGTTCCACCAGGCCTTCAGTTCAGCCAGCTGTTCCTGTTCTTCGAGATCCAATGCAGCCATGTTCAGCTTTCCAGTTCTTCGGGGAGTTGTTCGGGGATTTGCGCAATCAGGTGCGCGGCCAGCTCGGCCGCCTTGACGCGCTGCTGCGGCGCTTCGCCGCGCAGGGGTTTGAGAGTCGCTTCGGCGGCCGCCAGTTCCTCGTCGCCGATGATCACGGCGAATTCGGCGCCGCTGGCATCGGCCTTTTTCATCTGCGACTTGAACGAGCCGCCGCCGCAATGCAGGATCACTTCCAGCCCGCTGCCGCGCAATTGCTCGGCCAGGCCGAAGGCATAGCGTGCCGCTTCCGGCCGCGTGCTTTGGTGCACCACGTAGACATCGCAGCTGGACGTGCCTTTGACGGCGCCGCTCTGCTTCACCAGGTCGATCAGGCGCTCGACGCCGATGGCGAAGCCCACCGCCGGCTCGCTCTTGCCGCCGAACAGTTCGATCAGCCCGTCATAGCGCCCGCCGCCGCAGATGGTGCCCTGGGCACCCAACTGGTCGGTGATCCACTCGAACACCGTCAGGTTGTAGTAGTCCAGGCCGCGCACCAGGCGCGGGTTGATGGTGTAGGCGATGCCGGCGTCGCGCAGGTAGGCCTGCAGCTCTTCGAAGTGGGCCTTCGACTCAGGCCCCAGGTGCTGGTCCAGCCGCGGCGCGGCGTTGACCATCGCCTGCATCGCCGGGTTCTTGGTGTCGAGGATGCGCAGCGGGTTGCTGTGCAGGCGGCGCTTTGCGTCCTCGTCGAGCAGATCCGCATGGCCCTCGAAATAGGCGATCAGCGCGTCACGATGCGCGGCGCGCTCGGCGGGGCTGCCCAGGGTGTTGATCTCCAGGCGCACGTCGGTGAGCTTCAAGTCGTCCCACAGGCGCTTCAACATGACGATCAACTCGGCGTCGACGTCGGGGCCGGCGAAACCCAGGGCCTCGACGTCGATCTGGTGGAACTGGCGATAGCGGCCGCGCTGCGGGCGTTCGTGGCGGAACACCGGGCCCATCGAGAACACCCGTTGCGGACCGTTGTATAAAAGACTATGTTCCACCACCGCGCGCACGATGCCGGCGGTGAATTCCGGGCGCATGGTCAGCTCATCGCCGTTCAGGCGGTCGGTGAAGGAAAACATTTCCTTCTCGACGATGTCGGTGACTTCGCCGATGCCGCGGCGAAACAGCGCGGTCTGCTCCAGCACCGGCGTGCGCACATTGCGATAGCCGTAGGAGGCCAGCCAGCCGTGCAGCTTCGCCTCCAGTGCCTGCAACAAGCCCGCCTCTTCGGCGAAGAAGTCGTTCATCCCCTTGACGGCTTGCAGCTTTGCCGGCTTTTTTGATTCCTGGTTCATCGTTTGCAGCTTTATGCGGGCACCGCGGCGCCGTAGTGGGTTTTCACGTACGCATCGACGATCGCCTGGAACTCTTCGGCGATGTGCTCGCCCTTGAGCGTCTGGCTGTGAGCGCCATCGACGTACACCGGCGCCACCGGGGACTCGCCCGAGCCCGGCAGGCTGATGCCGATGTTGGCATGCTTGGATTCGCCCGGGCCGTTGACCACGCAGCCCATCACCGCCACGTGCATTTCCTCGACGCCCGGGTACTGGGTTTTCCATACCGGCATCTGGCGGCGCAAATAGGCCTGGATGTCGGAGGCCAGGGTCTGGAACACCGTGCTGGTGGTGCGCCCGCAACCCGGGCAGGCGATAACCAGGGGCGAAAAAGACCGGAAGCCCATGGTCTGCAACAGCTCTTGCGCCACCACCACTTCCTTGGTGCGGTCACCATTGGGCTCAGGGGTGAGCGAAATGCGGATGGTGTCGCCGATGCCTTGCTGCAGCAGCACCGCCAGCGCCGCGCTGGAGGCGACGATGCCCTTGCTGCCCATGCCGGCTTCGGTCAGGCCCAGGTGCAGCGGGTAGTCGCAGCGCCGCGCCAGTTCGGAATACACCGCGATCAGGTCCTGCACCCCGCTTACCTTGCAGGAGAGGATGATGCGGTTGCCCGCCAGGCCCAGTTCTTCGGCGCGTTTGGCGCTGTCGATGGCGGAGACGATCAGCGCTTCGCGCAGCACCTCGTCGGCATCCTTCGGCTCAGCCAGCCTGGCGTTCTCGTCCATCATGCGCTTGGACAGGTCCTGGTCCAGGCTGCCCCAGTTGACGCCGATCCTGACGGGTTTATCGTAACGGCACGCTACCTCGATCATTTGCGCGAAGTTGTCTTCGTGGCGCGCGCCCTTGCCGACGTTGCCGGGGTTGATGCGGTACTTCGACAGCGCTTCTGCGCAGCCCGGATAGGCAGTCAGCAGCTTGTGGCCGTTGAAATGGAAGTCGCCCACCAGCGGCACGTCGACGCCCATCTTGTCGAGCTGTTCGCGGATCGCCGGCACGGCGGCCGCCGCCTCGGCGGTATTGACGGTGATGCGCACCACCTCGGAGCCGGCGCGCGCCAGGTCTTTCACCTGGATCGCGGTGCCGATGGCGTCCGCCGTGTCGGTATTGGTCATCGACTGCACCATCACCGGCGCGCCGCCGCCGACCAGCACGGAGCGCGCGCCGTGGCGGATTTCGGTCTGGCGGCTGTGGCGCCGCGGTGCGATAGCCATGATCTTCGTCCTTACTTGAGCTGCATGCGAGCGACCGAGACCTTGATGTACGGCGCCAGGTCCACCTCGCTGCCGCGGTAATAGAGTTTCACCGCGCGAGCGTTGCCGATGACGAAATCGAACGGCGGCGTGCCGTCGACCCAGGCATCGCTGCCGGCTGCATTGTTCTGCGAATAAACCACCTGCCCGCCTGCGGCGCGTATTTCGGTCCAGGACTGGTCGCTGAATACCAGGTGGATTTTGCCGTGGCCGCTCTCCTGCGCACTGGCCGGCGCCGGCGGCGCCGCGATGGTGGGCGTGGTCGCCAGTGTCACCGGCGCGCCGTTGCCTGGCACCGCGGGAACCACCACCGGCTCCACGGCTGCCACCGCCGGCGCAGCCGAGGCGGCCACGCCGGGTGCAGGCGCGGCATCCGGCGTGGCCGTCGGCGTGGTGTTCGGGCTGGCCACGGATGAGGTGGCCGGTGCCGGCTCGCTGACCGAAGCCGGCGCCTGCCACTGATACAGGGTGAAGCCGCCCAGGCCGACCACCGCGACCACCATGCCAATGATCCAGGGCCAGGCGCTGCCGGATGAGGAACTGCGCATCGGGAACGGCTGCGGGGTCGCCGACAGGCTTTGCAACTGCACGGTGCTGGGGCCGGCATCGCGCGCCGCCGCCCGTTCCAGGGCGCCCACCAGGGCGTCGGCGTCCAGGCCCAGCAGCCTGGCATAACTGCGCAGGAAACCGCGCACGAAGGTGAGGCCAGGCAGGGCCGCCATGTTGTCCGCTTCCAGCGCCTCGACCTGGCGCGCGGCGAATTTCAGGCGCTGCGCGACGTCAACCACGGCCAAGCCCTGGCGCTCGCGGGCGGCACGCAATTCCGCACCGATCGAGATTTGCGGTTCCACCGGAACCGCGGCTTCCTCGGCCGCTCCGGAGGGGGTGCTCTCTGTCACTCGAACTGTCCTTGCTGCATCCGCAGATACTCGGGCGAATCGGGATAGCGGCGCCGCAGCTGTGCCGCAAAGCTCGATTCGGCCGTCCGGTCGCCGGCCTTGCGCTCGATGCGCAGGGCCAGCCACAGCGAGCTGGCGGAAGGGTCGAAATTCCGGTTGATACGATCGGCGTAAAAACGCGCCTTGTCGAGTTCGTTGCGCCGGTAGTAAAGGTCGGCCAGCCGCATCATCACCCCCGGGTTGGCCGGGTCCAGGCTGAAGGCCTTGCGGTAATACTCCTCGGCGGCGGCAACGTCGCCGAGCTTTTCCGAACAGATGCCGGCGTTGGTATAGGGCTTGGTGGGGGTGGCGTAGAGCGGATTTTTCAGCGCCTGCATGAACAGCGGCAGGGATTCACGCTCGCGCTGGTTCTGGCACAGGAACCAGCCGAAGTTGTTCAGGGTGTCGGAATCGTTGGGCGCGATCGACAGGGCGTGGCGAAACGCCTCTTCCGCCTTGGGGTTCTGGCTCAGGTCCATCTGGACCAGGCCGAGCACGTTGTAGGCCTGGTAGTAGTCCGGCTTGGATTTGAGCGCAACGGCGATTTCGTCCAGCGCCACCGCCATCTGGCCGCGCTGAAAATAGCCGAACGCCAGTTCGGTATGCGCCTTGGCGCTTTCCAGCGGATCACCGAAACTGCGCCCTTCCAGGGACACGCTGCGCTCGCCGCTGCGCGGGCCGCCGCTGGTGGTATTGCCGCCCTGGCTGGCGCAGCCGGCCACAAGCAGGCTCGCGGCCGCCAGTGCCAGGAGCCCGCGTCGGGCCAATGTAGCGGCAGTGGTTGAGGCGTGAGATCCGTGAAGCATCGGTATTTCTCCCTGTCTGTGTCGAACAGCCGCCTAGACGCCGGACGGCTCTGCCGCCTTGCGCTGCAGGCGGATCACTCGCTTGGTGCGGTCGGCCACTTCGCCGGCCAGTTGGCCGCAGGCGGCGTCGATGTCGTCGCCGCGCGTCTTGCGCGTGGTGGTGACGATCCCGGCGCCCATCAAAATTTCCGCGAAGGCGCGGATGCGCGCCGAATCGGAGCGCTGGAACTGCACCGGCACGTTGCCGACGGAAAACGGATTGAACGGAATCAGGTTGAACTTGCAGGGCACCTCGCGCGTAAGGGCGATCAATTCACGCGCCTGCGCCGGATTGTCGTTGACCCCGGAAAGCATGATGTATTCGAAGGTGATGAAGTCGCGCGGCGCTTTTTCGAGATAGCGCTGGCAGGCGGCCATCAGTTCACGCAGCGGGTACTTGCGGTTCAGCGGCACCAGGGTGTCGCGCAGGGAGTCGGTCGGTGCGTGCAGGGAGACGGCGAGCGCCACCGGGCAGGTGTCGCGCAGGCGGTCCATCATCGGCACCACGCCGGAAGTCGACACCGTGACACGGCGGCGCGACAGGCCGTAGGCGTTGTCGTCGAGCATCAGGCTGAGCGCGGCGACCGTATTTTCGAAGTTGAGCAGGGGCTCGCCCATGCCCATCATGACGACGTTGGTGACCGGGCGCAGGATGCCGGCCGCCGGGTCCATTCCTTCAGGCGCGTAGCGCGCCCCACCCGACTCGCGCAGCAGCTTGTTGGCCAGCCACAGTTGGCCGATGATCTCGGCCACCGTGAGGTTGCGCGAAAAGCCCTGCTTGCCGGTGGAGCAAAAGGCGCAATCGACCGCGCAGCCGGCCTGGGTGGAAATGCACAGGGTGCCACGGTCATCCTCGGGGATGAACACGGTCTCGATGGCGTTGCCGACCCCGACATCGAGCAGCCATTTGCGGGTGCCGTCGGAGGCGACGTCGTCGCGGATCACCGGCGGCAGCGCAATCTCGGCCTCGGTCTGCAGCTTGGCGCGCAGGCTCTTGGCCAAGTCGGTCATGGCGCCGAAGTCGGCCACTTGCGACTGGTGCATCCACTTCATCACCTGGCGGGCGCGAAACGGCTTTTCACCGTGCGCGCCGAACCACGCGGCCAGGCCGGGGCCGTCGTAGTCGAGCAGGTTGGAAGGTGAGGTGGTCATGGCCGGGCCGGGCGCGCCTGTCTCAGGCGTGGTCAGCGGGAATAGACGTTGAGCGCCGGGAAAAAGTAGGCGATCTCGTTTTTCGCGGTGTCGGCGGCGTCGGAGCCGTGCACCGCATTGGCGTCGATGCTGTCGGCGAAGTCGGCGCGGATGGTGCCCTTGTCGGCCTTTTTCGGGTCGGTGGCGCCCATCAGGTCGCGGTGCTTGAGGATGGCGTTTTCGCCTTCCAGGGCTTGCGCGATCACCGGGCCCGAGATCATGAAGTCGACCAGGTCCTTGAAGAAAGGACGCTCCTTGTGCACCGCGTAGAAGCCTTCGGCCTCGGCGCGCGAGAGATGCATCATGCGGGCCGCGATGATTTTCAGCCCCGCATCCTCAAAACGTTGGTAGATCTTGCCGATGACGTTTTTTGCTACCGCATCGGGCTTGATGATCGAGAGGGTGCGCTCGATGGCCATTTTCGAAAAACTCCAAATAAATTAAGGTTTTGAGGTATGAAACTTAACCTAGAATTATAGCAAAAATGGCGTGATCTGGCTGCTTTGGGGCGCGAATTTAGGCAGAGATTGCGCAAATACCCTTAGGCAGCCCACCGGAGCGCCTGCCCCTCCACCTCAGGTGGGGTCTGATGCGCCCGTTTCCAGGCACAAAAGCCCCTTTTGCCTGACCACGCTGACGCCTTCATGTTCCCAGCGCAGCCGGGTGTCGTTGCTGCTGTCGCGCAGGGCGCGCAACAAGGCGTCGAGCCGGGCCTCCGAGGGCTGGCGCAAGGCAGCACGGTCGAACCAGCGGCGCAGGAGGTTTTTCAGCCGCGCGTCGTCGTGCAGCTTGAGCTTTTCCACCTCCAGGGCGGCGCCGGCAGCCGCCTGCGCCAGATCATTGTCGGCCAGCGCATCGAGCAGCGCCGCTGCCTCGGCCTGCAGGCGGGCCGCGCGCGCCAGGGTCTGCGCGGGCGCCGGAAAGCCGGTCCGCAACACCGGAAACACCTGGTTGCGCAGGAAGTTGCGCTTCAGGCGGTCGTCGCGGTTGCTTTCGTCCTCGATCCAGGCCAGGCCGCGCGCCTGCGCGTGTTCGAGCAGGGCGTTACGCGGGAAGTCGAGCAAGGGACGCAGGAGCAAGGTGGAGGCGCCCGCCGCCAGCGATTTGATGCGCGGCATCCCGGCCAGGCCCTTCGGGCCGGCGCCGCGCAGCAACTGCAACAGCACGGTTTCGGCCTGGTCGTCGGCGTGATGCGCCAGTACGATGGCGTCGGCGGCGACGTCGGCAAAGGCGGCATGGCGCGCGCGCCGCGCCTCTTCTTCGAGGCTGGTGCGCGGCGCCCGGCTCACCGCGACGTGCACCACTTGCAGCGGTACCCGCAGGCCGGCGCAGACGGCGGCGCAATGCCGCTCCCAGGCATCGGCATTGGCGCTCAGGCCGTGATGCACATGCAGGGCGCGCAGGGCATAGCCTTCTTCCTTGCAGGCCGGGGCAAGAAGGTCGAGCAGCACGGTGGAATCCAGGCCGCCGGAAAAGCCGGCGCAAAACACCGGGGCACGCCCCAGGCGGGCGGCGACGGCACGCAGGCCCTCGCGCACCGCACCGCCGAGCGCGGAGCGGGCGCCGCCCTCCTCCTCAGGCGGCCTGTTCCTCAAACTTGCCGTACTGCATCAGGCGCTCGTAGCGCGTCTTCAGCAATTTGTCGGTGGGCACGTCGGCGAGCTGACGCAGGGCATCGGCCAGGGCCTTTTTCAGGGCCTGCGCGGCGGCGGCGGGGTCGCGATGCGCGCCGCCCTGGGGCTCGCTGATGATCTTGTCGATCAGCCCGAGGGTTTTCAGGCGCGGGGCGGTGATGCCGAGAATCTCGGCGGCCTCGGGGGCTTTTTCCGCGCTTTTCCAGAGGATCGAGGCGCAGCCTTCGGGGGAGATCACCGAGTAGGTGGCGTACTGCAGCATCAGCACGGCGTCGCCCATGGCGATGGCCAGCGCGCCGCCGGAGCCGCCCTCGCCGATCACGGTGGTGATGATCGGCACGGTCAGGCCCGCCATGGCGAACAGGTTGTGGCCGATGGCCTCGCTTTGGCCGCGCTCCTCGGCACCGATGCCGGGATAGGCACCGGGGGTGTCGACGAAGGTAAACAGAGGCAGTTTGAATTTCTCCGCCGTGCGCATCAGGCGCAGCGCCTTGCGATAGCCCTCGGGGCGCGGCATGCCGAAATTGCGCAGGGTGCGCTCCTTGATGTCGCGGCCCTTCTGGTGCCCCAGCACCATGCAGGCCTGGCCGTTGAAGCGCGCCAGGCCACCGACGATGGATGCGTCGTCGGCATAGCTGCGGTCGCCGTGCAGCTCGTGGAAATCGCTGAACATCGCCTCGATGTAGTCCAGCGTGTAGGGCCGCTGCGGATGGCGCGCGACCTGGGAGATCTGCCAGGGCGTGAGCTTGGCGTAGATGTCCTTGGTCAGCCCCTGGACTTTCTTCTTCAGGCGGTCGATCTCTTCGGAGATATCCACCGCCGAGTCGTCCTGCACATAGCGCAACTCTTCGATCTTCGCCTCAAGCTCGGCGATCGGCTGTTCGAAATCGAGGAAGGTGGTTTTCATAGTCTGTGCGCCGGAGCGCTAGGTGTTGCCTTGTCGTCGTATTTTACTTCATGAAAATCATCCGGCTCTGCCGGGGATTTCTCATGCAGCTTAGTCCGCCCAAAAGTAGGTTTGTACTTTTGGGCGCCTAGTACGCAACCGGCAGCGGATCCAGCGCCCGCCACATGTACCAGGTGCCGACCGAGCGCCAGGGCGCCCAGTTCTCGCCGACCTCGCGCAGTTCGCTGCGGGTCAGCTTTTCGCCGGCGAAGTAGTGCAGGCTCACTGCCTTTTGCAGGCCGAGGTCGTCCGCCGGAAACACATTGGGGCGCATCAGGTTGAAGATCAGGAACATCTCGGCGGTCCAGCGGCCGATGCCGCGGATGTCGGTGAGCGCGGTGATCACCGCCTCGTCGTCCAGCACCTGCCAGTCCTCGATGTTGACGCCGCCCTGCCTGAAGTGCGCCGCCAGGTCGAGGATGTATTCGGCCTTGCGCTGCGACAGCCCGCAGGTTCTCAGCTTTTCCATCTTCATCCGCGCCACTTTCACCGGAGTGAATTCGGACACCGAGGCGAACAGGCGGCCCCATACCGCCTCGGCCGCCTTCACCGAGATCTGCTGGCCGACGATGGAACGGGCGAGTGTGAGGAAGGGATCGCCGCGCGTCTGCAGGCAGTCGTCCTCATATTTCGGGATGAGACGCCGCAGCACGCGGTCGCAGCGCATCAGCTCTTTTTTCGCATCCTCCCAGTAGTCGGGCATGCAGTTGCTGTCCTGATTTTTTTTCACACTCATGCGCGGCGGGGGAAGACGGTTTTTTTTCGACAGGTTCTGCGAGGTCATGCGCATTCCGGGTTGACGCCGTGCGCTGCCCGGTCCGGTCACGCCATCGTGCCGGCCATTCTCCCTGTTCGAAGGCCGGCCATTATAAAGTCGATTCGGCGCGGGGGCATCCCGATTTGCAAATTTAATGACATTGCCATGAGGCCTTGCACACGTGCGCCGGTGGTGTAAAGGAAATACGTCACATGTCGGCATTTCTGCCGGTTGTTGATTCGCAGGGGCCGCGTTATAGTAGCGAGGGAGGGGAACCACAGGCTGCGTATGTCGCGCCATGGGTGCGCAAAACGCAGCGCCCGGGTGTTGGCACTACTCGCGGCCCGCCGACAAGAATGATCTACGAATACGCCAGCGCCGAAAACCTCGGTGATCGCAAGGAACAGCAGGACCGCGTGGCGGTGGTCGCCCACCCGGCCAGCGAGAATTTCGTGCTCGCCGTATTGGCCGACGGCATGGGCGGCCACACCGGCGGCGCCCTCGCCTCGCAGGCGGTGATCGATGCCACCCTGCCGCTGTTCGACAGCTTCATCCCCGGCAAGGACGTGCCGAAAGATCGCCTGCGCGCGATGATCATGGCCGCGCATGAAAAGGTGGCCGCCGCCGGCCAGGGTTATCAGCGCGACCCGCGCTCCACCGCCGTGCTGGCGATGGCCGGTCCCGAGCGCCTGGTGTGGGCGCATTGCGGCGACAGCCGGCTCTACCTGTTTCGCGAAGGCAAGTTCGTCAAGCGCACCGACGACCATTCGCTGGTGGAGATCCTGTTCCAGCAGGGCAAGATCACCGAGGCCGAGATGCTGACCCACCCGGAGCGCAGCCGCCTGTTCTCCAGCCTGGGCGGCGACGAGCCGCCGGCCATCGTCTTCGGCAGCCTGGAAGATCCTGAAGCCGGCGATACCGTGTTGCTGGGCTCCGACGGCCTGTGGGCCTACTTCGAGCCTTTCGAAATGGCGCAACTGATCAGCTACCGCCCCCTGCCCGACGCCTGCGACCGCCTGATCGCCCTGGCGCGCAAGCGCGGCATGGGCAACGGCGACAATATCTCCGTGGCCCTGGTGCGCAAGCCCGCGCCGCAGGGCAAGCGCGGCCTGCTCGGCGCGCTGTTCGGCGGCAAGGCGCCCGCCCTGCCCTCGCCGCTGGAAGATGCGCGGCGCTACTTGCAGCATGTGGTCACGCATATTGAAGACTTCGACGGCGAATTTCTGGCCGAGCAGGTCGAGCAATGCGCCAGCCCCGAGGAAATGGTTAGCCTGATCGGCGGCTGCCAGACCGCGCTGGCCGGGCGCATGGGCCGCGACAAATCCGAATTATTTGCCCGCCGGGCGTTTGAACTGTTGGCATAACGCCGCTCAGGGGAAAAGCATCGTGGACCAGGATAAAAAGGACAGCCCCGGCAGTGCGAGCAAAGCCGCCGAGCCCTCGTTCAGCCAGATCCAGAAGGCCGCCGAGCTGCTGAAGATCAAGCGCTTCGCGCAGTCCGGCACCGCACCGGCCACGCCGGCGGCGGAAACGCCGGCCCCCGCGCCCGAGCAGCCGGCCCAGGCCGCGGCACCAGTTGCCGAGGCGCCGGTGGCTGCACCGGCTGCGCAGGCTCCTGCTGCCGCACCAGTTGCCCAAGCGCCTGCGGCGCCCGCACCCGCCGCCCCTGCTCCAGCGCCGGTGGCCGCGGCCCAGCCCAAGGCGCCTCCTCCGGCGCCTGTCCCGGCCGCCGCCGCGCCGGCCGCACCGCCTGCTGCCGCGTCCGCACCTGCTGCACCCGCGGCGGCAGCGCAAGCCGACAAGCCCACCGTCTCGCATGGTCCTTCGATCGCCGAGCCGGTGTCGATGGCGGCGCCGGCAGCGGCCGTACGCGCAGCCGCCCCGGCTGCCGCGCCCAAGCCTGCCGCACCCAAACCCGCCGCACCGGCTCCGGCCAAGGCAGCGCCGGTGGCCGCCGCACCGGCACGCGCCAACGGCGGCACCGTGCCCAACGTGCAAGCACAGGCCGCCGCCGCCCAGGCCGAGGCCTCGCTGCCGGCCGACTACGCCGAACTCAAGCGCCAGGCCCTGCTCAAGGCGCAGGCGCAAATGCCACAGGAGTCGCGCCTGGCCCTGCCGGTGGGCACCAGCCTGCAGGAATACAACATCGAGTGGACCTTAGGCATAGGCGGCTTCGGCATCACCTACCTGGCCCTCGACACCAACCTTGAAGCCGAGGTGGCGATCAAGGAATATTTCCCCAGCGACATGTGCGCGCGCGAGTCCGGCGGCAAGGTGCGCATCAAGACCCCGGACGAGGAAGAAGCTTTCAAGGAAGGCCTGGACAAGTTCCTCAAGGAGTGCCGTACCCTCGCCAACTTCAAGCACGCCAACGTCGTGCGGGTGTCACGCTTTTTCCAGGCCAACAACACCGCCTACATGGTGATGGAGTACGAATCCGGCGAGTCCTTCAAGGACTGGCTGGCCTCACGCAAGACCATCGACGAAGCGTTGCTCCTGAAAATGATATTGCCGCTGCTCGACGGCCTCGACGTCGTGCACAAGGCCGGCTTCCTGCACCGCGACATCAAGCCCGCCAACATTTTCGTGCGTCAGGACGACAGCATGGTCCTGCTCGACTTCGGCGCCGCGCGCCATGCGGTGGGCACCCGCAGCCGCAGCCTCACCACCATCGTCACCCCGGGTTACGCGCCGTTCGAGCAATACCACTCGCACGGCAAGCAGGGCCCGTGGACCGACCTCTACGCCTTCGGCGGCATGATGTACTGGGTGATCACCGGCGCCAAGCCGGTGGAAGCTCCCGCGCGCATCAAGACCGACGCCATGGTGCCCGCCTCCAAGGCCGGCGCCGGGCGCTACAGCCCGGCCCTGCTGGCCGCCGTCGACTGGGCCCTGGTGCCGGATGAGAACAAGCGCCCGCAATCGGTGGCCGACTTCAAGGCGGCGCTCACCGCCACCACCCCGGTGGCCGTGCCGGTGCAGGTGGCCGCGCCTGCGGTGGCGCCGCAGCCGCTGCCCAAGACCATGATCAAGGCGCCGCCCAAGGCCACCGCCCCCGGGGGCGACGACAAGAGCGGCGACGCCAAAAAATGGTGGAAGCCCTGGGGCGTGAAGTAGGCGCGCCGGCTCGACTGCCACACTCCGCAAATTACAGTGTCATTCTGAGTGAAACGAAGAATCTGCTTTTGATGGCTTTAGGCAGAGTGCGACGGAAAAAGCAGATTCTTCGCTTTGCTCAGAATGACAGGGGTGGATGGGATGGCGACAGCCCCAGTCGTTACAGAGCCTTCAGCCCTTGCCCGGATGCACCGCGCCGCAGGCCTTGCAGGTGCGCGCGTCCCTGCTGGCGTAAAACGCCTCGAACAGCGGCGGCAGGTCGCTGACGATGCTCTTGAGTTGCACCTCGACCCGGTGCACCAGTTCGCCGCACTCCAGGCAATACCACTCGAAGCCGTCCTTCACCCCTTCTGGCCTGGTGCGTTCGATGACGATGCACAGGCTGCCCTCTTCCGGGCGCTGCGGCGAGTGGCGCAGGTGCGGGGGCAGCAGGAACATCGCCCCTTCGCGTAGGTCGACCCGCCCCGGCTTTCCGGCTTCGTCAATGATGTTCAGGCTCGCATTGCCCTTGAACTGGTAGAAGAATTCTTCGTAAGGGTCGTCGTGAAAGTCGGTGCGCTTGTTCGGGCCGCCGACCACCGTGACAATGAAATCGGTATCGCGCCAGATCTGCTGGTTGCCCACCGGGGGTTTCAGCAGATGCTGGTGCTCGGCGATCCACTGCGGGAAATTGATCGGAGAGAGCATTTCGTAACCTACGGCTTATCGGGAGTCCGCGGAGCGGCGAGCGGCCTATAGGCCACAGCCTTGATCTCGATGCGCAGGTGCGGATGCGGCAACTGGTGCACCGCCACCGTGGTGCGCGCCGGCCCGTCGTAATCGAAGAACTCGCCGTAGACCTCGTTGTAGCCGCCGAAATCGCCCATGTCGACCAGGAAGCTGACGATCTCCACGCAGTCGGACAACTCCGCCCCGGCACTCTTCAACACATCGCGGATGTTTTCGATCACCGCGCGGGTCTGCGCGCGGATGTCGAACTGCATGGTGCCGGCGGCGTCCGCGCTGGCGCCGGCAAAGGTGTTGTCGGGCCGGCGCGAACTGGTGCCGGAGACGAAAATAAAGTCTCCGGCGCGCCGGTAGTGCGGGTATTTGCCGCGCGGCCTGGCCTTGCCGGCGATGACTTCGGAACTCACGCGCGCATCCTCCCGCTTACTGTTCCGCCACGTGCTTCTTGAAAAAGTCCAGGGTGCGCTGGCGCGCTTCCTTCGCCGCACCCGCATCGTAGGCGCCGCGCTGGTCGCAATTGAAGCCGTGGTCGGCCGGATAGGTGAACACCTGGGCGCTGGGGTGGATGGCCTTCACTTTGGCCACGCCTTCCATCGGAATGTAGCTGTCCTTTTCGCCGAAGTGCAGCATCACCGGCACCTTGGGCTGCTCGTTGGCGACGTCGGGAATGCCGCCGCCGTAGTAAGGCACGGCCGCCGACAAGCCCTTGACGCGGGCTGCGGAAAACCAGGTAAGCAGGCCGCCGAAGCAGAAGCCTACGATGCCGACCTTGCCGGCCTTGCCCGCTTCGTCCACCGTGGCCTGGATGTCGGCCATCGCGCCATCGGTTTTGGTGGCAGCCTTCAGGGCCATGCCTTCCTGCATTTCCGGCATGGTGTAGCCGATGTCCACGCCGGGCTTGGCGCGGTCGAACACCGAGGGCGCCAAAGCCAGGTAGCCTTCGGCGGCGTAGAGCTCGGCGGTCTTGCGGATGTGGTCGTTGACGCCGAAGATTTCCTGCACCACCACAATGGCGCCCTTCGGCTTGCCCGCGGGCTCGGCCTTGTAGCAGGAAAATTTGTGGCCGTCGGCGGCCGTCAGCGTGATCATCGTGCCCATTGCTATCTCCTGGAAATTTGCCCGGTTGGGGTTGGAAAAGACCCTGCGTCCAGCGTTACGGGCGCGGCCTGCAACACAAGGCTGAACCGGTTACGATGGGAGGTGCCGCGATTGTAGCGCTCATTGCGCCGCTCATTGTCCTGCAGTTGTGGCCATCATTCCGCTCATAGCCCAGATCACCATGATCAACCTGCACGACATCCGCTACATCCGCTTAGGCACCCGCGACATCGAAGGCGCGACCCGCTACGCCACCGGCATCCTCGGCCTGCAGCAGGCCCAGCAGGCCGGCAACCCCAAGCACGGCCGCGCGATATATTTCCGCAGCGACGACCGCGACCACACCGTCGGCTTCTCGGTCGACAGCGTCGCCGAGCTGGACTCCGCCGCCGCCAACCTCGAGGCCGAACGCATCCCCTTCACCCGCGGGACGCCTGAGCAGTGCGAAGCGCGCCGCGTCGAAGCCTTCATCAATTTCAAGGACCCCACCGGCAACGCCATCGACCTCTGCGTCTGGCCGCACCACTCGGGCACCCGCTACTTCCCCACCCGCGACGCCGGCATCACCGGCTTTTCCCACATCGGCCTGCGCACGACGGATGCCAAGCGCGACGAACGCTTCTGGACCAACGTATTGTCGGCCAAAGTTTCCGACCGTATCGGCCCCGCCCCGCTGCTGCGCATCGACGAAGTCCACCACAAGATCGCCCTCTTCCCCTCAACGTTTGCGGGAGTGCAACACATCAACCATCAGGTAGCGGAAGTCGACGACATCATGCGCTCCTGGTATTTCCTGCAAAAAAACGGCATCCGCATCGTCTTCGGCCCCGGCCGCCACCCCACCTCCGGCGCCCGCTTTCTCTACTTCGAAGGCCCGGACGGCATGGTCTACGAATACTCCTGCGGCGTGCGCCTGGTCACTGATCCGGACGAGATGCCGCGGCAGTTTCCGTTTACCGCGGAGTCGTTTTGCATGTGGGGGGCGAAGCCGGATATTCCGGAGTTCAAGACTTGAAATTCCCGGCAGGAAGTCCCCTCGGGGAATGACGGTAAAAGACAGTGTTTTTTTGCGCTTGGCACAAGCGGCGGCTAGACAGCAATCACCATGAAATTCCGGCGGCTCGCGCCGCTTCAGGTCTCATCCGGATACCTCGCATAGTCCGCTTTGTAGACACTTTCGATATCAGAGCCGACGACTTCGTACTCCCCTTCCATGTGGTGGTGGAAAGCGATAATTTCACTCCCATCGCGCCAGCGAATGCCCCACAGTTCATCCGCACTTGAGCTACCGAAAAAAATAAAAGGTGTGAGATCAAGGTCCGGCCAGGTTTCCCCAAATTCATTCCAGCAGAATTCGGTCAGTGACTGAAGAGAACCCACGAAATCCTGCTCCGTGAGGCAAAGCAGGTACTTGGCATTCCCTCTGTCTTCCCTGAAGCCGTCGCACTGGCGGTACAGATCGCGAAGTTGTTCCGGAAACTTGACGCCCAAGGCCGACTCAACGGCCGCGATCTCCGCGTCGGTTGCGGCGGCGCCAAATGTTCCCTGGGGAAAGAGGGTCCGGAGCATTGATGGCTCTCCATTTACGGTAAATCACAGTCATCGCGTCCTTGCATCAGACAGGAACAAACTGTCCCGTTTGCGGATCAAGCGCGAACGCCGACCCCTCCGGCGAGTCAAGCAAATCGACGAACCCGTCGTCCTTGTTGAGCACCGCGCCTAGTGAGACGTAAGCGAAGTTCTTTGCGTCATCCATGTACTCTTCCGACTCGTCGTTCGCGGTGATGCGCCAGCCGCTGTCCTCTTCGCCGTCAGGCACTTCTCGATAAATGTAACCGACGGGGCGGCCGTCTTTCATGACCCGGTTGGTGACAAAGCAGCGCTTGATGTAACGCTCGACGATGTTGTCGTCGTCATCGTGCGGAGTGCTGATGATGTGGCAGGCGCGAAATTCCACGGTATCGTCGGGCTTAAGATTCTTGATGTGCTTGGGCAGATTGGTCAGTCGCCCGCGAAACCCTCCGTCACCCGTCACCTCGTCCACTTCCACCCACATGCGCTCGGCCGCCGGCGCCTCGGGGTCGTCGGACTCGAAGCGGAATATCAACTTGACGACATCGCCCGCCGCAATCTTGCCGATGATTTCGGGGCCGGGCTTGTAGAACGTGTACTTGAACTCGGCGGCGAGTTCGTCGGCGTTACCGAGGGTCCAGGAGGGCATGGGTATCTCCGCTGGCAGTCATGCTCAAAGGTACAAGAGGACAGCTCAGTCTGTCCCTTATCGACAAAAATCTATAACCCAAACTCGCGGATCTTCCGCAGGCTTGACTGAATTTTTCAGGCATCTGACCATTTACGCGCTCAGAAACGAATCGAAATCTGCGGCACCACGCGCATCTGCGTGCCGTTGTCCACGCCATTCAGTTCCGGCCCCGACAAATAGCCGTCCTTGTCCTTGTCGAGTGCGTTGAACGCCTTTTTCATGTCCGCATGACCGGCCAGCGGCTTTTTAAGCTCCTCCAGGTCCACCTGGCCGTCGCCGTTACTGTCGATCTTGGTGAGCCTTAACGGCGCCGGCCCGTCGCCCTTTTTCGGACTGCCGGCCTTGACCTCGCTGCGGCTCAAGGTGCCGTTCTTGTCGGCGTCCATGCTCTGCATCGCATGGGTCGCCGCGCTGTGAACGAATTCGTCATAGGAAATACGCTGGTCGCCGTCGAGGTCGATCATCTTGGGGGTGGGCGGCGCGGCGTGGGCAGTCAAAACCAGGCCAAGCAGTCCGGCCACACAAAAGCAGCCGGGGCGCAATGCGGGTACGTCGGGCGAATATTTCTTCATGGTGTTTGAGATGGGGCCGATTGGTGTTGCATGGGGACGCGAGTGGTTCGAAATTGGGCAGATGAACCGATATTGAATCACAGTAAATCACAGCTTGGTCTCAAGTTCCAAGTGCAACACTTTAGGCCAAACAGCCAGGAGGGTTGCAATGGAAACAACGGGATACAGGCAATTGAGCGCAATTGAAAGGGAAAGAATCAGCGTTGGACTGGCAAGCGGGATGCCGCTC
>DATAZV010000190.1:0-14383 GCA_036271855.1 Burkholderiales bacterium
GCGTCCTGCATCTGCTTGCGGATCAGGATCATGTCGTTGGTGTAGCCGGCAACGAATATCCAGTCCGGCTTGAGCGCCTTGATCTGCACCAGCGCACCGGCGTGGTCCATCGCGCCCAGCGCGAATTTTTCGTTGTACACCAGCTCGAAGCCGCGTTTTTTGGCGGACTTGCCGATTTCGTTCGCCATCGCGCTGGGGAACAGGTCATTGCGCGCCAGGACGGCAACGCGGGCGCCCTTGGGCAGCTTCGCCTTGGCCAGATCGGCCAGCGGCTCGGTCAGCGAGTCATTCGGTGTGAACAGGCCGAAAATGTATTTGTGCCCCTGGTCGAACACCTCCACCGAGGACGCCGTGGCGGCGATATTGGGGATGCCGTTTTTCTCCGTCACCGCGCTCACCGCCTTGGTGGCGCCCGAGCCGAACGGCGAGAACAGGTAGTCCACCTTGTCCTGGGTGATCAGCTTGTCGGCCAGTTGCACCGCGCGCGGCGTGTTCGACTGGTAGTCGGCGTAGACCATTTCCACCTTCAGGCGCACCTTGCCCACCTGAATGCCGCCAGCCTTGTTGACCGTATCGGCCCACAGGTCGTGGCCTTGCTTGAGGCGCTGGCCTTCCGGCGAGAGCCCGCCGGTCATCGGCAAGGGGGCGCCGATCCTGATGGTGGTTTGCGCACAGGCCAGGCTACAGGCGGTGGCCAGCAGCGCGGCCGCCAGGTGCATCGGCAGGGATCGTGGTTTCATGTAGGCTTCTCCGGTTTCAGGGGGCGGGGTTGCGGGCGACTGCAATTGCTTCGATTTCCAGGTCGGCCTCGAAGGGCCAGGAGCCCACCGCCACGCAGGTGCGCGCCGGCGGCAGCGTGCCGAAGCACTCGCGGTAGATGCGGTTGATCTGGCCGAAAAATCCCGCATTGGCGACATACAGCGTCACCATCACCGTCTCGTCCAGCGACGAACCGGCCGCCCCCAGCACCAGCGCGAGGTTGTCGATGGCCTGGCGCAGTTGTGCCTCAAGTCCCTGGTTGACCATCTCTCCGGTGGCCGGGTCGATCGGCGGCAGGCCGGAGACGAAGACGAAGCCGTTCGCCTTCACCGCCACGGACAATGGAACACCGCGCCGGGCAATCGCATCCGAAAGCCCCGGCACCGTGATGTGCTGGATCGGCGCGGTGGCACTCATGCGCGCAGCGCGAATTCGGCGTTGATCTCGCAGGGCGCGTTCAGCGGCAATACGTTCACCCCGACTGCCGTGCGCGTGTGCCGGCCCGCTTCGCCGAACACCTCCACCATCAGGTCGGAAATGCCGTTCATCACCTGCGGCTGCTGGGTGAATTCGTTCGCCGAAGCGACGAAGCCGTCGATGCGCAGCACGCCGGCGACGCGGTCGAGATTGCCGTCCAGCGCTCGCTTGAGCAGCGCGAGCATGTTGATCCCCACCAGGCGCGTCGCGGCGCGTCCCTGCTCGAGCGTCAGTTCGGCGCCCAGGCGCCCGCGAAACAGCAGTTCACCGGGCGCCTTGAAGGGTATCTGCCCGGAAATATAGATGACGTTGTGGTGGAGCAGCGTCGGAACGTAGTTGGCCACCGGCGCCGGTCCGCTGGCGGGCAGCTCGATGCCGAGCTCGCGCAGGCGATCCTCGATCCTGGTGGCCCGCGGTGCCTGGGCGTGGGCGGGCCGCACGCCGGCGAGCAACGCCGCCGCGCCGCCGAACTGCATCAGGACGCGTCGTTTCGGTTGGTTCATCGCAGCTCCTCTCAGTGATCAATGCGACTCACTGTATTGAGGACTGGCGCCGCGCAGAAGAGCCGATTGAACAACTCCATGTTGCTGTACCGGCAACACGGGCCCATCGCCCGGATTTGATGCATGCGCGCTGCGGGCGCACCAAATGTGGTGCGCGAATGTCTCCTGCCTATCGCGCCGGCCGGGTGGAACCTTGCAGGTGCGACTCGATCTCCAGCAGCATCTCCCGCGCATCGTCCAGCCCATTGCGCCGCGACGCGCCGCCCAGGTGCGGGGTCACGATGACGTTGTCGAAGTCGAGCAGCGGCTCGTCCTCCGGTGCAGGCTCCTTGGGAAGTACATCGAGCCCGGCGCCGGCAAGACGGCCCGAGCGCAAGGCCGCCAGCAGCGCAGCCTGATTCACGATCTCGGCGCGCGAGGTATTCACCAGATAGGCGCCCGGCCGCATGCGCGACAAGGCGGCCTCACCGACAAGATCCCTGGTTTCCTCGGACATCGGCACGTGCACGCTCAAGTAATCAGACGAGGCGAACAATTCGTCGAACGTGCAGTAACCCACGCCGAGGGCCGCCTCCTGCGCCGCCTGCAGGCGATGCCGCTTGTGATACAGGACCCGCATGCCGAATGCGCGGGCGAGCATTGCCGTTTCGCGCCCGATCTCTCCGAAACCCAGCAGGCCCAGGGTGGTGCCATGCAAGGTGCGCAGGTCCGGGATGCGGCCGAAGTTGGCCTTGGCGGTATGGCGGCCATCGTAGGGCCGGTACGCATATCCCGCGGCGGCGAGCCGGTCCACCGTCACCAGTCCGTTGATCAGCGACAGGCGCTTGGCCAGCGCCAGCACCAGCATCATGGTGTGCTCGCCCATGGCGATGTTGGTACGGCGCCGCAGTGTTCTGGCGGCCACACCCTTGCGTTCGCACGCCGGCGCGTCCACGTTGTCGGCCACCGCGCCGAAGTTCTGCACCAGCGTGAGCTTCGGCGCGAGCGCCAGTTCGTCGGCACCGACGCGCAGGCTTTCGACGATCGCCACGTCACTGGTCGGCAGGTGCTCGCGCAATTCTTCCTGGCTGCCCACCAACTGAATCTGCGCCGGATAAAGCGCCGGCAGCATGGCTCTCATGTCCGTCAGCCAGGCGCCGAAGTCCGGCGGATCGGTGGAATTGAAATCGGCGAACGCGGCTACGCGCTCCAGTGATGCCGATGGATCCAGGATCACCTGGATCAAACGTAAAACGCGGTCTTCCTCGACGACGATCTTGCGCATGGCGGATTTCCGTAAGATGATTTACCGGCGCGCTGCGCCGAGCGTGGCCATCAGCTCCGCCACGCTGCCGTCGCCGCGCTGGATGGTCTGCAGGATCGCTTCCACCCGCGCCGGTCCCAGGTGCGGCTGCGCGCAATCGGCAAACTTCTGCCGCAATTCGGCAGGCGACGCCGGATTTGTGGGCGAGCCCTTGTGCACCGCCACCGTCTCGCGCAGTACGCGGCCATCGCGGGTTTCGATTTCCACCGTCACCGGCTGCTCGAAGGGCGCCTTGCGCACCTCGGGCCGGGCCTCCGACAAATGCTCGGGCACCCGCACCTCGATCATTTCGAGCAGATTGAGAATCTGCGGGCGCCGCACCGCGTTATCGGTAAACGAAGCCAGTGTTGGCCGGCCGTCCAGAAAGGTCGCCGCCACGCAATACTCCAGCGAAGTCTTGCCCTGCAATCCATTTTTCGGCCGGCTATGGATCAGGGTACGCGGATACATATAGCTCACCTCGCAGCGGATGCGCCGCAGGTCGCCGGCCTTCACCCCGTGCTTGCGCTGCAGTTCCATCGCGCAGTCGACGGCGAACAGCGGCGGCCTGCCGCAAGGGTAGAGCTTGAAAGTGGCGCCGGGCGAGATGATGAAAAACGGCCGGCCCCATTTCGGCAGGTTTTCGGCCAGCAAGTCCGGCGACCACTCGCGCGAAAACACTTCGCCCAGGCTCATGCGGCCGTCGAAGATTTCCGGGTCCGCGGTAAAGCCGCGCTGCGCCAGTTGCGCCGCGCGCACGCCGTTGCTCGCTGCCAGGCCGCTATGCAGCGACATGGTCATGCTGCCGAAATTGCGCCGCATGCCGCCGGCCATCGAAGCGGCGATGCCCAGCGCATGCGCCATCGCCTGTGCATCCAGTTTCAATATCAGCCCACTGGCCACCACCGCCGCCAGAGTGCCTTGCGTCGCCGTGGCGTGCCAGCCGGTTTCATAGTGCGATGGATTGAGCAGGGTGCCGAAACGGCACTCCACCTCGTAGCCGACCACAAAAGCGCGCAGGGCCTCGCGCAGGCCCAGGCCCTGCAACTCCGCCATCGCCAGCACCGCCGGCAGCAGCGGCCCGGAAGGGTGGCCGCGCATCTCCGCCTGGTTGTCGTCGAACAACTGCAGGCTGATCATCGTGCCGTTGACCAGCGCCACGTCCGCCGGCCGCGCCCGCTCGCCGTAGCCGATTACCGTGGCAGCGCCGTCCGGCCGCGCCTGGATGTGCAATTCGCGCAGCGTGTCGATCGGCGCCTCGCCGTAGGCGGAGAAGCCCGCCGCCAGGCTGTCGGTCAGGCAATTGCGCGCCGCGTCGAGTTCCTCGTCGCCGACTTGCGCCGGCAACTCATTGCAGCACTTGTCGATCAGTTCGGCAGTCAGGGACATTCTTTTACGTGGCCTTGTTCGGTATGGTTGTCTAGTTGCCGGCGGCGATGCCCGCGTCCTTCACCACCTTGGCCCAGCGCACGATTTCGCCCTGCACGAAGCTCCTGAACTGCGCCGGCGTATTCGCCGGTACGCCTTCGAAAGCATCCTTGCCGATGCGCTGTTTCAGCGCCGCGCTCTGCATTCCCGCGTTCACCTCGGTGTTGAGCCGGTCGACCACCGCCCGCGGCGTGCGCACCGGCGCGAACAGGCCGAACCAGTCGCTCACCTCGAAGCCGGGCAGGGTGGCGGCGATGGTCGGAATTTCCGGCGCCAGCGGCGAGGGCGTCAGGCTGGAGACAGCCAAAGGCACCAGCCGGCCGGCGCGCACAAAGGGCATTACCGTGCTCATGCCGATCAGCATCACCTGCACATTGCCGCCCAGCAGATCGGTCACTGCCAGCGCCGCGCCCTTGTAGGGCACATGCATGATGCGGGTGCCGGCGACGCGGTTGAACGACTCCATCGCCAGGTGGCTGGCGCTGCCCGGCCCCGCGGTACCGTAGTTGAGCTCGCCCGGCTTGGACTTCGCCAGCGCGATCAGCTCCGTCACGGTTTTGACATTCAGCATCGGCGGCACCACCATGATGCTGGGAATGGTGGCCGCGCGCACCACCGGCGCGAAGTCGCGCATGGTGTCAAAGGGCACCTTCGATATGCTGGGGTTGACGGTGACCACGCCGGCACTGGTCACCATCAGGGTATAGCCGTCGGGTGCCGCCTTGGCCAGCATGTCGGCGCCGATGCTGCCGCCCGCGCCCGCGTGGTTTTCCACCACCACCGGCTGGCCCATGCGTTGCGCCAGCACCTCGGCCACCACCCGTCCCATCACGTCGGTCGGGCCGCCGGCGGGGAAGGGCACGATCATGCGAATCTGGCGCTCGGGGTAATTCGCGCCTTGGGCGCAGGCGGCTCCGGCCTGGGCGAATCCCAGGCAGGCGAAGCCGAGTACGCAAAGGCCGCGGATATTGCGTTGCAATAATCTTTGCATGGCGATGAACGCGTGGAGACAAAAGGCCGGCCGGACGATGACCGCGAGCATGGTACCGCGCAATGGCGGCTGTGCCGGATGAACAGTTGCTAATCCGCCGATTCACTGGAATAGCCCGAGCCGGGGGTGCGTAGCCATCGCCTTTCATCCGGCGAAGGACTATATTGAGGGAAGCGCGCCCGGGTGCGGGATGCGCGACACAAAATACAAAACGCATGCCGCCATGCCGGCAGCCGCTACAAGGACAGGAGACCAAGGTGGCCAAACAGTTCAACCTGAACGTCAATGGCAAGGCGCACGCCATCACGGCGGACCCGCAGATGCCCTTGCTCTATGCCCTGCGCGACGACCTCGGCATGCACGAGCCACGCTTCGGCTGCGGCCTGGCGCAATGCGGCGCCTGCACGGTATTGCTTAACGGCGAGCCGGCACGCTCCTGCTCGGTGCCGGTAAGCGCCGTCGGCGTCGCCAAAATCACCACCCTGGCCGGCATCGGCACGGAAAAAAAGCCGCACAAGGTGCAGGCCGCCTTCATCGAGGAACAGGTGCCGCAATGCGGCTACTGCCTCAACGGCTGGGTCATGACCTCGGTGGCCCTGCTGGAGAAAAATCCGCATCCCAGCGACGCCGAAATCCGCCAGGCCTTGACCGGCCTGAAGTGCCGCTGCGGCACCCACCTGAGCATCCTGCGTGCCGTCAAGCGCGCGGCGCAGGCTTGAGGGAGCGGCCATGAGCATGCAAATCAATCGCCGTGAATTCCTCGCCGGCAGCGGCGCCCTGGTGGTGTCGGTGATGCTGCCCGGCCTGTCCGCGCACGCCGCCACCAAAAGCCGGGCCTCGCGCCTGGCGCTCAAGCCCGACCAGTTGTCGAGTTACATCAGTGTCAACCAGGACGGCAGCGTCACCGGCTGGGTCGGCAAGGTCGATATGGCCCAGGGCACCGAAATCGGCTGGGTCAAGATCATCGCCGAAGAACTCGACATGGCGCCCGAGCGCGTGCGCATGGTCCAGGGCAACACCGAAGAAACGGTGGACCAGGGCGGCGCCTCCGGCTCCACCGGCATCTGGCGCGGTGGCGCCGCCCTGCGCAACGCCGCCGCCGAAGCGCGCCTGACCCTGCTCGAAATGGGCGCGGCCAGGCTCGGCGTCGCGGCGGACCAACTGGTCATCGACAACGGCGTCATCAGCCAGCGCGACAAGCCCGGCAAAAAAGTCACCTATGGCGAACTGATCGGCGGCCGCCAGTTCGACGTGCAGCTTGAATGGAACAAGGAGTTCGGCAACGAGCTGCTGGTCAAAGGGCGGGCTAAACCCAAGGCGCCCGCCGATTACAAGCAGATCGGCAAGCCCGGCACGCGCCGCCGCGACGTCGCCGAAAAACTCTACGGCACCGCCACCGTGATGGCCGACGTCAAGGTGCCCGGCATGCTGCATGGCCGCGTGCTGCGCCCGCCGGTGGCCGGCGCCGTGCCGGTGTCGGTGGACAACACCTCGATCAAGGACATTCCCGGCGTCAAGGTGGTCTGGGAAAAAGGCTTTATCGGCCTGGTGGCGCCGAAACAGTGGGACGCGATCCGCGCCGCGCGCCAGATCCGCGTGGTCTGGTCCGACGTCAAGCCGCCGTTTCCCGAGCAGAAGGATTTGTACAAGCACATCGCCGGCGCCAAGGTGATGAAGCGCGACGAGGAGGTCAACAGCGGCGACGTCGACGCCGCCTTCGCCGGCGCGGCCCGGGTGGTCGAGTACAACTACGAATGGCCGTTCCACTCCCACGCCTCGCTCTCGCCCGCCTGCGGCATCGCCGACATGCGCGAAGGCTCGGCCACGGTCTGGACCGGCGGCCAGAAGCCGCACCACTGCCGCGAGGGCGTCGCCCTGATGTTCAGTCTGCCGGAAGAAAAGGTCAAGGTGATGTACGTGCCCGGCCCCGGCTCCTACGGCCGCAACGACTCCGGCGACGCCACCATGGACGCCGCCGTGCTGTCCAGGGCGGTGGGCAAGCCGGTGCGGGTGCAGGGCATGCGCCACGACGGCACCGGCTGGGACCCGAAGTCGCCGGCCTCGATCCACCGTTCGCGCGCTGCGATTGACAAGGACGGCAAGGTGCTGGCCTGGCATTTCGAGACCAAGGGTTTTTCGCGCCGCGAATTCTTTCGCGACGAGGGTTCGCCCGAGCGCACCCTGGCCGGCCAGCTGCTGGATTGGCCGTTGAAGCCGGTGTGGCTGCTGGGGGTGCCGGGTGAATCGTATTCGTTCGCCCGCCGCAAGAGTTCCGACACCATCGGCCCGCTGCTCGACCGTGCCTCTCCATTGCGCAGTTCGCACTTCCGCGACCCCGGCGGTCCGCAAATCCATTTCGCTTCCGAGTCCTTCATGGACGAGCTGGCGCTGGCCACCAATATGGACGCCGTCGAATTCCGCCTGCGTTACCTGAAAGAGCCGCGCGACATCACCGTGGTGAAGACGGTAGCGGAAAAGGCAGGCTGGAAACCTCACGTCGGCGCACGCAAGCAGGCCAGCGGCGAAGTGTTGACCGGCCAGGGACTGGCTTACGCGGTGCGCGGCGCCACTCGCGTGGCGGTGATCGCCGAGGTCGAAGTCAATCCCAAGACCTACCGCGTCTGGGTCAGGCGCTATGTGATCGCGCACGACTGCGGCCAGGTGATCGCCCCCGACCTGCTGCGCCAGACCATCGAAGCGCAGGTAGTGCAGACCACCAGTCGCGCGGTCTACGAAGAGGTGAAATTCGACAACGCCAACGTCACCAGCGTCGACTGGCTGAGCTACCCCATCCTCGACATGAAGGACGCGCCCGAGGCGATCGACATCACCCTGATCGACCGCCCCGAGCTGCCGCCCGCCGGCGCCGGCGAAGCCACCTGCCGGGTGGTTCCCGCCGCCGTTGCCAATGCCATCTTCGACGCTACCGGGGTGCGCCTGCGCCAGGTGCCGCTGACCCCGGAACGCCTAAAGGCGGCCTGGGTGTAATAGAAAAAACGGGCGCAAAGATTCAAGCCGCGCCGTCGCCGGGCAGGCGCGGCGGGGCGTCGCGCAGGAACACCGTCAGGTCCATGCGCGGCGGCTTGGTGCGTTCGCGGTTGATCATCTCGCCGACAAAGCCGCGGTGGTAGGTCATGTGGTTGGTCACGTGCAGCAGCATGTCGCCGCGGCTCATCGCGCCCGCGCCGCCGCCGATGAATTCGAACTTCACCACCTCGTCGTGCAGCGCCTCGGTCAGCGTGTCGGCGTAGGCGACGTACCACGCATCAAGCTCGGCCTGCGCGGCCATCAGCGCATCCAGGGCAGGCATCACCTCGGTGTTGCGCGCCGTAAAGCCATGCGAATTGCCTTCCAGGTGGCCGCGAAATATCCGGTCGATCACATAGTTGTGATTCATCGCGAAAATCATGCTGCCGAAGCCGCCATTGTCTTTTTGCGGCACGCCGGCAGGCAGTTTGGCCAGCGCCTCGAACATGCGCTGGTTGGCCCAGGCGTTGTAGCGGGTCAGCATGTGCAGATTGCGTAGCGGGTTCATGGTCTGTCTGGTCAAGCCGGGCCGCGCAAGTCGCGCAGCGCCATTGTACAAAGGCAAATGCCCGCGCAAGCGGGCATTTGCCGTCCGGTCCGAATGCGCCCGATTCGCCGGCGCAAGCGCGGCTAGCCCTCCGGCGACTCCATCTCCCATTTCTCGGCGCTGGCGCCGGCCAGCGCGCGCACCCGCTCCTCGTCCTTGGCGAATTCGGCGGCCGCGCCTTCATAGACCACCTTGCCGTCGTCCAGCACATAGGCGCGGTCGGCGATTTCCACCGCCGCGCGCACGTTCTGCTCCACCAGCAGCACCGACATGCCCTCGCGGCGCATGGCGACGATCACCTTGAACACTTCCTGCACAATGATCGGCGCCAGGCCCTGCGAAGGCTCGTCCAGCAGCAGCAGCCGGGGGTTGAGCAGCAGTGCGCGGGCGATCGCCAGCATCTCCTGTTCACCGCCGGAAAGCTGGCGCCCCTTGTTCGACTTGCGCTCGGCCAGGCGTGGAAACAGCTCGTAGACGCGCGGAATCGTCCACGGCCCCGGACGCTCCAGCGGCACCTTGAGGTTTTCCTCCACCGTCAGGTTGGCGAAAATGCGCCGTCCCTCCGGCACCGAGCCCACGCCCATCGCCGCGATGCGGTAAGACGGCCAGTCGGTGGTCTCCTTGCCGAAAAAGCGCACGTGGCCCTCGCGCGCCGGCGTCAGGCCGACCAGGCTGCGCATGGTGGTGGTCTTGCCGGCGCCGTTGCGCCCCAGCAGGGTGACGATCTCGCCCTCGCGCACCTGCATGGTGACGCCGTGCAGGATGTGGCTCTTGCCGTAGAAGGTATGCAGGTTTTCCGCTTCGAGTGCGTTCATGCCGCTGTCCCCAGGTAGGCTGCCTGCACCAGCTCGTTGGCGCCGATTTCGTCGGGCGTGCCCTCGGCCAGCACCGAGCCCTCGGCCAGCACCATGATGCGCTGGGCCAGATTGAAAATCACCCGCATGTCGTGCTCGATCAGCACGATTGTCAGGCCCTGGTCGCGGTGCAGCCGGCGGATCAGGCGGCTGATGTCGTAGGTCTCCTGGTCGCCCATGCCGGCGGTCGGCTCGTCGAGCAACAGCAGGCGCGGCTTGAGCGCCAGCGACATCATGATCTCGGTGGCGCGCTGGTCGCCGTGCGACAGTTCGCCCACCAGCCGGTCCGCCTTGGCCGCCAGCCCGCCCATTTCCAGCAGTTCGGAGACTCGCTCGCCCAGCGCGCGGCCGGCGGCGCGCGACTGCCACGGGGTAAGACGCAGCCCGGCGGCGATCTCCACCGGCACGCGCAGGTTTTCGCGCACCGTCAGTTCCGGGAAAATCTCGGTGATCTGAAAGGTGCGCGCCATCCCCATCGCCACCCGCTTGTGCGGCGCCAGGTCGGTGACATCTTTGCCGTCGAACACGATGCGCCCCGAGGTCGGCGGGAAAAAGCCGCTGATCAGGTTGAAAAAGGTGGTCTTGCCGGCGCCGTTGGGGCCGATCACCGCCTGCAGCTCGCCCGGCTCGACCGTCAGGGTGACGCCGTTCACGGCCACCAGGCTGCCGAAATGGCGCGACGCGTTTTGTACTTGCAGGAGGCTCATTGCGCCGCCTTTCGCCGGATCATGCCCAGCACGCCGCGCGGAAAGAACAGCACCACCAGGACGAAAAAGATGCCGATGAACGACATCCAGTTCTCGGTATGGCTGGAAACGTAGTCCTGCAGCACCACGAACACCGCCGCGCCGATCAAGGGCCCCCAGAACGAGCGCATGCCGCCCATCACCGCCATGATGACGAAATTGCCCGACATGTCCCAGCGCAGGGCGCGCGGGTCGGTGAAGTTGTTCAGCAGCGCGTACAGCGTGCCGGCCAGGCTGGCGAACAGGCACGAGATGACGAACGCCAGCAGGATATGCTGCTCCACCGGGATGCCGAGAAAGCGCGCGCGCTTCTCGTTTTCGCGGATCGCGATCAGGGTGCGCCCGAACGGCGAGCGCAGCAACAGCGCCATGATGGCGACGGCGGCGGCGAACACGGCCAGGCAAAAATAATAAAAGGTCTTGTCGTTGGCGATATCGATCTGGGTGAACCCCAGGTTGATCACCTGCCGGCTCCAGCCGGTCAGGCCGTCGTCGCCGCCGGTGACGTTGTTCCAGCGAAAGGCGATGAAAAAGAACACCTGGCCGAAGGCAATGGTCACCATCGCGAAATAGGTGCCGCGCAGCTTGACGATCATCGTGCCGATCAGCGCCGCCGCGATGGTGGCCACCGCCATTCCCGCCAGGATGCCCAGCGGCGTCGAAGGCGCCAGGTATTTGATGGTCATCGCCGTGCCGTAGGCGCCCAGGCCGAAGTACGCCGCGTGGCCGAACGACAGCACGCCGGTGAAGCCGAGCAGGAAGTTCAGCGCCATCGCCGCCAGGCCCATCACGATCACCCGGGTGCCCAGCTCGGTATAGCCGCCGATGGCGTTCATCCAGAACGGCATCGTCAGCAGCACGATCCACAGCACCGCGTTGGGCAACTGTCTTTGCAGGGCGGGACTCATTGCGTCCTCCCTTCTTCACCCAGCAGGCCGCGCGGGCGCACCAGCAGCACCACGCCCATCATCACGTACATCACCGCCTCGGTCGCCGACGGAAAGAACACTGTAGTGATGCCCGAAGCCACGCCGATCAAAAGGCCCCCCAGCAGGGTCCCCGGCAAACTGCCCAGGCCGCCGACGATGATGGCGACGAAACTCGGCATGATGAGTGAGGTACCGATGGTCGGCTGCAGGCCCAGCATGCCGGCGGCCAGCACCCCGGCCAGGCCGGCGAGGTAAATCCCCAGGCCGAAATTCAGGTTGCGCAGGATGCGCACGTTCACCCCCAGCAACGACACCGTCTCAAGATCCGAGGTGCCGGCGCGGATGCGCACGCCCAGGCGGGTGCGGTTGAGGATGTAGAACAGCCCGCCCACCACGATGGCCACCAGCAGCACCATGAACAGGCGATAGCCGGTAAGAAAAAACAGGGTGGAGGAAAGCGGCGTGGTCAGCCAGCCGGGAAGCGGGTAGGGCAGGCTTTGCGCGCCCCAGATGTAGCGGGTGCCGTCCTCGAGAATGTAGGCCAGGCCGAAAGTCAGCAGCAGGCTGTACAGCGGGTCGCGCCCATACAGGCGGCGGATCAGCAGGCGCTCCACCAGCAGGCCGATGGCCGCCGTCAGGAAGGGCGCCACCACCAGCCCACCCCAGAAACCGATCCAGGGCGTCAGCGCGTAGGCCAGATAGGCGCCGATCGCCAGGAAACCGCCGTGGGCGAAATTGATCACCCCCGAAAGGTTGAGGATCAGCGACAGGCCCAGCGCCATCAGCGCATAAAAAGCGCCGACGATCAGGCCGTTGAAAACGTTGAACAAAAGTAACTGCGTCATTCAGTGCGCATCCTTTCCCCTGGCTCGTCCACGCCCGCCGGCGCTGCGGATGGAGCATTGTTCTCACGCCGCGCGGGGTGGCGGCTGCGGGTTGCACAAAACCGCGCCGGCGCCTTTTCAGGGCGTCGGCGCGTCGATCGTTGCTGCGTGCGGCTAAAGCCTGGCGCGTTTCAGGTCGGCCAGACCATCTTGCAGCCGGTGTCGGCCAGCGTGCCGGCGGCGTCCAATCCCTTGACTACCTGGGTCACCTTGAACAGGTCGTCCGGCGCGCTGCCCTTGGCCTGCGCGGTGCCGACATACAGGTTGGGGATCAGCTGGTTCTGGCCGGCGCGGAAGAACGCGCCGTCGGGCATCAGCGCCACTTCGGGCGGCAGGTGGAAGTCCTGCAGGGCTTTCGCCATCTTCACGCCATCGAGCGACTTCGCGGTATTGGCGGCCAGCGCGCAGGTCCAGGTCGAAGCAAAGCCGAACCAGGTGCGCGCCGTCGGCACGCGCCCGGTCTTTTTCTTGATCGCGTCGACGAACTCCTTTACGTGCGGCACGCCCGGCTGGTTCCAGTACCACTCGAACACCCAGGTGCCGATGCGCGCCTCGGGCGGCAGGCCTTCCAGAGCCTCGAGCTCCTGCTGGCCGCCGGCGAGATGGAATTTCTTGTCCAGGCCAAACTGCACCGCTTGCTTCAGCGCGTTGATCATATCGTCGCCCTGGGTCAGGAAGACGATCACGTCCGGGTTGGCTGCTTGTGCCTTGATCAGGTAGGAGGAGAAATCGGTGGTGCCCAAAGGCGCCAGGTCGCCGCCCACCTTGCTGCCGCCCGCCGCCGCGCAGGCCTTTTCCAGCCCGGCCTGCAAGGTGTGGCCGAAGGCATAGTCCGGCGTGATGTAGTACCACTTCTTGCCGGCGGTCTTGATCAGCGCCGGCGTCACCGCGTTGGCTTCCATCTGCGTGGTGTTGCAGATGCGGAACACGTTCCAGTGGCAACTGGTGCCGGTGACGGCGTCGGTGTGCCCGCCGGGCACCACCATCAGGGTCTTCTTTTCGGCCGCCACCGCGGCCATTGCCAGGGTCAGCGCCGAATTGACGTTGCCCAGCAGGAAGTCGATCTTGTCGCGGTCGATCAGCTTGCGCGCCTTTTGCACCGCGGTGCCGGCGTCGCCGCTGGTCGAATCCTCCACCAGCAGTTCGGCCTTGCGGCTGAGAATGCCGCCCTTGGCGTTGATCTGCTCGATGGCGTACTGGGCGCCGATCAGTTCATTCTTGCCGACCGCCGCGTAGGTGCCGGTCAGCGGGTTGTCCAGGCCGATCTTGACGTTGTCGGCGGCCCGGGCGAAGTTGATGAAGGGGAAATTCAATACGCCGGCGGCGCCGACGGTCTTGAGCACGTTACGGCGGCCGATGCCTTTGCCCGGCAATTTGGAAGTTGTCATGCTTGTCTCCTGATTGTTTTGAGGTACTACTCTTGCAACTGCAGCGAGCCCTTGGACATCACGTCATTCAAGGCAATAATATCTTCGCACATCTCCCGGCCGGACTGTTCCCGGCGGGCGATCCCCCAGCTAGGCTTACGTGCCCGGCGCCAGAGTAGATTCAAGACCGTAAGCGGGTGTCCGGTCCAGCGCGGACAACAACTTTCACAATACTTTCACAACACTTTCGCCCGCGGCGAAAATGGTAGCGGTTTTTACCGCTTCCGGGCATTGGGGTTTTCCATGGCGCTGTGCCGCTGGCGGCATGGGCGGCGCCCGCGGCAGGGAGCGTCGAAATCAATCGGACCGGTCAACAAGCGGGGCAAAGCGGCTCAGGCGCCCGCGTTGGCCAATACGATATGCCCGACCGCGGTATTCGACGCCGGCACGTGATAAAAGCGGTAGAGCTCTTCGACCTTGCGGTCAAGCGCGCCGCGCATCACCAGCCACATCACCATTTCGATCGCCTCCGAGCCCGCCTCGCGCACGTAGTCGATGTGCGGCATGCGCACCAGCTTTTCCGGGTCGG
>DATAZV010000191.1:0-9539 GCA_036271855.1 Burkholderiales bacterium
GTGGACGTGAAAGTCAACAGCACGGTGAACTCCACCTACGTCAACAACATTCCCGCCGGCGCACTGCAGACCAATGTCGGCAGCAGCCCGGCCGCCGCCAGCGCCACCCTGCTGGTGCCCGGCCCGCCGGTGGTGACCAAGGCCTTCGCCCCCGCCAGCATCGCCGCCGGCGGCACCTCGACCCTGACCATCACCCTGAAAAATCCCACCGGTGCAGTCGTCAACAACGTCAAACTGACCGACAACCTGCCGGCCAACGTGCTGGTCTCCGGCACACCCGCCATCACCAATACCTGCGGCGGCACCATCACCACCCGCGCCACCACGCCCAATGCGGTCGAACTCACCAGCGGCACGGTACCGGCGGGCGGCTGCTCTTTCAGCGTCAATGTCACCGCCGCCACCGCCGGGGTCTACGACAACAACATCCTGGCCACCGACATGACCTCCTCCGGCGGCAGCTCCGGCACCGGCATTCTCGCCACCGCGCGCCTGATCGTCGGCGGCGCCTCGATCTCCGGGCGCATCTTCACCGACACCGGTGCCGGCGGCGGCCTGGCCAATGACGGCATTCTCGGCGCCAGCGAAGGCGGCACCAACCCGGGCGTGGCCAACGTGGTGGTGCGCCTGACCAACTGCGCCGTGCCGACCCCCGTGGTGCTGGCCACCACCCAGACCGACGGTTCGGGCAACTACAGCATTCCGGGCCCGGCGGCTTCCACCAACCCGGTCTGCGTGGTCGCCGACAGCCAGCCCGGCTGGACCAATACCGGCGCCAGCTCGAACACCACGGCGCTGCCGTCGAACGCCGCCACCGTGGTCGGCGGCACCAGCTACCTGTTCTGCCGCGACAGCTCGGTCACCTGCTCCACCACCCAGCAGGTGCGCAGCATCCGTTTTTCCTATGTGACCGGCACCAGTTACAGCGCGCTCAACTTCGGCCAGGTGCGCGACAACGAGTACGTATCCAACGGCGCGCAGCAGGCGCCCGCCGGCAATTCGCTTTCCTATCCGCAGGTGTACACCGCCAACACCGCCGGCACGGTGACCTTCACGCCGGCGGTGACCGGTACCACGCCCAACATTCCCGGCTGGAACGAAGTGCTGCACCTGGACGCCGATTGCGACGGCAGCATCGCTCCCACCGAGACCACCATCGTCACCGCCGCCAGCACCTTCCCGGTCATCGCCGGCGCCAAGGTCTGCCTGGTGCTGACCGAATTCACCCCGGCCGGCGCGCCCGACAATTCGCAGCGCGTGGTCACCGTCACCTCCAACTTCACCTACACCAACTCCAACCCCGCGCTGCCGGCGCAGGTGCTGGCGGTCACCGACACCACCACCGTCGGCAGCGCCGACGGCCTGACCCTGCGCAAGGAAGTGTGCAACAGCACCGTCCAGGCGGCGGCGGGCACGCCCTGCGATCCGTCGCTCACCGGCGCCACCGCCGGCCGCGGCTTCTCGCTTTCCAACACCGGGGCGCCCAATGACGTACTGATCTACCGCATCATCTACACCAACCCGACCTCCAAGCCTTCCACCAACCTGGTGGTCAACGACGCCACGCCGCCCTACACCGTGCATGCCGCGCCGGCCACCTGTCCGGCGGCGCAGACCCCCGCCGGCCTGGGCACCTGCGCCATCGTGCAGCCGGGCGCCATCGGCCAGACCGGCAGCTACCGCTGGACTTTCAGCGGCACGCTCAACGCCAACAGCGCGGGCGTGGTGCTGATGACCGTCAGCGTCTCGCCCTGACCGCCCCGAAGCTGCCGCCGCGCCCTTATTCCGTCGCGGCCGCGTTATTTTTTGTTACGCGCGGCGCGCAATGTGACATTGTTGTTAAACTCCAAAATCACCGCGCCGCAACATTGCACAGCAGGTAGGGGCAGGGCGGCCGCGTTTCTTGTTTTCTCCGGAGGAAAAATGATCAAGCAATTCTTGCGCGCCGCGCTGGCAGGCCTCCTGCTGGCTGCCGCCGCTGTCCCGGCCCATGCCCAGGACACCAAGCTGAGATTCACCCTGGACTGGCGCTTCGAAGGGCCGTCCGCGCTGTTCCTGGCGGCGCAGGCCAAGGGCTACTTCAAGGCCGAACATCTGGACGTCACCATCGATGCCGGTACCGGCTCGGGCGCGGCCGTCACCCGCGTGGCCACCGGCGCCTATGACCTGGGTTTTGCCGACATCTCCGCGCTGATCGAATTCATCGGCAACAATCCGGGCGCGCAGGTCAAGCCGCAGGCCATCTACATGGTCTACGAATCGACCCCGGCGGCGGTCCTGGTGCTGAAAAAGTCCGGCATCAAGACGCCGGCCGACCTGAAGGGCAAGACCTTCGGCGCCCCGGTGTTCGACGCCGGGCGCAAGGCCTTCCCGATTTTCGCCCGCGCCAACAAGATCGACCTTTCCACCGTGACCTGGAAGACGATGGAGCCGGCGCTGCGCGAAACCATGCTGGCGCGCGGTGAACTCGACGCCATCACCGGCTTCACCTTCACCAGCCAGATCGGCCTGATCGCCCGCGGCGTGAAGAACGAGGACATCACCGTCTTCAAGTACAACGACTTCGGCGCCGAACTCTACGGCAACGCCATCATCGCCAGCCCGAAAATCCTGGCCGAGAAGCCGGAGGCGGTACGCGGCTTCCTGCGCGCGGTCAACCGCGCCATCAAGGACGTGGTGGCCAAGCCCGACGCAGCCATTGCCTACGTCAAGGAGCGTGATCCGCTGATCACCGAGGCTACCGAACTGACGCGCCTGAAGATGGCGATCGAGTTCGTCGATACGCCGGTGGCGCGCTCCACCGGCCTGGGCAGCATCAACAAGCTGCGCTTCGACAACACCATCGACCGCACCGTGGCCGCCTTCGGCATCAAGAACCAGGTCAGCCCGGACGGCATTTTCAACTCTTCCTTCCTGCCGTCGGCCGGCGACCGCAAGCTGTAACGCGGGTAGCGGCGCACCGGCCCGCCGCCAGGCGGGCGGGCGCGCCCGGAAAAAATAAAAGCCGCGGTGCCCTGGGGCGCCGCGGCTTTGTCAATTCCAGCTTGCTCCTCTTCTTGTTCTCCGCCTTTGGCGTTATAAAAAGGTAAACGCGCGGTAAGCGCGCCGGTGGGCGGCGCGACGCTACACGCTCCTGCGTTATTTGCTCAGCCTGATGTCGGTCGGCGTGCCTGACACCTTCATCGCCGCCTTGGTGCGGTTGCTGCTGATGCCCAACTCGATGTTGATCGTGCCCGAGAGCGACTTGTCGGCGGCGATGGTGGTATCGCCATTGACGTTCAGCAGGCCCGAGTTGGCGCGCACGTTCTTGATCTGTACCTTGGCGCCGTCGGTGGCCAGGTCGCACTCGAAATCGCTGAACGGGGTCTTGCCGCCGGTGAGGGTGCCCGCCTGCGCAGTGCGCGCCAGGTCGATGTTGGCGATGGCCGCCTTGTTGATCACCACCGCGCCTTCCAGCTTGGTGCTCTCGATCAGGCCGGCCAGGGCGGAGGAAGCCATGTTGACGCTGAACTTGCCGTCCATGGTGCCGGACACCGGCGTGGCGTTGTAATAGGCGTTGGCGATGCTGCCGGTCTCCATGCCGCCGATTTCCATGCTGCCGCCGAACTTCCAGTTGCCTTTCCACGTCAGCTCGCCGCGGCCGTTGGCATTGCCGGCGAAGTGGGTGATGGCGATGCTGTCGAACTTGATGCCGTCGCCGTTGGCCACGCCCTTGGCGCGCACGCTCTCCCAGGGCGTTTTCGGCCCCAGTGTCCAGGTCAGGCCGTGCGATTCAAAATCCACCAGCCAGCCCTTCTCGTCGATCGACAGTTGCAACTGCCCCTTGTTGTCGGCGGTCGCGAAGTTGGCCTGCTTGACGGTGGCGTCGTTGGCAAACAGCAGGGTGGCATCGAACACCGGCAGGGTCACCGGGCTGTCGGTGACCGTAAGGCCGGTGACGCGCACCCGCTGCACCGTCATCGCCACGCCCTTGGGCGGCTCCTGCATGCCGATGGCGATCAGTTTTTTCGCCTGCGCGACGTTGATCTGCGCGCCGGAGATCTCGATGCTCTTCCAGATCTTGCGGTCGGCCGCCAGCGAGCCGGGGTCCGGCACCGCCACCACGCGCGGCAGCGGGATGTCGTCGAAGGTGACGTTGGAGAGGGTCAGCTGTGGCGGGAAGGGCGAGAACTTGGCGCTGCCCACCTTCACCTGCACGCCGAAGCGCGCGGTGGCCTGGCTCTCGACCAGGGACTTGTCGATCGGCATGAAATACAGGTAGCCGATGCCGCAGACGATCATCAGGACGACAAAGACGCCGATGATCTTGCCGACGCCAAAGCCGCCGCCGCGGCGCACCTTGACGTGGCTTTCCTTGGCCAGGCGCTTGGCCTCGCGTTCCGCGTCTTTTTTCGCCTTGGCCGCGGCCTTGGCGTTTTCCTTGGCTTCGGCCTCGAGTTCGCGGCGCGACGCCTTTTCGACATCCTTCTTCGACTTCCCGTCGGCAGCTTCGTCCTCGGCAAGGTCGGACTCGAAACGGGAACTGGCGCTCATCCCGGTGTCGGCGAAAGTATCGGGCCCGCCGCCGGCCAGCGGCTTCAGGTCCAGGCTCTCGATGCCGCCGCCGGTCAGAGGCGTGGACGAACTGCCGAAGTCGAGGTCGAGCGATTCAGGCGCGGCGGCGGCTTCCTCCAGGTGGGGGGTGAGGGCGGCGGTATAGCGCGCGGCCTCGGCGGCGGCGCGGTCGTTGTCGCTGCTGCTGCCGATCTGCGGCTGCGGTTCGCCGCTCGAGGAGCGCCGGGCTTCCTCGTCGCGGCGGGCGCGTTCGCGCGCTTCGGCATCGAAGGCGGCACGCCGTTCGGCCTCCTGGCGATCGGCCTCTTCGCGGCGCAATTGCTCGGCGGCAATCGCTTCGGCCTCTTCGCGGCGGCGCTTTTCGTCGGCAATCGCGGTGCGCCGGGTTTCCTCCTCGCGGCGCGCCCGTTCGCGCGCCTCGGCTTCGGCGGCGGCGCGGCGCTCGGCCTCCTCGCGCTGGCGTTGTTCTTCATCGAGGCGGCGGCGCGTTTCCTGCTCGGCCTTGGCGCGCGCCTCTTCTTCGGCGCGGCGGCGGGCTTCATCCTCAGCCTTGCGGCGGGCTTCCTCTTCGGCCTTGCGTCGAGCTTCCTCTTCGGCGCGGTGGCGGGCTTCCTCTTCGGCCTTGCGCCGCGCCTCTTCCTCGGCACGGCGGCGCGCTTCTTCCTCGGCCTTGCGGCGAGCTTCCTCTTCAGCCTTGCGGCGCGCCTCTTCCTCGGCACGGAGCCGCGCTTCCTCTTCGAGCTTGCGGCGCGCTTCCTCTTCGATTTTGCGCCGTGCTTCTTCTTCGGCCCGGCGGCGTGCTTCTTCCTCGGCCTTGCGGCGGGCTTCTTCTTCCGCCTTCAGGCGATATTCTTCCTCGACCTTGCGGCGTGCCTCTTCCTCGATGCGCCGGATCGAATCCGCTTCGGCGGCGCTCTTGGCGGCGGCCTCGCGGGCGACGCGCGCATCCTCCTCCGCGCGCAGGGCGGCCTCGCGCCGTTCCTCGACTTCCTTGACGGTGTTGCTTGCGGCCGCCGGCACCAGGGCGGTGAAGTCGAGGTCTTCCTCGCCGATCTCCTCCACCTTCATCGCGGTGGGGCCGCCGAGGGACGGCATGATGGAATCGGGGCCCTGCTTGGTGACGAACTCGCGGATCAGGTCAAGCTCGGTGAGCCGGTCCATGATGGCGCGCAGGCGGATCGGCGTAATCCGTGAAAGCTTTTCTTCGATGTCGCCCATGTTCGACTTGCCGTCGACCAAAATCAGCGTCTGGCGCTCATCGCTGGCCAGTTTGATGGTCTTCTTGCTGATTTCCAGCGAACCCTTGCCGGTCTTGGAATAAATGGTGCGCTTATCCATGCCTGCCGCCGCTCCCTGTGTGCCTTGGTATTGTTGCTGTGGGCAATCCGTTGCGATCTGCTTCGATCCGATTTACTCGCATACGGCGTGCCCAAACTGCGTCAATTGTGACGTTTTTAGTCGATATTTCGCGCCAGAGGTGCCAATGTACGGCATACAAGGCAGTTTAAGCAAGTATGACAATGGTATAGGGGATGCCCGTAACTTCCTGTTTCGGCGTTTTTCTGCTCCGGCTCTCCGATAGTCGCCGCGCCCGGCTCTTGCCGGCTGGGGCTAGAATGTCCTTATGACAGCAGATTCCACCCCACCCGGCACCGGCCTGTCCATCGACCAGGCGCTGCAACTCGCCGCCGGCCATGTGCAGGCCGGGCGCCTCGCGGAAGGGGAGCTTTTGTGCCAGAAAGTGCTGGAACTGGACCCCGACAATGCGCAAGCCCTGCATCTGCTGGGCGTAGTGGCGCATCTGGCCGGCAAGCAGGGGGTGGCGCTGGCTTTGATCGAAAAGGCGCTGCGTTGCCAGCCGGACCATGCGCAGGCGCATTACAACCTCGGGGTGGTACTGAGCGTCCTGCGCCGTCCCGAAGCGGCGCTCGCCGCCTATCGCCAGGCAGTGGCGCTGGACCCGGCCAATGCCACCGCGCTGGGCAACCTCGGCAACATCGCCCTCGAACTCGATCTCCACGAAGAGGCGCTGGCGGCTTACGACGCGGTATTGGGGCGCCATCCGCAGGACGCCAATTTCGCCCTGGCGCGCGGCATCACGCTCTACGGCATGCGCCGCTTCGAGGCCGCTTTGACTGCCTTCACGTATGCGCTCGCCCTGACGCCCGCCGATCCGCGCATGCACTGGGAGATCTCGCAACTGCATCTGATGCTCGGCGATTTCGCCGCCGGCTGGGACGCCTACGAAAGCCGCTTCGGCGTCGCCCAGGCCCACGTCTGGTGTTATCCCTACCCCTACCCGCGCTGGCAGGGCGAGCCCCTCGCCGGCAAGACCCTGCTGCTGCACGGCGAGCAGGGCCTGGGCGATGAAATCATGTACGCCTCGATTTATCCGGAACTCATCGCCCAGGCGCGGCAGGTGATCATCTGCTGCCAGCCGCATCTGGTGGAGTTGTTCCGCGCATCCTTTCCCGGCGTCCGCGTCGAGGCGCAATTGCGTGCCGACGCCGACGCCTGGACCCGCCGCACGGCCGACTGGCTGGCCGGCGCCCCCGCCGTCGACTACCAGATTCCCTTCGGCAGCCTGGCGCGCCTGCGCCGCCGCCGCGCCGAAGACTTTCCCGCCCATGCCGGCTACCTGCGCGCCGCCGCGGCGAAGATGCAGGCCTGGGCCGCACAGCTGGCGCAGGTGCAGGGCCTGCGCGTGGGCATCTGCTGGGCCGCCAACCCGGCGATCGAAGATGCCGTCGCCGCGCGCCGCTCGCGCAAAAAAAGCCTGACCCTGCAGCAGCTTGAGCCGCTGCTCGGCGTGGCGCAGGCCGGCTTTGTTTCCCTGCAAACCTGGGAGGCCGCCGCGCAAGTCAGCGCCGCCATCCCGGCCACGCGCGCGCGCATTCTCGACGCCAGCGGCGGCCTCGCCGATTTTTCCGACACCGCCGCCCTGGTGATGAACCTCGACCTGGTGATCACCGTCGATACCTCGGTGGCCCATCTCGCCGGCGCCCTCGGCAAGCCGGTGTGGCTGTTGTTGCCCTGGCACGCCGACTGGCGCTGGCACGCCGCCGGCAACCGCAGTGAGTGGTACCCGCAGGCGCGCCTGTACCGCCAAAGCGCGCCGGGCGACTGGGCGCCGGTAGTAGAACAGATGCGCGGCGATCTCGAAACCCTGGCGCAAGCCACCGTGCAAGCGCGCGGCCCAACCCTCAACGCGGAGATGACCGCATGATGCTCAACCCCGCCACCCCGGTGGTGCGCCCGGCCGCCGTCGCCGGCCTGTTCTACCCGGCGCGCGCCGATGAACTGCGCGCCCAGGTTGCCGGCTTGTTCCAGGCCGCCGAACCGGCCGACAACCCCGCCGTGCCCAAAGCCATCATCGTGCCCCACGCCGGCTTCATGTACTCCGGCGCCGTTGCCGCCAGCGTCTATGCCCGGCTGCGCGCGGCGCGCGGGCGCATCAGGCGCGTGGTGCTGGCCGCGCCGGCGCACCGCGCCCATGTGCACGGCATGGCCCTGCCCGAAGCCACCGCCTTCATGACGCCACTGGGCGAAGTGCCGCTCGACCTCGAGGCGATGACCCACCTGCGCTCGCGCCTGCCGCTCAACGACCTGCGCGGCGCCCATGCCGAAGAGCACGCCATCGAAGTGCACCTGCCGTTCCTGCTCGAAGCGCTGGGCGAATTCAAGCTGGTGCCGATCCTGGTCGGCGAAGCCAGCCTGGCGCAGGCGGTCGAAGTGCTGGACGAACTCTGGGGCGGCGACGAAACCCTGATCGTGCTCAGCACCGACCTCTCGCACTACCACCCCTACCGCGACGCCATGGCGATCGACAACGCCACCATCGACGGCATCCTCAAATTCCGCACCGACATCACCCACGAGCAGGCCTGCGGCGCCACCCCGCTCGCCGGCCTCCTGGCGCTGGCCAAGCGCCGCGGCATGCGCATCGAACTCACCGACCGCTGCAACTCGGGCGACGCCGCCGGCGGCGACCGCAAGCGCGTGGTCGGCTATGCCTCTTTCGCGCTGTACGAAAACGACGGCAGCCATGTGGTCGCGCCCGAATGGTTCCCCGACGGCGGCGGCCGCGTGCTGCTGCGCCTGGCGCGCACCAGCATCAAGGGCGCGCTGGGCAACGACCCCTCGTTCGCCATGCACGCTGGCTGGCTCAAGGAACAGGCCGCCGTCTTTGTCACGCTGAAAAAGAATGGCGAGCTGCGCGGCTGCATCGGTTCACTCGAAGCGCACCAGACCCTGGTCGAAGACGTGCGCGCCAACGCGGTCAACGCGGCCCTGCACGACCCGCGCTTTCCCCCCGTCACCCTGGACGAGCTGGAAGAAATCGAAATCGAAATCTCGCTCCTTACCGCGCCGCGCCCGCTGCACTTCAGCGACCAGGCCGATGCGCTCGCGCAATTGAAACCCGGCATCGACGGCGTGACTTTCGAATCCGCCGGCAAGCGCGCCACCTTCCTGCCGCAAGTGTGGGAAGACCTGCCTGATCCGCACGAATTCATCGCCCAACTGAAACAAAAAGCCGGCTTCGCCCGCGACTACTGGGCCGCCGACGTCAAGCTGCAGCGCTACGGCGCGGTGAAAATGAAGGATTAGCCCGCGCCGGCGCGCGTGTACCAAACCCGCGCGTGTGGACAAACGCCGCCATGAGCACCCCCGAACCCACCCACCCCGGCCGCTGGTGGCACGCGATTGCCGATGGCCGCATCCAGTGCGACCTCTGCCCGCGCGACTGCAAGCTGCACGAAGGCCAGCGCGGCGCCTGCTTCGTGCGCCAACGTGCAGGGGAGGGCATGGTGCTCACCACCTACGGCCGCTCCTCCGGCTTTTGCATCGACCCGATCGAGAAAAAACCGCTGAACCATTTTTACCCCGGCTCCAGCGTGCTCAGTTTCGGCACCGCCGGCTGCAATCTCGCCTGCAAGTTCTGCCAGAACTGGGACATCTCCAAGTCGCGCGACATGGACAAGATA
>DATAZV010000192.1:0-3822 GCA_036271855.1 Burkholderiales bacterium
GGGCGTCGGCCTTGGCCTTGAGCATCGCAAAGCGTTGCATCACGCCCTCGATGCGCGCCTGCAAGTCGATGCCCGGCCCGGCCACCACCCCGCCCAGTTCCAGGTTGTGGCGCACCGACAGTTCGGGAAAAATGTTGCGCCCCTGCGGCACATAGCAGATGCCCGCCTCCAGCAGGCGGCGCTGGGTCCAGCCGGTGATATCGCCGCCGTTGAACAATATCCTGCCGCTTTGCGGCTTGAGCAGGCCGAACACAGCCTTGAACACGGTCGACTTGCCGGCACCGTTGGGGCCGATGATGGTGGTGATCCTGCCCCTGGCCACCTTGAAGCTGGCGCCCTTCAGCACCATCATCTTGCCGTAGCCGGCGACGACGCTTTCCAGTTCGAGCAGGGTCTCGGTTTTCGACTCAGTTGCCAACTCAGTTTCCAAGATATGCCTCGATCACCTGGCTGTTGCCGCGCACCTCTTCCGGCGTGCCGGCGGCGATGATGCGTCCTTCGGCCAGCACCAGGATGCGGGTACACAGCGACATGACGAATTCCATGTTGTGCTCGATCACCACGAAAGTGGCGTTCTGTTCGCGGTTGATCGCCCGCAGGCGCTCGCGCAAGTCTCCCAGCATGGTCAGGTTGACCCCGCCCGCCGGCTCGTCGAGCAGCACCAGGCGCGGGCCGGACATGAAGGCCATCGCCGCATCGAGCAGCTTTTGCTGGCCGTAGCTCAATCCGCCGGCCTTTTCGTCGGCAAGGTGGCCGAGGCGAAAGAAATCGATCATGCGATCGGCAGCCGCGCTCATGCCCGCATCGCCGCGCCCGATCAGCCGCGACCACATCGAACCCTGGTGCTCCTGCCCGGCGAGGATCAGGTTTTCGCGCACCGACAGTTGCGGGAACACCTGCAGCAGCTGGAACGTACGCGAAACGCCAAGCCGGTTCAGGTCGCAAGGCCGCATGCCGGTAACGGCGCGGCCGTCGACATGCACAGAACCCGCCGTCGGCTGCAGTTGACCGAGGATGCAATTGAACAGCGTCGACTTTCCCGAACCGTTCGGCCCGATGATGCCGAGAATCTCGCCTTCCTCAAGTTCGAAGGAAACCTCCTCGACCGCCGTAATGCCGCCGAAACGCTTGGACAGTCCGCGCACTTCGAGCACGCGGCTCATGGGACCGCCTTCGCTTCAGCGGACGCGGCAACCGCTTCTTTGCGCACCGGCGTCAGCAGGCGCTCGGCCAGCCCGAGCAGGCCCGCGGGGCACACCACCATCAAAATCATCACCGCGACGGCGTAGATGATCAGGTATAGACCATCGGTGACGCGCAGCCACTCCGGCAACAGCACGGAAACGATCGCCCCCAGATACGGCCCGAAAAAATAGCCCGAACCGCCGACGATCACCATCAGCAGCAGGTTCAGCGACAGGCCGAGGGTGAACGGCGTCGGGTCGATGTACTCCACCAGCGGCGCGTACAGCGCCCCCGCCACCCCGCCCAGCGCCGAGCCGATGGCAAAGGCCATCAGGGTATAGCGTCGCGTATCCACGCCCAGCGAAGAAGCGCGCATCGGGTTTTCACGCAGCGCCATGAAGGCGCGGCCCCAGGGCGAACGCACCAGGCGCCAGGTCAGCCAGGAAACGATGGCCAGTACGAGCAGGCAAAAATAATAAAACTCCTGCCCGCCCTTGAGCGACCAACCGAAAAAACTCGGGCGCGGAATACCGCTGATGCCGTAGGTGCCGCCGGTCCATTTTTCTTCGTTGCGCAGCACCAGGTACACCAGGGTGGTGAAGGCGAGCGTAACGAACGCAAGATAGTGATGCTGCACCCGCAGCGCCGGGTAACCCAGTAGCCAGCCGACCACGAAGCACGCCACCGCCGCCACCGCAAAGGCGCCGCCGAAGGGCCAGCCGTATTTGGCGGTGAGAATCGCCGAGCAATACGCGCCAATGCCGACAAACGCCGCCTGCGCCAGCGAAATCTGCCCGGCGTAGCCCAACGTCAGGTTAAGTCCGATGGCGGCGATGCTCATTACCGCCCACATACTCAGCAGATAGATACCGTGCGGCTTTAAGCCCAGGGGCGCGGCGATCAGCCCCGCCACCGCAACCAGCAGCAGGACACCGGTGAGGCTGCGCGCCTTCATACCGCCCGTTCCTCGGCACGTCCCAGGAGCCCCTGTGGGCGAAACAGGATCACCGCGATCAGCAGGAACAGCGGAATGGCGCCGCGATATTGCGTCGAGATGTAGGTGGCCGCCAAATTGTCCACCACCCCCAGCAAGAGTCCCCCGGCAATCGCCCCGCGCACCTGGTTGAAGCCGCCGACAATGGCTGCAATAAAGGCGGCAAGACCAAGGGCTTCGCCGTTGCTGAACTTGGCGAGATAAATCGGGCTGATCAAAAATGAAGCCAGCGCCACCAGCGCCGCGTTGATCAGGAAGGTGTAGAGGATCATGCGCTCGACGCGAATGCCGAGGATGCGCGCCAGCCCCGGATTCTGCGCCGTCGCCTGCATGCAGCGCCCGGTGCGGGTGTGGCCGAGGAACCACTGCAGCAGCAGCACCGCCGCCACCGCCACCGCGATGATCACCAGGTTTTGCACCGAGATCACCGCGCCGGAAATCTCGAAATCCATGTTCGACCAGAGCGCCGGGAAGGGCTGCGCCTCGGCGGCATACCAGGTCTTCACCCCCTCCTTGAAAAACAGGGCAAGGGCAATGGTGGAAATCACCAGCGGCAATACCCCGTGGCGCAGCATCGGGTCCACCAGCAAATACTTGAACAGCACGCCGAGCACGATCAGCGACAGCAGCAGGCCTACCAGCAGCGCGGGCACCAGCGGCATGCCGCCGAACTTCATCGCGCCGAGCACGAAAAACGCCGGCAGCATGACGAACTCGCCCTGCGCGAAGTTGATGGTCTGCGAGGTCTGCCACAACAGCATGAAGCCGACCGCCACCAGCGCGTAAATCGCGCCGGTGGCCAGGCCGGATATCAGGATTTGCAGCAGGGCCATGCGGAAGGATCTTTCAGCGCGCTTGAATCAATCGGCCATCCGCGCGGCGTATCCCGCCTATTTGCCCAGCTTGGGCAGGGTCTGGGTGATCTTCTGCTTGCCGTCCACCACTTCGGCGAGAAAGCTGATGCGGTCGATGTCGCCCTTGTCGTCCCAGGTGGTCTCGATCAGGATGCCCGGCTCCATCGCCGGGGTGATGGTCAGGCCGTGCATGGTCTTGGCCAGCAGCTTGCGGTCGAACTTGCCGATCTTGGTGGTCACGTATTTGATCGCGTAGACGGCGGTGTAGCCCTTGATGCCGTTGTGGTCCGGCACATAGCCGAAGCGCTTGTTGAACTTGGCCTTGAATTCCTGGATCGCCGGCACCGGCACGTCCACCGACAAACCGACGTGGCCGCGCACGCCGTTGGCGGCGTCGCCCGCCAGGTCGATCACCTTCTGCCCCAACAGCGTGGTCTCGCCCAGGAGCGGCGCCTTGATGCCCTGCTTTTTCGCCTCGCGCAAAAAGCGCGCGCTTTCCTCTTCATTGGTGTAGACGAAAATGCAATCGGCGCCGGCATTTTTCACCTTCACCACGTCGGCGGCGAAATCCATCTGCCCGGACTCGGTGGAAACATCGGCCACCACCTTGATGTTGCGGGCGTTCATTTCCTTGACGAAACTGTCGCGCCCGCCCTTGCCGAAGTCGTTGTTGACCCAGACCACGGCGACGCTCTTGGCCTTGACGCCGTCGCGCACGTAGTTGGCGATTTTCGGCATGCTCGACTGCTGGCCGAAGGAGGTGCGAAAGATGTAGGCATTGCCCATCTG
>DATAZV010000193.1:0-2969 GCA_036271855.1 Burkholderiales bacterium
AACCGATGGTGCCGAAAAAATCGAAAATGCCCATCGTCGCCAGCACGCTGGCCGCCATCACCGGTGCAAGGCCATAGTCACCGCACAGGCTGATGAAGTGGGTCTGGATCAGGCCGTTGGTGGAAGCGCCGCAGATGAAAAACGTGGCGAACAGCACCCAGAAGGCGCGGCTGCCGGAAACTTCACGCAGTATCCTTACGGGTGAAAGCAGCATCTGCCCCAGGCTTTGCCGGGTGGCGACGGGCGCGGCTTCTTTCGCACCATAGGCCATCAGGCCGAGGTCGGCAGGCCGATTGCGCATCAGCAGCGCCACTACCACCAAGGCCAGTCCCAGCGCGCAACAGACAAAAGCCAGCGCGAAACGCCAGCCATGCGATTCGGTCAGGCTCGCCAAGGCCGGCAGAAATACCAGTTGCCCGGTGGCCGAGCTGGCCGACAGCATGCCCACCACCAAGCCGCGGCGCGTGGAAAACCAGCGTGTCGCCACCGTGGCGCCCAGCACCATCGCCGTCAGCCCGGTGCCCAGGCCGACCACCACGCCCCATAGCATCACCAGTTGCCAGAGCTGGTTCATGCCGATCGACAGCAGCAGGCCGCTGATCACCACCGTGAGCGCCACCACCATCACGCGGCGCACGCCGAAATGGTTCATGAAGGCGGCGGCGAACGGCCCCATCAGCCCGAACAGCGCAAAGCGCAGCGCCAGGGCCGAAGAGATGTCGGCGGCGTTCCAGCCGAATTCCTTTTGCAGCGGCACCATGAACACGCCCGGCGCCCCCATCGCGCCGGCTGTCACCAGCATCGTAAGAAAAGTGACGGCCGCCACCACCCAGCCATAGTGCACGTCACGGCGGGAAAGCGTTGCTGCCAATGCGGAAGAAATCATCGGGCTACCCCAGGGGTCGGTTCGCGCCGCGGTATGGCCCCCGGCGCAGACAAAAAAAGCGATTGCCGCAGCATAAAACCCTGCGGCCATCGCGACTTTTGATGATTAGCAACATCAATAGTTGCGTAATGATGTCGATCGTCATATAATTTGTCAACTGAAAATTTTTGCGAAAGGGCCGCGATGAAAGTCAGCCGCGAGCAATGTGCCGAAAACCGCGAGCGCATCCTGGCGATGGCAAGCGGCCTGTTCCGCGAGCGCGGTTTCGACGGTGTAGGCATCGCCGACATCATGAACGCCGCCGGCCTCACGCATGGCGGTTTCTACCGCCATTTCGCCTCCAAGGACGATCTGGCCGCGCAAACCTGCCAACTGGCAATGGAGGGCACGGCCGAAAAATGGAGCAGCCTGCTTGACAGTCAGCCGCAGGCGCCGCTGCAGGCCCTGCTTGCCCACTATTTGTCGGAGGCGCATCGCGACGGCCTGGCCCGCGGCTGCATGTTTGCCGCCCTGAGCGGTGACGCCGCACGCCAGGAGCACGGCGTACGCAAGGCGTTTGGCGACGGCTTGGACGTGCTGCTGGACATGCTCGGCAAGACCATGCCGGAGCGCTCGCGCCAGGCGCGGCGCCGCAAGGCGATTGCCGCCATGGCCGAAATGGTCGGCGCGGTGATCCTGGCGCGGGCCGTTGATGATCCGGCGCTGTCGAAGGAAATCCTGGTGGCGGCTTCACAGGGTTTGCTGACAAAGCATGCCGAAGCCGCCGGCACGAGCTGAAAAATCCAGCCGATATCCGGCCGCCGGCACCAGTTGCGCCGGCCACGCGCCGCCAGCTTTTGGCGTTCCGGCGCGACTTGGCAGCTAGTTTTCCGTCACGCAAAGTGACGATTTACGTCAGCCTGTGCCGCCACGCGGCAGAAATCCAGCGGTATTCTGGTCCGAATCGTATTTTCTCGGCCGCAACATGAAATAAAAAAGCCATGCGCGGGCTGCGTAAGCCGCGATATTTGTTAATTCTTTCAAATTACCGTGAAATATTGGGCGTTTATGCCTCTCCTTGGCCGATGCCGCTGATACACGGGGAATTCCTGGCACCTTTAATGCGTTGTGGGTCTAGCGACTCAAGGAAGCATCCCCAGTACAACAACAATCAAGGGTCTTGCCGGTCGTCGAATGCCGCGTTCCCGTTCTGTAGCGCTTAACCCAAGGAGTTTTCCATTATGAAGTCGATGCAAAAAGGTTTTACCCTGATCGAACTGATGATCGTGGTTGCGATTATCGGTATTCTGGCCGCCGTCGCGCTGCCCGCGTATCAGGACTACACCGTCCGCGCCCGCGTTTCTGAACTGATCCTGGCCGGTTCGTCGGCCAAGACCGGTCTGTCCGAAGGCATGCAGACCTTTGGTTCCTGGGCCGCCGGCTGGACCTCGTCCATCACCATCTCCGCCACCGGCATGGTCAGCAGCGCCAGCGTCGATACCACCAGCGGCGTGATCAAGGTCACCGGCACCGCGCCGACCTCCGGCTCGGTCGTTACCATGATCCCGCAAACCACCACCGACAACAAGCTGGTGTGGTCCTGCACCGGTACCCCGGCCAAGTACATGCCGGCTTCCTGCCGCTAAGCTTCACCGCCCGATCAAAAAGCCGCCCGCAAGGGCGGCTTTTTGTTGCCTCATTTTCCTATACGCGGTCAACCCGCGCCGCCTGGACGACTTCGACCTCGAGACCGCAATGCCCGGGATGGTGCGCTTCGACGGCCGCCGCTCGGAAGACTCGGTACACCAGCCGAAACAAGCACGCCGGCCCGCAATACGCCCGGCTCAGGTACGCGGAAAGGACAGCACGCCGTTGAGGGCCGCGTTGACCACTTCGGCGGTATAGGGTTTGACTATCCAGCCGCTGGCGCCGAGGAGAATCGACTTGGCAATGTCTTCGCGCGAAGGCACCTCGGCCATCATCACCACCGGTGTCTTGCCCAGGCGCGGATGCATGCGCAGCTTTTCCAGCACCTTGAAAACATCCACGTCCTTGGCCCCGAGCTTGAGGAAAATCACCTCTGGCGTCACCGGCTGGTTGAGCA
>DATAZV010000194.1:0-23644 GCA_036271855.1 Burkholderiales bacterium
GTGGTGATCAGCGCATCCAGCACTTCATCGTTGTCCGGGGCTTCCTCGTGCGCCTTCAGCAGGCACTGCAAGGCCTCTTCGGTATTGCGCTCGGCAGCCAGCAGGACGCCCGCTGCCAGCCAGTTGCGCACCCCCGCGCCTTTGCCGCCGGCCTGTTTGAAGGCCTCGATGGCTTCAGGCAGACGCCCGGTCAGGCGCAATGCCTCCGCCCGCAGCGCCAGCACGCCGACGTGCCCCGGCTGCTGCGTCGACAACTTGTCGAGTTCCGCGAGAGCTTTCGCTGCCCGGCCGCCATTGACCTGTTTTAATAGCGCTTCCAGCCGCCCTGCCTGAATTGTCATTGGGGTAAATATTCAAAAGAGCTCTTTCGCCGGGTTGCGGCAGCGCCTTTTGTGGCTTGCCGGCAACAACGAAAAGCTTCGATGGCCAAGGAAAAATTCGTCCATGCCATTAATAGCACGCGGTGCTTTTTTGAATTCCTGAAACAGGCAGCGGAAACCCTCGCATCTTGATCGTGGACCGATCGGCGATGCAGTCAAGCGGAATGTCGGGGTCTAGGAGAGGCTGCGCCGGTCGCGCTCAAGCTGGTTGATGTAGCGCTGGATCAGGCTTACCACCGGGCCGGGCAGGTCAAGGAACTGGCAGCCGTAGCGTTGGCTGATTCCCGCCGGACCGCCGCCTTGGTCATTGCGGACTTCCAGCGAGACGCTGACGCTGCCGTGGCCCGGCAGCTCGATCTTGCAATCGTGGAATACCATGCCGGCGCTGAATTCGGCCTTGGCGGGGCCGGCCAGCATCGCCAGGCCACCCACGCTCAAGTCGCGGACGGCGAACTGCGCCGTTGCGCCGCCGGGCAAGGGAATTTCGCATTGCAGGCGCTTGGCCACCGGCGCCGGCACGCGGTAGAAATTGCGCCGCTGCAGACGCATCAGCGAATTGGGCAGGCGGGTGCGTAGTGCCGGCTTGCCGCCGAAGGAAGTTGCCTCGATACGCAGGGCGTTGAACTGGACCTTGATCTGGTCAAGGAAGGTGACGAAAGTGGCGAGCTTGGATTCGGCAATACGCCGGTTCATTGCCTCCTGGGGCGCGCAGTCGAACACCAGTTCTTCGAACTCGGGATTGACTTGCAGGAGGTTGGTGACGAAATACTCCTCTCCCTGGCTGAAATAAACGGTAACCGGGGAGCGGCTTTCGACAATTTCCTCGACGACGTTGATGACCTCGCGGCGCGCGTAGGTCACGTATTGCTCGTGTTCCGGGCTTTCCGGTTCGGGGTCGAGCCGGTTGTCGGTATCGCTCATTGCTGCACCTGTTTGGGTAGGAGGACGCGCGCCGCCGCCGCCGGCATGGGCGGCGCTGCATGCTGCTTAGTCTGCTCCAGGCGATACAGCCAGGCAAGCAATTCCGCAATCGCACTATACAGCTTGGGCGGAATATGCTGATCGAGGTCGACCTGCATCAGCAGGCCGACCAGTTCGCGCGACTCATGCACGTAGACGCCGGCCTCGCGCGCGCGGCGGATGATTTCGCCGGCGATCGGGCCGCTGCCTTTGGCGGTCACGCGCGGCGCGCCGGCTCCCTCATGATAGGCCAGCGCCACGGCATGAGCCAGGTTTTGGGCGGCTTCATTCAGCGGCATGATCGACCTCACGGCGGATGCGCGAGCGCACCAGGTGGATGCCGGCGGCAAGCATGGCGTTGCCCAAGGCCGTGCCGGACTGGTCCAGCAGGGCGGCGCTATCCTCGGGCGCCGACAGATCCAGCCACAGGCGATCGCCTTGCAGCGTAATGGTGGCGCCTATGTTGCCGAGCTGCGGCAATTGCAGCTTGAGGGTGGTCTTCCAGCCGGCGGCATCGCCCGAGTTGGCGCTGGCGGCGCCATCGTCCTCGCGGCTGATCACCAGGTCGGCGCGCTGTCCCGGCCAGGCCTCGACCGAAAAAGGGAGGGCCTGGTTTTCCAGGGCATGCAATTGCTCCCGGATCACCGGCTGCAATGCCTCCGGCACGCCCTGTGGCGGGGTTGCCGTGGCAGCGGACTCGCCTGCGGTGGGCGAGGTCTGCATGGAGGTGCCAGGATTGGACGCCACGGCAAGGTCGGCCGCGCCGGGAAATTGCGCCGGCGGCGCGGCGGTATGGGTGCCTTCGGCCTGCGGCTCATGGCGCAGTTGCTCCAGCGCATAGTTGCCGCGTGCCCAGGCCGCCAGATGTGACTCGTAGAATGTACCGCTGTCACGCAGCATTTTGAACAGGGCATCGGACCACGCGCCGGGCTGCTGGATATCTGCCGCGACCCGGCCCAGTTGCAAGGGCTGTAGCGGCGTTTCGGCGAAGCGGCCCAGGCTGACCGCGCCTTCGCCCAGTTCAACCAGGGTGCTGCCCTCATTGGCCGCGACGGTGAGATCCGGCACGGTTTGCACGCCGGCGCGGACCAGGCCGGGGGCCGCCGTCAGCGGGCCAGCAGGGGAGCCGGCGAATTTCAGGGTGATGCGGGTGCCCGGCGCGGGCAGGTCGGCGGCGACGGTGATCTGATGGCCTTCGATTTCGACGATGCCGTGGCCGTCTTCGGCACGGCCGATCACCAGGCCAGCCACGGTACGGCCCGGCAGAAACGCCAGGAAATCGCGCCCGGCCGGGTCCGGAGCGGCCACCGGCGCGATCCCGCGCAGCGGCTGCGCCGGCAGGGAGACGGCGCCGACAAGCATGGCGGGCGCGACCATGGCGAACCCGCCGCGTGTTCTAGAGGTACGCCTGGCGCACGTGGCGCCCGCGGCTCATGTTGCGCAACATGGTCTCCAGCTGGGTCAGCCAGGGCGCGGTTAGTTCGCGGATTTCGGCATCGTGCGCCAGGATGTCCTTGAGGATCACGATGCGCATGTGGCGCTCGTGCGCGTCGCGCGGGGCGACATCACCCAGGGCCTCGAGCGTGGCGACACGGTGCGCGCATTCTTCTTCGGCGGTAACCAGGCCGTCCCAGTCACCGCAACGGGCGGCGGCGAGCATGCGGCCGCTGGCATCGGCGATGGCGGCGTAGTGGGCGATGATGTCCATAAGTCGAGATCAGGTCGGTTGTGGAAAAGGAAAGGGCCTTCAGGCCTGCATGCGCGCAGTCGCGGCTTGTACTGCTTGCGTACCGGCATGGGTGTTGCGCGCAAGTTCGTCCCAGGCGCCTTTGAGGTCGAGCAACAAATTGCGGACTTCGGTGAGTGCTTCGGGATCGTTCTTCAGGCTGCCTTGCAGCAGGCGCACGGTCATGTAGCTGTACAGGTCGCCCAGCTGATTGGTCAGGTCGCCGCCGCGCTCGTCGAGCGAGGCACGCAGGCCTTCGTCGATGATACGGATGACGTGGGTGATTGCCTTGCCCTTGGCAGCGAAATCGCGCTCGCGCATGTGGGCGATCGCTTTGACGATGCCTTCCATCGCGCCTTCGTACAGCAGCACCACCAGGTCAACCGGGTAGGCCGCCGCCACCGAAGTCTCCATGGCGACACCGGCATAGGCACGCGCGGGATTGCGATAGGCTGCGAACATGAACTCTCCTTTGGATTCGGCGGTGGGATAGTTCATATATCGGCGGTCGGGGCTCAAAGTTGACAACTGGTTGAAATATCTGCGAATGACGCGATCAGCTGGTGCTGCCGGTGATGCTGGCCAACTGTTGGGTCAGGAAGCTGCTGGTGGTCTTCATTGCGGACAAGGCAGCATCCAGGGCGCTGAACTGCGCGCGGTAGTTGGCCTCCACCTTGGTCATGCGTTCGTTGAAGTCGGCCTCTTCCTGGGTCAGGCGCTGGATGCTGCCGTTCAGGCCGTTGTTGCGCGCGGCGATCGAGCCGGTGGTGGCGTCGGTGATGCTGGAGATCAGGCTACCCAGCGAAGCGCCATAGCCCATGGTCAATTGCAGGCTGCCGTAGGCGCCGGCGGCAGACGCCGTCACCTTCATGCGCAGGCCGGTGGTGGAATCGATCAGGGTCTGGCCGTTGCCGGTGGCGGCGACGCCATTGACCGTGCCGGCGACATTCAGGCCTGTCGCGCTCACCGGCGCAGTGCCGAATAGCGCAGCCGCACTGCCGCCCAGGGTGGTGACGCTGGAGTTGGCCCCGTAGCTGTTCGAGGCCAGGCTGAGGATGCCGCCGCTTTGCGAGACGGTGACGCCGGCGCCCGCTTGCGAAATTGCCGTGGAGCCGTTCACCGCCGCCTGGATCTGCGCCGCCAGCGCATCGGCGGTAGCGTAAGTGCCCGCCGCCAGGGTAACGGTCGTGGCCTGGCCGTCGATGGTCAGGCTCAGGCTGTCGTTGACGCCGGCGGTGATGGTCAGTGGTGCCGCCGCGGTGCCGGTGAGGGTGCCGTGGGTGGCCGGCTGGGTCACGTTGATCGCATAGTTGCCGGCCGGTGTGCTGCTGAGCGCGCTCTGGAAAGTTACGTGCGTATCGCTGGAAGTGCCGGAGGTGGTGAACAGCGAGGCCACATTCATTGCCGGATTGGCCAGGGCGGCATTGAGCTTGGTGGTGTTCAGGGAAAGCGAGCCGTCGGCCTGCAGCGACACACCCACCTGGGACAGGCTGGAGAGCCCGCCGGCGAGCCCGCCGACCGGCGCCGTCAGGGCGTTTCGCACCTGCCGCATGATGCTCAGGGTCGTCGAGTCGCCCTGCAAGGCGCCCGCCACCTGGGTGGTGGCATTGTAGGCGGTGAGGGAGTGGACCTGGCTGTTGAAGGTGTTGTAGGCCGAGACGAAGGAATTCAGCGCCGACGTGACGGCGCTGGTGTTCGGCGTGACCGTGACCGTGGCAGGGGCGCCGACGTTGGTGCCGGTCAGATTGAGCGTCAGCCCGGGGATCGAGCTAACCGCATTGGTGGTGCTGGTAACACTGATGCCGTCGATGGTCAGGGCTGCGTTCTGGGCCGCGGTGGTTTGGCTCAGATTTTTTCCGGTGCCGCTGGCGGCCGCCGGATCGTAGGCCAGTTGCGACAGGCCGCTGGCGTCGGTGGAATTGCCGTCGCTGTCGGCGGTGGTGACCTGCAAGGTATTGTTGACGCCGCCGGCGGTGGGTGTAAGGGCCAGGCGATACCCGGTGCCGTCGTTGACCACGGTCGCCTGGACGCCGCCGTTGGCCTGGTTGATCGCGGCCGCCACCCCCGCCAGCGTATTGTTGGAGCTGTCGATGGTGACACTGAACGAGGTGGAGGCCGGATTGGCGGTAAAGCTCGATGCTCCCGCGGTGCCGAACTGGAACGTCAGCGTGCCCGTGCCCACCACGGTGCTGGTGTTGGCGAAATCGCCGGATGCCAGTTGCTGGGTTTGGGCGAGCTGGCTCACCACGATGCTGTGCGTGCCTGCGGTGGCGCCGCTGTTGGCGGTCGCGGACAGCACGCTGGTGTTGGAGACCGAGGCGTTATTCTGGTTGAACGTGCTGGATAGTTGCAGTGCGTTGGTTGCGTTCCCCAGGCTCGAAAGCACGTTTTGCAACTGGCCGTAGGCGGAGATGGTCGACTGAAAGCTTTGCTGCTGCGTCTGCATTGCCGCCAGCGGCTGTTCTTCGACCGACATCAGGCCGGAGACCAGGGAGTTGACGTCGATATTGGTGCCGGTGGTAATGGCGGTGGCGGCGGTCATAGGTGTATCCGGATCACGCCTTCAGGTGAATCGTACTGCCGCGCAGGCTGCTGTCAATGGCCTCGCCGACGGCGATCATCGCTGCGGAGGGCAACTGGCGCAGCACCTTACCGGTCTCGTTGTCGACCATGCTGATGACCATGCGCCCGCTCGACTCGTCCTTGGAGAACTCGACGCTCACCGCCGCGCGTTGCGCTGCATCGTTGGCGGCCTTGATGGCGTCGTCGACGGCCTGGCTATTGCCCGCCGCCGTGGTGCCCGGTGCCGGAGCGGCCGCAACCGCTTGCGGCAAATGCTGCGGCGCCACGGGCGTGGCGGCCGCGGCGTACGAAAGGTCGGCAGATGCACTGCCAGCGCTTGAGATGTTCATGATCTCGTTCCATTTTCTATGGATTGCAACCGGATAAGGGCGCGCCGTGGCGTTCCCTCATCCGGTTGCCCCCTCGCTTGAGGGGACCACCACGGCCGTCCGGAGGAGCGGCCGCGGCGTTTGTTGCTTAATGCAGCATGCGTTGCCTAACGCATGCATGTGTTACTTAACGCAGCAGGCTCAGCACGCCCTGCGAGGACTGGTTCGCCTGGGCCAGCATGGCGGTACCGGCCTGTTGCAGGATGTTCAGGCGCGACATGTTCGCGGTTTCCGCGGCGTAGTCGGCGTCCATGATCCGGCCCTGGGCGGTCGAAGTGTTCTGCACCGAAGACTGCAGGTTGCTGACCACGTCGTTGAAGCGGTTTTCCGTCGCGCCGTACAGTGCACGGGAGTTGCTGACCGTGGTGATGGCGGCGTCGATGTTGTCGATCACCGAACCCAGGCTGCTATTGGTGGCGGTGGAGTCGATCACTGCGCGGCCAGCGCCGGTGGCGTCCGTACCGGCGACGGCGGTGATGGTGGAATCGGTCGTCAGGTTGGTCGTGGAGACGGTGATCTGGTCGTTGGTCGTGGTGCCCGCGCCGACCTGGAAGTTCAGGGTGCCGGCGTTGGCGCCGAGGATCGATTGGCCGTTGAAGGTGGTGCCGCCGAGAACGCGCTGGACTTCATCAGCGAGTTGGCCGAATTCCTGGTCCAGGGAGTTGCGGTCGGTCGAGCCGTTGGTGGCATTGCGGGCCTGCACTGCCAGTTCACGCATGCGCTGCAGGGCGTCGCCAACAGAAGACAGCGCGCCGTCGGCGGTTTGCGCCAGGGAAACGCCGTCGTTGGCGTTGCGGATGGCGACGTTCATGCCCTTGACTTGCGAATTCATGCGGGTGGCGATCGCCAGGCCGGCAGCGTCGTCGGCGGCGCTGTTGATGCGCAGGCCGGAAGACAGACGCTGGACGCTGGTTTGCAGGCCCATTTTCGAGTTGGACAGATTCAGCTGGGCGACCAGTGATTCGGTGTTGGTGTTGATAGTCATTGCCATGATGTTGCTCCTATTTCCGGTTGTAGATCCAAAGTTAGAGAATGCAGACCTGAATGGTCGATAACGCTTTTTGTAGACCTGGGGCTTAGAGCCCCCATCAGGTCAGCAACTTCGGTTCGGAATCGGCAAGGATTCAAACCGCCGTTAGTTCCTTTAACGGGTGCCCCGGAGTAAAACTTTAGGCCGGGGCACTTACGTTAATGGGCGGCTGGTTTGTCACACCGTTTCCCTCCAAGCTGGCTTGTCTACGGCAAGGCCGGCGCAAACATGAGGGCGGATGACAATGGCAAGTTGCCGTTCTCAACTCGGGTTGCTGTTACTTCAGCAGCTGCAACACGCTTTGCGGCATCTGGTTGGCCTGCGCCAGCATCGCGGTACCGGCCTGCTGCAGGATCTGCGAGCGCGACAGGTTGGCGGTTTCCTGGGCATAGTCGGCATCCATGATGCGGCCACGCGCGGTCGACTGGTTCTCGGAAGCGATTTGCAGGTTGTTGACGACGTTGTTGAAGCGGTTCTGCGTGGCACCATAGAGAGCACGCTCGCTGCTGATGGTGTCGATGGCCGCGTCGATATTGTCGATCACGCTGCCCAGGCTGCTGGTGGTCGAGGTGCTGTCGATCACCGCGCGGCCGGTGCCGGCGTTGTCGGTGCCCGCTACCGCCGTGATGGTGGCGCTGGAGGTCATGTCGGTGGTGGTGACGGAGATCAAGTCGTTGCTGGTGGTGCCGGCGCCGATCTGGTAGTCCTGGGTGCCGGCCTGGGCGCCGAGAATGGCCTGGCCGTTGAAGGTGGTGCCGCCGAGAACACGCTGGACTTCATCGGCGAGCTGGCCGAATTCCTGGTCCAGGGAGTTGCGGTCGGACGAGCCGTTGGTGGCGTTGCGGGCCTGCACCGCCAGTTCGCGCATGCGCTGCAGGGCGTCATTGACCGAAGAGAGCGCGCCGTCGGCGGTTTGCGCCAGCGAGATGCCGTCGTTGGCGTTGCGCATGGCCACGCCCATGCCCATGATCTGCGAATTCATGCGGGTGGCGATCGCCAGGCCGGCGGCGTCGTCGGCCGCGGTATTGATGCGCAGGCCGGAAGACAGGCGCTGCACGGAAGTCTGCAGCGAAGTCTTCGAGTTGGACAGATTCAATTGCGCGATCAGCGACGCAGTATTGGTGTTGATGGTTGCTGCCATGGTGATTCTCCTTTATCCGGATATGAGTTGCATTAAGTAAATGTGCTGTTGCGCTCGCGCGTGCTGCATGCTGCCTGGCTTCTCGCCGCATTACAGCCCTACGGCGCGCTCGTTTCCGGCACCTTGGAGTTTCTTTCGAGGCATTCCCCGAAGCAAAACGCCTCCGCGCATGGATCAAACGCGGGAATAACCTGAGGCGGTGCCGCTGCCATTGGTGTCGTCATGCAAATATATTTGTTCTGCGCGCAACGCAAGCCCTAAATAAATGGCGCTTGCTGCCGTTATTCCTTCGACCGGACGTAATCCGGCAGCCTATAGTGCTGTCCTGTCGGATAGGAATTCCTATATAGATAGGGGCTGCACGGGGGCTTCCCCCGTGTCTGGCAGGCGTATTCCGGCTGGCTTGCGGGGTTTTCGAGTCCTGCGCCCGTCCAAGAAATCCCTTTTCATAACAGATAGTTAAAAGGGTTTCCTGAAGTGGTTATTGGCTTTGCCTGAGAAGGCGTAACAGCGTGTAGGAAGTATTCCGACACGTCTCCATCCACTTCCCTTAAGCAGAAGCGGCGCGCGCGCCTAGGAATTGGCGCATTGTTGTTCGCACGCAAGACGCAGAGGACTTCCAATTAAGAAAAATCGGCCCGGCAAACACAATGGCGTCACTGAAACACACATCAGTCGACACACAAACCAAACCACCGAGGGCCGCGAAAATGAACATCCAGAACCTGCATAACGAGATCCGCGAAGCGAATCTTTCCTACCTGATCCTGGCGCAGAACATGATCCGTGCCGACCGTGCCGAATCCCTGGTTCGCCTGGGTCTCTCCGAAGATGTCGCCGGAATCATCGAACAGCTGACCGCCGGCCAGCTGCTGAAGATTGCCGGTTCCAACATGCTGATGTGCCGCTTCCGTTTCGACGACAGCGTGGTGTGGAACCTGCTCCTGTCGCACACCAAGGACCAATCCCCCGCGCAAGGCATGCACGCCGCCATCCTGATGGCAGGCAAAGCGGTCGAGGTGGCGTAAATGAAAAAAACCAAAACCGTCCTCGGCGAAGCCCGCCAAATCGGCCTGGCTTCCGACCTGATCAAACTGGGCGCCCGCCTGCAGGTGCTCGAATCCGAAACCACCCTGTCGCGCGAACGCCTCCTCAAGCTGTATAAAGAGATTCAAAAGAAGTCGCCACCCAAGGGCATGCTGCCCTTCTCGACCGAGTGGTTCATGACCTGGCAGCCGAACATCCATGCATCGCTGTTCATGAATCTGTACCAGTCGCTGATCACCTCCAGCGAAATCGACGAGATCGAAGCCGTGATCCGTGCCTACAAGCTGTATCGCGAGTACCTGGTCCAGCTGGAGATGCCCGAAGTGTTGTCGATCACCCGCGCCTGGCGCCTGGTCAAGTTTGTCGATGCCGGCATGCTCACCACCACCGGCTGCAAGGAATGCAAGGGACATTTCGTGGTGCACACGTTTGAGTTGACCAAGGACTACGTATGCGGCCTGTGCAACATGCCTTCGCGCGCCGGCAAGACCAAGTGCAGCCATGGCACCCATCAGCACCAGGCTAAAGTGCAAGTCGTCGAAGCCAATGAAGCGCTGGCCGAAGAAGCGGTTGTGGCGGTGGCGGTCTGAAAGCGGCCGCCCGGCCGTAGCCGGGCCCGCCCCCGTCCCGAACAAGTGGATGCGAGGTCGAACATGCGGTGCCTGCTTGACTACACCCGTAGCGGACGCTGGCTGACCCTTGCCGCCGCCGATGGCCCGGCCGTCCAGCCGGGTACGGAAGAAAATCTGCTGGCGGACCCGCAAAACCGCGAGTCATCGGACGAACCGGCAGTCCGGGCTGCGGATGAAACATTCTCTCCTGCCCGCCGCCTCCTGGAATACACGATTTCAGGACACTGGCGCGTACCGGGCGAAGAGCCGCCCGATGTGGTTACCGCCACCGAAGAACAGCAAGATTTTGCTGATGACACTTTGTCCGGCCTGGAAGTACGAGAAATTCCCGTCGAGAAATGGCGGGAGATCGCCCCCCTTTTTGGCCGATAGGTCCTGCTCCCCGGTTGATAAATTGCTGTTGTTGGCAAAAGATGCGCGGCCCGCGGGGGTCGGACATCCGGCGCTGCGTTGCGCAACCTCAATTTACGTACAACACGGGCGAACAGCATGCTGGTCATTGTCGGGTATATCCTCATTGTAGGGTGCGTGCTTGGCGGCTACACGGCCGGCGGGGGCCACCTCGGCGCCCTGGTGCAGCCTTTTGAGCTGCTGATCATTCTCGGCGCGGCGATCGGCGCTTTCGTCGTCACCAACACCGGCAAGGTGACCAAGGCCACCCTGCGCATACTGCCCAGCGTGCTGGGCGGATCCAAATTCACCAAGGAACGCTACCTCAGCCTGATGGGCCTGATGTATGAGCTGCTGTCGAAAATCCGCAAGGAAGGGCTGATGTCGATCGAAAAAGACGTCGAAAACCCCGAGAGCAGCTCGCTGTTTTCCAAATATCCGGCCATTCTCGCCGACCATCACCTGGTCGAGTTCATTACCGACTATTTGCGCATGATGGTCAGCGGCAACCTCAACCCGATGGAAATCGAGTCGCTGATGGACCAGGAACTGGAAACCCACCATCACGAAGGTGAAGTGCCCGCGCATGCGATCCAGCAGGTCGCCGACGGCCTGCCGGCCTTCGGCATTGTCGCCGCGGTGATGGGCGTGGTGCATGTGATGGGCTCGGTCGGCGAGCCGCCTGCAATCCTCGGGGAAAAGATCGGCGGCGCCCTGGTCGGTACCTTCATGGGCATCCTGATGGCCTATGGCTTTGTCGGCCCGCTGGCAGGTCTGCTGACACAAAAGCTTGCCGAAAGCTCGAAGCAGTTCGAGTGCGTCAAGGTGACCCTGCTGGCCAGCATGAACGGCTATGCCCCTCAAGTTGCAGTCGAGTTCGGCCGTAAAGTCCTGTACTCCACCGAGAGGCCGACCTTCGTCGAGCTGGAGCAACACGTCAAGCAAAGCAAGGGCAAATAGGAACGTCATGGCCAAGGCAGATTCGAAGGGCAAGGACGGCAATGCGCCGCTCCAGCCCATCGTCATCAAGCGCATCAAGAAGGTGGCCGGCGGCCATCACGGTGGTGCGTGGAAAATCGCTTACGCCGACTTCGTCACGGCGATGATGGCCTTTTTCCTGCTGATGTGGCTGCTCGGCTCGACTTCCAAGGGCGACCTCAAGGGCATCGCTGACTATTTCAACTCGCCGCTCAAGGTGGCGATGCAGGGCGGCTCGGGTTCCGGCGACAGTTCCTCCATCATCAACGGCGGCGGCCAGGACCTGACACGCCAGTCCGGCCAGGTGAAAAGCGGCGAGAACGCCCCCGAACACCGCGCCATGAACCTGCAGGCGGCCAAGGCCGAATTCCAGCGCGAGGAGCGCGCGCAGCTGGAAGAGCTGAAAGCCCGCATCGAAGCGGCGATCAGTGCCAACTCTTCCCTGTGGCAATTCAAGAACCAGATCCGCCTCGACATCACTGCCGAGGGCCTGCGCATCCAGATCGTCGACGAGCAGAACCGTCCGATGTTCGATTCCGGCCGCGCCGCGCTGAAAGACTATACCCGCGAAATCCTGCGTGAAATCGGCCGCGCCCTGGCCGGTGTCGACCATAAGCTGACGCTCTCCGGGCACACCGATGCCGCGCCCTATTCGGGTGGCGACCGCGGTTACAGCAACTGGGAACTTTCGGCCGATCGCGCCAATGCCGCACGCCGCGAACTGATTGCCAGCGGCATGGACGAAAGCAAGATCCTGCGTGTGGTCGGGCTGGCTTCCTCGGTGCCTTTCGTCCAGGCCGACCCGCTGGACCCGACCAACCGCCGCATCAGCATCATTGTGATGAACCGCGAGGCCGAAGAGGCAGTGACCCATGAAGGCCCGGCCGTCGAAGTGGGCGATGCAGGTGCCGCGCAGGCACTGGCGCCGCGGGCGGCAATGCCTCTCATAGTGACTCCGGGGAGCGGTGCCGGCGCTGCGCCCGGTGCCGCACCACCCGTGCCCGCGGCTGTATCGGCAGCCGTACCGGCAGTTGGGGCCAATACGATCCCAGCAATTACCCCGATCAGGCCGGTGACATTGACACCGACCCTGCCGCGATAAACCAAGCCTTAAACCGCAACCAACATCTTATTTTTAAAACGGAGCAAACCAAATGGGACATAGCGACTACCAACTCCTGAACATGATCGACCAAAAGGCACGCCTGGCGGGTTCCAATAAAATGGAACTGCTGTTGTTCGCCCTCGGCGGCAAGGAAAACTTCGGCATCAACGTGTTCAAGGTGCGCGAGGTCTGCGAGACCATGCCCATCACCAAGACGCCGAACATGCCGGCGGGGGTGGAAGGCATCATCTCCCTGCGCGGCAGCATCATTCCGGTGATCGACCTGGCTACCTGCCTGAACCTGCCGTTTGCCGGCGAGCGCACCAAGCTGATCATCACCGAATTCTCCAGCCACACCCAGGCCTTCCTGGTGGCCGACGTCGACCGCATCGTCCGCGTCGACTGGGAACTGGTGAAGTCGCCCCAGAGCATGGCCTCCAATGCGGTCGGCCTGATCACCGCGATTACCGAATTGCCCGGCGGCAAGCTGGTGTCCATCCTCGACGTCGAGCAGATCCTGTCCAACGTCATCGGTGAAGACGTGGTGCCGCATCTCGACCCGGTCGAGGAAAAGACCCAGGCCACCATTTTCTTCGCCGACGACTCCGGTCTGGCGCGCAAGAAGATCATGGAAGTGCTGGACAAGATGAAGCTGCCCTACCAGTACGCGATCAACGGCAAGGAAGCCTGGGACAAGCTTTCCGCCCTGGCCAGCCGCTCGGACCTGGAAAAGAAGACCGTCAAGGAATCGATCGGCCTGATCCTGACCGACGCCGAGATGCCCGAGATGGACGGCTATGTCCTGACCCGCCACATCAAGGACGACAAGCGTTTCGCCGGCATCCCCGTGCTGATGCATTCATCGCTGTCTTCCGTGGCCAACCAGAAGCTCGGCCAGCAGGTCGGTGTCGACGCCTACGTGCCGAAGTTCAACCCCGAAGATCTGGCCAAGATGATCTCCGGGATGCTGCAACACGCTTGATGAAGGAGCTGCCCCATGACCACTGAAATGAAATTCCTCATCGTCGATGACTTCTCGACCATGCGCCGCATCGTGCGCAACCTCCTGAAGGAAATCGGCTACACCAATGCTGACGAGGCCGAAGACGGCGCCGCCGCGCTGGTCAAGCTCAGGGGCGGTGCGTTCGACTTTGTCGTCTCCGACATCAACATGCCGAACATGAACGGGTTCGAGCTGCTCACCCAGATCAAGGCGGACGCCACCATCAAGCACCTGCCGGTGCTGATGGTCACCGCCGAGGCGAAGAAGGAAGACATCGTGACGGCCGCCCAGGCGGGCGCTGCCGGCTACATCGTCAAGCCCTTCACCAAGGCGACGCTGGAAGAGAAGGTCAACAAGATCATAGAAAAAATGAAAGGCTAAGGTGTCAACGTGAGCGCCGTACTCGAAAATTCCCCCGAAGACCTCGAAGCCCTGTTCGATCAGATTGCCGATCAGCGCGCCAGCAATGAGCAGTCCGTCTCCGCACCCGTAGCAGCGGCTGACGCCGGCGCTGCCGCGCCCGCGCCGGCGGCCGCCGATGATGGCGCCGATGGCGAGCCCTACGATATTTTCAAGCGTGTCGGCATGCTGACGCGCAACCTGCATGACGCCCTGCGCGAGCTCGGCTACGACAAGGGCATCGACAACGCCATCGGCGCCTTGCCGGACGCCCGTGCGCGCCTGACCTATATTGCCAACCTGACCGGCCAGGCCGCCGAAAAGGCGCTGACCAAGGCCGAACTCGGCCTGGGAATCCAGCAGCAGCTCGAATCGGAAGCAACCGGTCTGGCCCATGGCTGGGACGACCTGTTTGCCGGCCGCATGACCTTGGAGCAGTTCAAGAGCACCGCCACGCAGACGCACGATTTCCTGCGCGGGCTGCCGGAACGCACCGGCAGCGCCGGCGCATTGTTCACCGACATCATGCTGGCGCAGGATTTTCACGACCTGACCGGCCAGGTGGTCAACAAGATTGCCAGCATTGCGCAAAACATCGAAGACCAGCTGGTCAAGCTGCTGATCGACGCCACCCCGCCGGAGAAGCGCGAGGAAGTCGAATCCACCTGGCTCAACGGCCCGGTGATCGACGCCAAGCGCGACGACGTGGTGACCAACCAGGGGCAGGTTGACGACCTCCTCGCCAGCCTCGGCTTCTAAGCCGGCGATCGATACACGCACAAAAAGCACAAGGCTTAAGCCAAAGGGTTGCAATGAACGCTCTTACCGATATGCAAGACCTGTTGCAGGATTTCCTGACCGAAGGCGGGGAGTTGCTCGACGATGTCGACCAGAAGCTGGTCGAACTCGAGCACAACGTCCAGGACAAGGGCCTGCTGAACACGATCTTCCGCGGCTTTCACACCATCAAGGGCGGCGCCGGTTTTCTTGACGCCCCGGCGATGGTCGAACTGTGCCATCGCACCGAAAACCTGTTCGACCAGTTTCGCAGCGACAAGCTCAGCCTGACGCCCGAAATGCTTGACGTGATCCTCGCCGCCACCGGCGAAGTCAAGCGCATGATGGGCGAAATGTCCGGCTTTACCTCGCCGCAGCCGGCGCCGGCCGAACTTCTGGAAGCGCTCGATACCTGCCTGAAGGGCGAGGCACCGGTGCGCAAGAAGCCGGCGGCGGCGGCAACTGTGGCAGCGGTACCCGCTGCGGTGGCGCAGGCGCCGGCGAACGGCGAGTTCGACTGGGGCGGCTTGTACCATGTGCTCACCGGCAAGACTGAGGATGCGGAGGGCAAGCCGGTGCTGCTGGTGGCGCCTGCCGCGCTGCCGCAACGCGCGGAGGAGCACGCACCGGTGGTGCGCGCGCCACGGCCTGGCGCCGGTGGCCCGCCCAGTGGCGGCAACGTCGGCAAAGACGGCACCATGCGCGTCGACACCACGCGCTTTGACCAGATTCTCAATCTTTCGGGCGAGATCGGCCTGACCAAAAACCGCCTGAACTGCCTGCGTACCGATATGGTCCGCGGCGCCCAGGGCGGCGACACCCTGAAGACCCTGGACACGGTACTCGGCCAGCTCGACATGCTGGTCTCCGACCTGCAATCGGCGGTGATGAAGGCGCGCATGCAGCCGGTGGGCCGGGTATTCCAGAAATACAGCCGCCTGGCGCGCGACGTCGCGCGTACCCTTGGCAAGGACTGCGAACTGATCATCGAGGGCGCCGACACCGAAGTCGACAAGACCATCCTCGAGGAACTCAACGATCCGCTGGTGCACCTGGTGCGCAATTCGGTCGATCATGGTCTGGAAACCCCGGCCGACCGCGAGGCCGTCGGCAAGCCGGCGCGCGGCACCATCCGCCTGGCAGCACGCCAGGCCGGCGACCACATCATCATCGAAATCACCGACGATGGCCGCGGCATGCGCGCCGATGTCCTGCGCCAGAAGGCGGTGGAAAAGGGCCTGATCAGCGCCGAAGAAGCAAATACCCTGGACGAGCGCGGCAGCCTGAACCTGATTTTCCTCCCGGGTTTTTCCACCAAGAGCGAAATCAGCGAAGTATCGGGCCGCGGCGTCGGCATGGACGTGGTGCTGACCAACATCCGCCGCCTGAAGGGCCGCATCGACCTGTCTTCCAAGGTCGGCGAGGGCTCGAAAGTGACGATTTCCCTGCCGCTGACCCTGGCGATCCTGCCGGTGTTGATGATGAAGCAGGGCGGCCAGACCTTCGCCATGCCGCTGACTGCGGTGCGCGAGATCATCAGCATCCTGCCGGAAAACCTGCAACATGTATCCGGCCAGCCCACCCTGGTGGTGCGCGGCGAGGCGCTGCCGGTGATGCAACTGTCCGACCTCCTGGACCGCCCGCAAACCGGCGAATCCCTGGTGGGCGTCGTGGCAACCTCCGGCGACAAGGCCTACGTGCTGGCCGTCGACAGCTTTGTCGGCCAGGACGAGGTGATGATCAAGCCGCTCGAAGGCATCAAGCCCAAGGGTGTCACAGGCGCCACGCTTTCGGGCGAAGGCGTGGTGGTTCTGGTGCTCGAAATGCACGAGATGCTGCAAGGGCGGGTCTGAGCCGCCTGCCCCATTGCAAGCCGGTTCGGCGCCGTGGCGCCGAACCGGCTTGCGCAACGCTGTGCGCCGGGGCCATGCGCACCAAACCCGTCGCAACAAAAACAAAGCCCGCCTGCGGCGGCGCCGGGCGGGCTTGAACTGCGTTGGCCAGGGGTTTAGTTGGGGCGGACCTGGCGGCTGGGGCGATTGCGGATCAGCGAGCTCAAGTCGTCCTCGAACCACTCTTCGTCCAGGGTCTCGCCGTCTTCGGCATCGCTTACCTGGTTGAGGGCGTGTTTGATGGCCAGGGAGGCGAAATCGCCTTCGGCGTGGTCTTCGGCCCAGCTATAGCCAGCGAAGCCGGCGCGGTTTGCATGTTCCATCACTAACTCCTTGACTAGATTGATGTTTTTTGGTGCCGCATGGAGTGCGGCATGAGTCCACTCTAGACCTGGAGACAGGGGTCCCACCCCCTGATTAGGGCGCTTTTCCCCCTGTTATTTCGAGCTTGCCCAGCCTCATGGATACGGACAATGGAGCCGTTAATCAATGAGGCCCGCAATGGCTGATGAGCAGGATACCGAACGGGAATTACCAGCCTCGCAGAAGCGGCTGGACGAGGCGCGCGAACGCGGCCAGGTTCCCCGTTCGCGTGAACTGACCACGGCCGTCCTGCTGATCGCCGGCGCCACCGCCATGCTGATGAATGGCCCCGGGCTAATGCATGAGAGCGCCGAATTCCTGCAAAACGGCCTCACCCTGACGCGCGCCAGCGCCTTCGATACCCACGTTGCAATGGAGCAGGCCGGCCATCTGGCCTGGCACGGCATCCTCATCGCCCTGCCGGTGCTGGCCACGCTGTTCGTCGCCGCTTCCTGCTCGCAACTGGCCATTGGCGGCTGGCTGTTCACCACCCAATCGATGGCCCCGGATTTCAACCGCATGAATCCGCTCAAGGGCCTGTCCAATATGTTCTCGGTCAATGGACTGACCGAGTTGCTGAAGTCGCTGGCCAAGGTCAGCCTGGTCGGCGGCGCAGCCGCCTGGGTGGTATGGCGCGACCGCGCCGGCCTGGTGACGCCCTTGTCGCAGAATCCCGGTGCCGGTTTCGACATGGCCGGCAGCACCATCCTCAAAGACTTTTTGTTCGTCGCCGCCACCCTGATCCTGGTGGCCGTTGCCGATGTGCCCCTGCAATTGTGGCGCCACGCCAAGGGTCTGCGCATGTCGCGCGAAGAAGTCAAGCGCGAAGCCAAGGAAACCGACGGCGATCCGCACATCAAGGGCAAGATCCGCCAGCGCCAGCGCGAGGCTGCGCGCCGCCGCATGATGAGCAACGTGCCGAAAGCCGATGTCATCGTCACCAACCCGACGCACTACGCCGTTGCCCTGGCCTACGACGGCGACACCATGCGCGCCCCCAAGGTGGTTGCCAAGGGCGCCGACGAAGTGGCCGCCCGCATCCGCGAACTCGGCGCCGAACACGGTGTACCGCTGCTCGAAGCACCGCCGCTGGCGCGCGCGCTGTATGCCCACGCCGAGCTGGAGCAGGAAATTCCCGCTGCCTTGTTCAACGCCGTGGCCCAGGCGCTGGCCTATGTGTTCCAACTGCGCAGCATGACCGGCGGGCGCAAGCCGCAGGCGCCCACCGAGATCCTGGTGCCGGCCGAACTCGATCCACTTAACCAGGGGGCCGCGGCATGAGCGCGCTCGCTTTCAACCGCGCGACGCTGCGCAACATCCCCTGGGGCGGCCTGGCCGCGCCACTGTTCGTCGTGATGATGCTGGCGATGATGATCCTGCCCTTGCCGGCGATCCTCCTCGACCTGTTCTTCACCTTCAACATCGCGCTGGGCCTGGTCGTGCTGCTGGCCGCGGTCTACGCCAACCGCCCGCTGGATTTCGCTGCCTTTCCCACGGTGCTGCTGCTGACCACGCTGCTGCGCCTGTCGCTCAACATCGCTTCCACCCGTATTGTGCTGCTGCATGGCCATACCGGGCCGGACGCCGCCGGCAAGGTGATCGAAGCTTTCGGCCATTTCCTGGTGGGCGGCAACTTCGCCGTCGGCCTGGTGGTGTTCGCCATCCTGATCGTGATCAACTTCGTGGTGGTGACCAAGGGTGCCGGGCGTATCGCCGAAGTCAGCGCGCGCTTCACCCTGGATGCCATGCCGGGCAAGCAGATGGCGATCGACGCCGACCTGAACGCCGGCCTGATCGACGAAAAAACGGCACGCAAGCGCCGCAGCGAAATCGCCCAGGAAGCCGACTTCTACGGCGCCATGGACGGCGCTTCCAAATTCGTGCGCGGCGATGCCGTCGCCGGCATTTTGATCCTCTTCATTAACATCATCGGCGGCCTGATCATCGGCATGGTGCAGCACGACCTGTCGCTGGCCACCGCGGCCAACAACTACGTGCTGCTGGCCATCGGCGACGGCCTGGTCGCGCAGATTCCGGCGCTGGTGATCTCGATCGCCGCGGGTCTGGTGGTCAGCCGCGTCGGCGCCGACGACGACAACAAGGAAGACATGGGCGCGCAAATCGTGCGCCAGCTCGCTTCCAACCCGCAGACCATGATGGTCACCGGCGGCGTGCTGATCCTGCTGGGCCTGATTCCCGGCATGCCGCACTTCGCCTTCATGGCCTTCGGCGCCGGCGCCGGCTGGTTCGGCTGGTGGCGCAGCCAGGCGGGCAAACGCGAGCAAAGCCTGGTGCCGGCCACGCCGATCGTCTCGCCCGACAAGCAGGAAGCCACCTGGGACGACCTGGTGCCGGTCGACGTTTTGGGTCTTGAGGTTGGGTATCGCCTGATTCCGCTGGTCGATGCCAGCCAGGACGGCGATCTGCTCAAGCGAATCAAGGCGATCCGCAAGAAATTCGCGCAAGAGGTCGGCTTCCTGCCACCGCAAGTGCACGTCCGCGACAACCTCGAACTGAAGCCCTCCGGTTACCGCGTCATCCTCAAGGGTGTGGTGATCGGCGAAGGCGAAGTCTTCACCGGCCTGCACATGGCGATCAATCCGGGCGGCGCCACCGGCGTCCTGCCGGGCACCGCGGGCAAGGACCCGGCCTTCGGCCTGCCGGCGGTATGGATCGAGTCCGCCTTCCGCGACCAGGCACTGGCTTCCGGCTACACCGTGGTCGATGCCGGCAGCGTCGTCGCCACCCATCTGAACAACCTGATGCAGTCGCATGCCGCCCAGTTGCTCGGCCGTGCCGAAACACAAGCCCTGGTCGACCACTTCAACAAGCTGGCGCCCAAGCTGATCGACGACCTGATGCCCAAACTGGTGCCCCTGGCCACCCTGCAGCGTGTGTTGCAGAACCTGCTGGAAGAAGGCGTGCACATCCGCGACCTGCGCACCATCGTCGAATCCCTGACCGAGGCCGCTTCCAAGACCACCAACCCGGCCGAACTCTCCGCCCACGTGCGCATTTCGCTGGGCCGCGCCATCATGCAGATGCTCTACGGCCCGGCGCGCGAAATCGAAATGCTGGTGCTCGAACCTGACCTGGAGCGCGCGCTCACGCAGGCTGCCAGCGCCACCGGCGACACCCTGGCAATCGAGCCCGGCCTGGCCGAAAACATGATGCGCGAGCTGACCAGCGCCGCGCAGCGCATGGACACCCTGGGCCAGCCGCCGGCGCTGCTGGTGCCGGATCGCCTGCGCGTCGCCCTGGCCCGCATGGCCCGCCGCGCCGCGCCGCGCCTGAAAGTTATTGCCCACGCCGAAGTTCCCGAGGCTTGCACCATCCGCGTCGCCGCCGTCGTTGGCGCGCGCGGCTCGCTGCCCGCCTGACCATTTTCCAACCAAGCACAACGAACCACCGAAAAGCCGCTTAAGAGGGTACCGCCATGCTGATGAAAAAATTTGTTGCTCCCACCTCGCGCGAGGCCATGCAGAAGATGAAGAATGAACTCGGGCCCGATGCCCTGGTCATTTCGAATCGCAAGGTCGCCGCCGGTGTGGAAATTCTCGCCATGGTGGAGAACGCGGTCGAAGCCCTTGAACCCCAGCCCGAGCCGGTGCCGGCCAGGCTGCCGCAACCGGCGGCCCAGCCCGCGCGTGCCGCGGGCCCGCAAGGCCGCCCGGCCGCGGCCATGCGCGCGCCGGAGCCGCCGGCGCGTCCGCACCCGTCGATGGCCAACCCGTTTGCCGCACCCGGATTTGCATCCGCCGGTAGCCCGGCGACGCCGTTCGCTGCTGCCCCCCCCGCGCCCCGCGGCGAGCCGCGCGCCGAACAGCGACTGCTGCAGCGCCCCGCGTTCCGCGCCCCGGCGCGCAGCGTCGCCGCGGCACCCGTGGCGCCCAGCTACCAGACCCTGAAAGACTTCGCCGCACACCTGGATCAAGCCGAGGTTCCCGAAGCTCCCGCAGCACCGGCAGCGCGGCAACCAGCGCGTGTCCGTTCCGACAACCCGTTTGCCGGCATGCCCGCAGTACGCGCAATGCGGCGCGCCCCAGGCAAGGCGGCCCCGGCCCCCACGGCCGCGCCGGTCGCTGCGCCGGCCGCACCGCGGCCTGCCGCGGCGCCTGCTGTTGCTCCTGTCGCCCCGGTTACTGCCGCTGCGGCACCCGCGCCGTCACGCCCGATGCCGTCACTGGCCACGCCTTCCAACGGCAACGAGCAGCGTTTGCTGGACGAAGTCAAGGCGATGAAGGCGATGCTGCAAAGCCAGCTGCAAGGCTTCGCGTTCCGCGACATGAGCCAGCGCCGGCCCCTGGCGATGAAGTTCTGGCGCGAAATGTCCGACGCCGGCTTTTCCGCCACTGTCACCCGCACGGTGGTCGACAAGCTGCCGGACGACCTGAGTGAAGCGCAATCGCGCAAGTGGCTGGGTGAGGTGCTGTCGCGCAATCTGCACTGCGCCGACAGCAGCCGCGACCTGGTCGAAGCCGGCGGCACCTATGCCCTGGTCGGCCCCACCGGCGTCGGCAAGACCACCACCATCGCCAAGCTGGCCGCGCGCTGCGTGGTCAAGTACGGCGCGCAATCACTCGGCCTGATCACCACCGACAGCTATCGTATCGGCGCCTTCGACCAGCTTGCGATCTACGGCAAGATCCTGGGCGTCAAGGTGCACTCCGCGCAGTCCCTGCCCGAGCTTGAGGCGGCGCTTAGCACCCTGCGCGGCAAGCGCCTGATCCTGATCGACACCACCGGCATGGGCCAGCGCGACAGCCGCCTGGCCGAGCAGATCAACCTGCTTGACCTGCCGCAGGTGCAGCGCATCCTGCTGCTCAACGCCGCCGCCCAGGCCGAAACCCTGGACGATGTCGCCCGCGCCTACCAGGGCCGCGCCGCCGGTGCGCGCCCATTGAGCGGCGCTATTTTCAGCAAGATCGACGAGGCCGCCAAGCTTGGGCCCGTGCTCGACACCGCGATGCGCCACACCCTCAATGTCTACTACGTCTCCAACGGCCAGCGCGTGCCCGAAGACCTGCATCCGGCCAAGGCGCAGGCGCTGATCCATCGCTCGCTGAAATCGGCGGCCGACTCCGTATTCGCGCTGCGCGACGACGAAGTGCCGTTGCGTGCCATCTCCCAGCCGGCCCATGCTTGAGAGCGCGCACATGAGTCTCGCCGCATCCAATTCGCGCTCCGAGGTGCCGCCGCGGGACCAGGCTGCCGGCCTGCGCTCGCTGTTCAAGCGCCGCGCCTTGCGCATCTTGCCGGTACTGCCGGCAGGTGACCCGGCCGCGCAAGGCGCGGCCGCCGCGTTGCTGGCGCGCGAGCTTGCCGCCACCGGGCAGCGGGTGATCCTGCTGGACGAGAGCGGCGCCGCCGCGCGGCCGCTGGGCGCCAAGCCGCGCCACGATTTGCTCGCCCTGATCGAGGGCAAGCACGAGTTCGACGGCGTCGCCGTGCGCACCGCGCCCAATCTGCGTTACGTCGCAGTGGCCGCCGGCCTGCCGTCGCTGATCGCCGCCGATGCTGCCGGCGACCAGTTCTTTACCGGATTTCTGAATCTCTCCGAACCCGCCGATACGCTGGTGCTCAATCTGGTCGGCACGCTGACTCCCGCCGGCAACCTGTGGCTGCCTGCCCTGGAGGCATCTTCGGCCAACCTGCTGGTCGCCGGCGTCGGCGACAGCGACCTCACCGCCGCCTACGCCGCGATCAAGCAGGCGTATGCCGGTGCGGCCGCCACGCCCGCCTTTCGCGTGCTGGTCAACGGCGCCGCCAGCGAGCGCGCGGCGCGCGCGGTCTGCGCCAAGATCGCCGAGGCGGCACGCCGCTTCCTGGCGCTGCAAGTCGACTACGCGGGCAACGTCCCGCCCACCGCCAATGGCGTCCTGCTGGGGCGCTCTCTCGCCGCCCAGGCCTATCCCGAGGCGGTTCGCGTGATGCACCGGGTGGCGCAGGAAAGCCGCGCCTGGCGCGTGGCCGAATGCATCGCCGACGACAACGAATTCACCCAATCCAATTAATCCCAGGCTTGCCCATAGCAGGAGTCTTCCACGACATGTATACGGCTACCGGCGTTCTTGAACGCAACCAAAAAATCGAGCAGTTCGTCCCCCTGGTCAAGCGCATGGCCCATCATCTGCTCGCGCGCCTGCCGGCCTCGGTGCAGGCCGACGACCTGATCCAGGCCGGAATGATCGGCCTGATGGATGCCGCCGGGCGCTTCGAGGAAGGCCACGGTGCGCAATTCGAAACCTATGCCAGCCAGCGCATCAAGGGGGCGATGCTCGACGAACTGCGCTCCAACGACTGGATGCCGCGCGGGGTGCGCAAGGCGCAGCGCGACATCGAAAAGGCGATCGGCAAGCTCGAGCATCGCCTGGGCCGCCCGCCGGCCGAGCTCGAAGTCGCCAAGGAGATGGATGTATCGCTTTCCGACTACCAGGAAATGCTGGCCGAGGCCCGCGGCGCACAGTTGGTGCACTTCGACGAGATCGACAGCGAGGACGACAACGAGCCCTTCCTGGATCGCAATTCCGTTACCAGCGGCTCTGATCCTCTTGAACAACTGAAGGATGCACGCTTCAAGAGATCCCTGGTTGCCGCCATCGAGGGCTTGCCGGAGCGGGAAAAGATGCTGATGGGCCTGTATTACGAGCAGGAACTCAATTTCAAGGAAATCGCCGCGGTTCTGGGCGTCACCGAATCGCGCATCTGCCAATTGCACAGCCAGGCGGTAGCGCGGATCCGGGTCAAGCTGAAGGACTGGTAAAGCGCCGTCGGCGGTCGCGGGTCCCCCGGGAGCACCGCAGCGCCATGGCCATCGAGGGATGATGGCCAATCACGTAGAATGCACGGCACTTCCCTCTTCCCGGGGGT